>REDB01000108.1 GCA_007693685.1 Oceanospirillales bacterium
TAAGAACTATTGGATTTAACGTACAGTTAAGACATCAAGAACGTCAGAAAATGAGCTCATGACACGATTAGGATTAGCCTGCTCTATGGGTTGTCCATGGTTGTATCCGTAAGGTACAGCCCAGACATCTACGCCTGCATTTTTAGCAGTAGAGACATCGGTTGTTGAGTCGCCAATAAAAAGTACTTGTTCAGGTTGAACGCAGTGCTTTTGCATAAGGAAATGAACAGCTATGGGATCTGGTTTTTTATGCTCAAAAGAATCGCCACCAATGATGTCATCAAATAGATGATCGATTTTGTGAGACTGTAGGACTTTATCTGCGCCAATTTTGAACTTGTTGGTTACAACAGAGAGCTTATAATCTGATTTATATAGCGTTTCTAAAGCCTCTAAAACACCTGGGTATAAACTGCTACCAGTGCCAGATCGCTTTTCATAATAATGATAGAAGCGCTGCAAGAGTTGATCGTAACTAACATCAATTTTAAGCTGATGATGCTCAATAACTTGATTTAAAAAATGAGGCGCACCCTTTCCTACCCAATATTTAGCTTGATCTAAGGTGACATTTGGCAAGTCAAATTCTGACAACATGTCATTCATTGATGCAGCTATTTCTTCAACAGTATCCAGTAAGGTTCCATCTAGATCGAAAATGATCAACTTATAGCAGTTCATTAGGTATTCCATTGATAAATAACAAGAAAGGATATGTTCTTAAAGAAGATTACTACACGATTTTACAGCTTAAAATCTTTCTATTTACAGCATTAGCTGGCTGCCACACCATAGCGAACAGCCATCTTGACTAGCTCAGCATTATTCTTCAGCTTAAGCTTTCGCAATATGTTCGCACGATGTGCATGAACTGTCTTAGGACTTAAGCAAAGAGATTCGGCTATCTGATTGATTGGAAAGCTTTCTGCTAACATGCTAAAGACTTCAAGCTCTCGCTTACTAAGACTCGCTAAAGGAGCACTTGTTTCGCTATCAGGATTCATCTCATTACGTATGGAAGCAGAAAAATATTGCTCTCCCTTGGCGACTGCTTTAACTGCAACAACCAGCTCTTCAGGTGCACAGTGCTTAGTTAAATAACCTGAAGCCCCTGCTGTAACCGCTTGAGATGGGAAGGGTTCATTAGACATGGCAGTTAACACAAGAAGCTTAGTATGCAGGCGAAGTGCAACAATTCTTCGGATGGTTTCTAAACCACAAGCAAATGAAACTTCATCAGAAAAATTATTAAAAGGAATAGATAGATCTAAAACCACCACATCAGGGCGATGCTGCTTGCAGCAATCCACAGCACATTGACCTGTTTCAGCCTCTGCGACTACAGATATATCACTATGCTTTTGCAATATTTGCCGATAGCCGGCTCGGATGATGGAGTGATCATCAACCAATAACAAACGGATTGTCATGTTTACACGCCTTTTTTCAAGCTATCTGCGCCTCTGTATACGTCACTCGTATCCAAATCTAACGCAAAAGGCGATATTCCTTCCGCCGGATCAAGGTGAGCAGGCTGTGCCACCAACTCGTCACTAAATCCTATCAGTTGTACGCCTTCCTTGCGACAGTGTTGTAACACTTTTTCAAGCGCTCTAACCACTGCAAGTTGACGATCATTAAGATGCTCACTCTTTTTTTGGTCAATACGTCGTTTAGAAGACACCTGTCTAATGACGTAATTACCCTCATCAAGTAATTGTATAGTTATATCAGCTGCTTTTTCGGCTATCAATGCAACTTTAGTGGTTTCGAATAAACCAGCATCTTTGCAGCAAAAAACCTCACCTGGACTGGCATCGCGAATCAATTCGCGAATGACCTGTACTGAGCTACCTTCGGGTATGAATTGTTCCATTCTTTCCGTTAACCAGACACAATCGTTACTGTTGCATATGAATCACTTAGAATGACGAGCTTGCGCCAATTCTAACTGATGACGACGTTCGAGCGATTCTTTCTCCGCCTCAGACAGTGCGCGTCTTAGGCTTGCATTATCGGATTGCAGATCAGCATTTTGCTTCTTAAGGCGAGTTATCTCCTCCTCTTGAATGCGGATTTTAACACGATATTCAATCACTTCATCACTTTGCTGTAGATTTCCTCCAGCAGAAAGACGCGACTGATTCAACTCTCGCTCTGTAACTTCCAGCTTGCTACTGGTGCGAAAAAGCCTTTCTTCTAGCGAATTAATTGATTGATGTTGAACTCTTACCTCATCCAACACAGAAGTGTATTTCTGTAAAAGTGTCTGATAGTCCTTTTGCAACTCTGTTAACGAGTGGCCGCCCTCTTGTTCTGCTTTGCTTAACAGCCCTTCAAGCTCTCGGATGCGATCACTATAAACAGCACTTTGCTCTTGAAAGCGCTTTTCAGCATAAGCAAGCGCCCTATCCCAGGTCTGATTAGCCAGCCTAATAACAGGCTCTGGCAGTTCAGGATGGTCGTGACGACGGTTCAATCGCTCACTTAAAGAACCCCACCAATCACCTAGCGCTTTGTTGATGGTTGTAATGCTGCCACTACCAATTAAATCTCGCACATTTTGTTGAGTAGGACGCACACCCTGTTCTAGCAAGGTGTCTGCTGCTTTGAAAACTGCTTGATGTGTATTACTGCTTCTAGCCATGTTATTTAGTACACAATACGTATTGAATGGTATGTATCGTTAGCAATAATATCATTAATAAGGGCCTGTGCAAGCGTCTTTTCTCGCCTCTTTAAGCGGTTTTCGCTAAAATTGCGCTTTGTTTTCTTCTAAGGTTTTTGCAAATTATATGAACGCACCCAAGGTAGGCTTTGTTAGCCTAGGCTGCCCCAAAGCACTCGTTGACTCTGAACGCATCCTGACCCAGCTTCGCACAGAGGGTTATGAGATCTCTCCTTCTTATGACAATGCCGACATAGTGGTCGTGAACACCTGCGGCTTTATAGATAGCGCAAAAGCAGAATCCTTGGATGCCATCGGTGAAGCGATCAAAGAAAACGGTCGCGTTATCGTGACGGGATGTCTTGGTGTGAATGAAGAAGAGATTCGCAATCTTCATCCTCAAGTGTTAACCGTAACAGGTCCTCAAGCTTATGAGTCTGTGGTGAATGCAGTTCATGAACATGCACCTCATACTCCTGAACATGATCCGTTTATCAGTTTGGTGCCACCACAAGGCATTAAACTGACTCCTCGTCATTATGCTTATGTGAAAATCAGCGAAGGCTGTAATCATCGCTGTACTTTCTGCATCATCCCTTCACTTCGTGGCGATCTGGTTTCGCGCAAAGCTGAAGATGTGATGAAAGAAGCAGAAGGCTTAGTTAAAGCCGGTGTGAAAGAGCTATTAATCGTTTCTCAAGACACCAGTGCCTATGGTGTGGATTTGAAATATCCATTGGGTATTTGGAATGGCCGCCCTGTTAAAACGCGGTTATTAGAGCTTTGTCAGGCACTCGGCGATTTAGGCGTATGGGTTCGTTTGCATTATGTTTACCCTTACCCATCGGTAGATAAAGTGATTCCTTTGATGGCAGAAGGAAAAATTCTGCCTTATCTGGATATTCCCTTCCAGCACGCTAGTCCTCGCGTTCTAAAGATGATGAAGCGTCCTGCACATGCTGAAAACACGCTTGAGCGTATTCGTACATGGCGTGCTATTTGTCCTGAACTTGTGATTCGTAGCACCTTTATTGTTGGCTTCCCCGGTGAAACTGAAGAAGACTTCCAAGAGTTATTGGATTTTCTTGAAGAAGCGCAGCTTGATCGCGTGGGATGCTTCCAATACTCACCCGTTGATGGCGCAACGGCCAATGATATTGCCGAGCATATTCCTGATGATATTAAGCAAGATCGCTGGGAACGTTTTATGGCGGTACAAGCACGCATCAGTGCAGCAAAACTTCAGCAGAAGATCGGAACAGAGATCGATGTCATCATCGATGAAGTGGTTGAAGAAGGTGCGGTTGGACGCAGTAAAGCAGATGCGCCAGAAATTGACGGTCAGGTTTACCTAGATAATGCGACGCACCTAATTCCCGGCACTATCGTACGCGCTCGCGTTGTTGATGCAGATGAATACGATCTATGGGCAGAACCCATTTAGAAACATTAGGTTACTAATGCAACCTCAAGCGCTGCCCACGCGGCGCTTGAGGTACTAAATCACAGTACAAATCACCTCGAATTAATCTATCTTGCTCAATCTGACGCGTAATACCTCGCTCGTATTGCTGTCGAGTCGCAATCATTTCCGCACATTCTCCTGCTGAACGTCGTTGAATTGCATTTACTGAACGACACATACGAACGACTTGACCATCGAAACTGGCATAGAAAGATTGAGCATAACGCCCACGCGAATCGACTGTTTCAATTTCATCGGCGAAACCACTCACAAGATCTAGCGCAACAGGTCTAGCAGTTTCCCAACGTCCTCTAACATAGACTTCAGCGGGATCTAAAATACATTGCACTCTTTCGCCGTATTCTGCATTTCGTCGACGCTGATCTAGCTCTGCTGCTTCTTTTAGAGCTTCAGCCTCTCTTGCCCGCGCTTCTGCCACCCTTCGTTCATGTGCAGCTTTATCAAGTGCCGCTTGCTGAGTTCTTGCATCTAACTGCTGTTGAGGCGACATCAACACCCACTGTTCTTCTGGAATGTCTAGAGGATAACGAGTGCCACAAGCGGTAACTCCTATTACTAGAAGAACCATTAATATGCATTTGTACGTAAATATATTCGTCTTTATCATCATCGCAGTTTACAGTGGTTAGATGAGCTGAAGCTTAACAACATCAAAAGAGAAATAAGTTGATATCAGAAGCAGCCGAAAAACTTCATACGTTTATACGCAAGCACCCTCGCCTTATGGTGTTAACTGGAGCTGGCATGAGCACTGATTCAGGCATTCCCGCTTATCGAGATGCTAATGGTCAATGGCAGCAAAAACAACCGGTGCAGCATCAAGCATTTATGACGCAACTGTCTGTAAGACAGCGTTATTGGGCAAGAAGCTTACCGGGCTGGCCTATTATGCGAGATGCCAAACCTAATCCTGCTCACTATGCATTGGTTAATATGGAGCATAAAGGCCATATCAACCTATTAGTGACACAAAATGTCGATCGCCTGCATCAAAATGCAGGCTCTCAACAGGTCACGGATCTGCATGGACGATCTGATGAAGTGATCTGCATGTCATGTGATTACCGCATTGATCGTAATAACGTCCAAACGCGAGCTGCCGAACTCAATCCTGATTTTGCCGCCATTCGAGCAGAAGCAGCACCGGACGGAGATGCTAACCTAGAGATGGATTTTTCTACCTTTAAAGTCCCTGATTGCCCTCAATGTGGCGGCATTCTTAAGCCTGACGTGGTATTTTTTGGCGATAATGTTCCCAAAGAGCGTGTGCACCAAAGCCTAGATATGCTCAAGCAATCTGATGGGTTATTAGTGATTGGCTCTTCGTTAATGGTCTATTCCGGTTTTCGATTTTGTCGTTATGCTTCGGATTGGAAACTACCTATCGCGACGCTGACATTGGGGGTGACACGTGCAGATCCAATCGCTCAATTACAGATGAGAGCGCCGATAAAAGAGACTTTGGATTTAGTTATAAAAAACCTGTAAGCATCGATATAAGCTTAGGATCTCTACTTTAAATGTCGACCGCCATCAACTGCTAAAGTACGTCCGGTTACGTACCCACTGTTGAGTAAATAATCGACAACATTCAGTATTTCAGCAGCACCAGCTTCTTTATTCATCAAAGACTTGGCGCGTGCTTTTAACTTATAATCTTCATCATCGCCTTCATTAAACAATATTAAAGCAGGTGCGATATTGTTGACTTTAACCTTAGGTGCCAAGAGCTGAGCAAAGGATAAGGTCATATTGGTCAAAGCTGCTTTGCTGGCTGCATAGGCAATGTGTTTTTTACTGCCCTTTTCTGCCACATAGTCAGTGATATGGATAATATCTGCTGTTTTGGAAGCCAGTAGCTGATCTTTTAATGCCAAATTAAGCTGATAAGGAACAGCAACATGAATGTGCATCATCACGTTCATTGTCAGTATTGCCTGATCTGCTGTGCCATCGGGCAACCAATCAGAGGCATTGTGAATAATGCCTCTAAGTATTGGAGCTTTTTGCTGAACACTGGCTATCAAAGAGTGAACCTGATCTGAGATGTTGAAATCACATTGGATCAGGTCTACTCCAAGATCGCGAAGATGATCAAGAGAGCTGCGTTGAGTGCGATAAGTACCTATCACTTGATAACCTTGTTGTTGCAAATGTTCGGCTAAATAAAAGCCAATTCGCTGTCCAACACCGGTGATCAGTATGACTTCACTCAAGAGATATCCCCTTTAACTTAATGAATAACTTTAATATTTAAAATTATCTTAAAAGCTTATCTTAAAAGCTTATCTTAAAAACTCTGCTCGTGTATGGATGTTATCTTTGAACACACCACCTAGTGCAGTGGTTGAGGTCTTAGAATTAACGTCCATGACACCTCGCGATTTAACACAGTAATGTGTTGCTTCAATAGAAACCGCGACATTTTCAGTTTCCAATAGAGTTTGTAAAGCTACCAATACCTGCTGAGTTAAACGCTCTTGAACTTGAGGTCTTTGTGCAAAAAATCGCACTAAGCGATTGATTTTAGATAAACCAATAATCTTATCGCCGGGTATGTAAGCTACTCGAGCAGAACCATCAATAGTGATAAAGTGATGTTCGCATGTACTGGTCAAATCGATATCAGAAACTTTGACCATTTCATCGACTTGCATTTTATTTTCAATAAGAGACATGGATGGAAAATTAGAATAATCCAAGCCAGAAAAGATCTCATATACATACATCTTAGCAATACGATGAGGCGTTTCAGCCAAACTATCATCAGCAAGGTCTAACCCTAAAGTTTTAACAACATCGGTCATAGACGCTTTGATTTTTTGATATTTTTCTTCAGCCGATAAACTCTGTTCAGTAAGAGGTGTTTCCAACCCCCTGTCGATCAAAACTTGACGAACACGTGCCGCTTCTTGGGAGATCATACAACTGCTCCTGCGCTTAATCAGCTTTTGTCATAGTGAAGTGTAAGAGAAACCGAATCTGCAAACCTTAAAGCATGCGGTTTATCAATTCGGACTTGAGCGTGAGTCACCACCTCTGCTTGGGTGCAAATATTCAATACATCTGACACAAGCTTTTCTAATAACAGAAACTGGCCATCTTCAACATGCGCAATAATTTGCTTAGTAATGCCCTTATAATCTAATGCGGCATCGACTTGATCAGATAAGCAACCACGATTGATGGGATAGTGAATCTCAGCATTAATGACCACGTCTTGCTTTTTTTCACGCTCTTCAGGGTTAAATCCAATAAAGGTGCGAAGACGCAAGTTTGTAATCTTAATAATCGCATTGCTCAATGGCATATTCAGTCTCCAGTTGGTGATGCTTTTCTATACGCACATCACTATTCAAATAGAGCATAGCAAGTATAAAAAATTTAATAAAATTGTTATAAAAACAACACTAAATCAAAGGTTACTGTCGCTAAAAGCGTCTAAAGGTACAAAAATCCAACCTTCAGCCAATGAAATATCGTTTTCAGGAAAGGCCACTTTTTCTTTGTCAGTATCGAAAAGAAAAGCGATTAAAGCACACCAAAGCGCATCGCGCTTGTCATCGTTCAATAAATCAGGATATTTAGCAAAGTATTGCTGCATCACTGGGGATCGTTTGCAGGCCGAGGGATAGCCTTCAAAAGCAGTTAGCAGTGAACCATCGCTCCAAATACCTGCTGAGACTCTATTAGGCGCATATCGTGCTAAAAAGTGGATACCCTTTGTTGCTTGGCTACCGATCATATCTTTAATCGGCGACAGGGGTTTAATACCTCGCTCAAACAGAAATCTCTCTGTCGCTCGATATAAGTAAGGGTTATCTTGAGAAAGTCCAATATGAGCTATTACTCTATCTTGGGTAATTAGTTCAACAAAGGCATCTGAAAAACCCAGCGGCGTATCTATTGCGACGGTAACGTGAAATGGATTGCTAGGTAGAGCTACATCACACAAACCGAACACAGCGCTCACTAATTCAGTTGATGTGCTAGCTTGATTGATAGTCTCACGAAGATTGCCACGCCAAGCATTACCTATCAACTCTCCTTTTGAATTCAATAGTACTAGCGCATCTCGGCTCAAAGCGTTTTTATCGCAATTCCAGCCACCGACATCCCAGCCTAGATAATACTGCTCTATCATGCTTACCAATGACCTGTATTCTCCATACTTGTCCAAGGTTCTTGAGGAGTAAGAGCACCCCCTTTTTGCAGAAGTTCGATAGAAATGTTGTCGGGAGAGCGCACAAACGCCATGCGACCATCTCTAGGAGGACGATTGATCACAATACCAGCCCGTTGTAGATCTGCGCAGGTAGCATAAATATCATCTACCTCATAAGCGACATGACCAAAATGACGACTATCGGAGGGTAAACCCTCATCACCATCCCAGTTATAGGTTAGTTCCAGTGGGCATTCGTGTTGACCAGGAGGCGCCATAAAAACCAATGTAAAACGCCCCTGATCACTATCATGACGACGTATCTCTTCAAGCCCTAACTGCTTATAAAAAGCCATCGACTGCTCTAAATCTTTGACACGAACCATAGTGTGTAAGTATTTCATCCTATCTCCGTTGTTCATTATCTAGATGTGAGGATCCAAATTGCACAGCAGTTTAACCACCCCATCCATACGACATCAATGGATAAATCGATTCAATGTTTGCTTGACCAATCAAAAATCAAACGCTAAGGTGCAAAAAGGTTGTATTTGACAATCTACGTCGCTCAGACGGTTCTGGGCGCTTACGTGAGAAAAAATCATGTCTGACAAATCATCTATTCGCTTTGAGCGCATCGAGCGCTTGCCTCCTTATGTATTTAATATTACTGCTGAACTTAAAATGGCTGCTCGTCGTCGCGGCGAAGACATTATTGATCTCAGCATGGGTAATCCCGATGGTGCAACTCCCCCTCATATTGTAGAAAAGTTATGTACCGTTGCGCAGCGTCCTGATACCCACGGCTATTCAACCTCTCGTGGCATTCCTCGTTTGCGTCGTGCCATCAGCCATTGGTATCGTGATCGCTATCAAGTAGAAATTGATCCAGAAACAGAAGCGATTGTTACCATCGGTTCTAAAGAAGGTCTGGCACATTTAATGTTGGCAACTTTAGATAGAGGCGATGGCGTTTTAGTGCCTAACCCCAGCTACCCTATTCATATTTATGGCGCAGTCATTGCGGGTGCTCAGGTGCGTTCGGTGCCTTTAATCCCGGGTATAGATTTTTTTGCAGAATTAGAGCGCGCTATAAAAGAAAGCATTCCTAAACCTAAAATGATGATTTTAGGTTTTCCTTCAAATCCAACGGCGCAGTGTGTTGAGATCGACTTTTTTGAGCGCGTCATTGCCTTAGCTAAAGAACATGGTGTTTTAGTTGTACATGATCTTGCGTATGCCGATATCGTCTTTGATGGTTGGAAAGCACCTTCCATTATGCAAGTTGAAGGTGCTAAGGATGTTGCCGTCGAGTTTTTCACGCTATCTAAAAGCTACAACATGGCTGGTTGGCGTATCGGTTTTATGGTGGGTAATCCTGAGCTAGTCAACGCGCTATCACGGATCAAAAGCTACCACGATTACGGCACCTTTACTCCTCTTCAAGTAGCCGCAATTGCTGCTCTTGAAGGCGATCAAACCTGTGTACATGAGATTGCAGGTCAATATCAGAAGCGTCGAGATGTGTTAGTGAAAGGCTTGCATGAAATAGGCTGGATGGTTGAAAAGCCAAAAGCATCTATGTATGTCTGGGCTAAAATTCCCGAGGCTTATGCAGAATTAGGTTCACTCGAGTTCGCTAAAAAGATGTTAGCCGATGCCAAAGTATCGGTTTCTCCGGGTATTGGTTTTGGTGATTATGGCGATGATCATGTTCGTTTTGCTCTAATCGAGAACCAAGACCGTATACGACAAGCATTACGAGGTATCAAGTCGATGTTTCGTGCAGATGGTCTGCTGTAATACAGATGAATTAGACTGGCTCGATCAGAAGAGATAGGAGAATGCTGGTATGAAAGGTCCTGTAAAAATTAAGAATTCACTAAAGGCACTGGTGCTTGCTGGATCAGTGATTCTAAGTGGTTCAGCGATGGCACAATCACCCGTGGTTGTGTCTTCTAAAATTGACACTGAAGGATCGGTATTAGG
>REDB01000181.1 GCA_007693685.1 Oceanospirillales bacterium
TGATCGTGTGATGTTAGTACCATTAATATTTTCATAGGGTCTCCTGTTTTTCCATAAACATAGGTTACGTAGAATACTAAAAATGTGATCTCTATTTACTGCAATGATCTCTATTGCCTTATCAAGTGAGCAGATATTTATGAATTGACTTTACATATCAGAAATGAGTTTAATGGCTTATTTAAACAAAATACTGCCGACATGCAATTCTTGACGCGTCTTTTCAATGCACATTTCGCTTGGCTAATCCTTACATTAGGCCTGTTGCTTTCCCTTTCTACTGCTTGGATAGTCAAACAAGCTATCGAAAGTGATGCGGCTCATCGCTTTGAGTTTGCGGCTGCTGAAGTCACTCTAAAAATTGAAGAAAGATTGCAAGCCTACGCACTGATTCTGCAAAGTGGTGTGGCTTTTTTCAATGGATCTACTGACACGGTTGATCGTCATCAATGGCGGGATTTTGTTGATACCCTTAGAGAGCATCCAAGTGTTTCAGGTATTCAAGGGATCGGATTTTCAAAAGTCATTCATCCAGAAGATTTGCAAGAGCACGTCGACTCGGTTCGTGCAGAAGGCTTTCCTGAGTATACAGTTTATCCAGCAGGTGAAAGACCGCTTTACACTTCAATTGTTTATTTAGAGCCTTTAGATTGGCGCAATATGAGGGCAATTGGCTTTGATATGTTCTCTGAACCTGTACGTCGAGTAGCAATGGAAAAGGCAAGAGATACAGGCAAGGCTTCTCTATCGGGTAAGGTTGAACTGGTTCAAGAAGTGGACACCGATATTCAGGCAGGCACCTTGATGTATGCTCCGGTGTATCGTCAAGGCGATGTGATTGATAGTGTAGAAGCTAGGCGTTCAGCTTTGCTGGGTTGGGTTTATAGCCCCTATCGTATGAAAGATTTAATGTCTCAGGTCTTCATCGACTGGACAACTATTGAAGATAAAGTGCTGGGTCTTCGAATCTATGATGGAACAGATGAGAACCCAGAACGTTTACTGTTCACTAATTACTCATCATTGGATGACTTAAAGCAGTCCTCGATCTTTAATCAGAATATTAAACTGAATTTTAATGGAACTGACTGGCTATTAGTGTTTGATGCAAAAGAGGCAAGTGCCAATATCAGTTATTTGAGTGCTTGGGCTGTGTTATTCAGTGGTTTTGCACTCAGTGGTTTGCTGTGTGGTTTGATGTTATCGCTTAACACGACGCGTCAACGTGCTAATCTTATTGCCGATAATCTAACGAAAGAAATTCAAAAGCGTGAATCCTTGCTAAAAGAAAGTGAGTTTCGTTGGAGATTTGCCATCGAAGGGGCTGGCGATGGTCTTTGGGACTGGAATCTTGCGGATAATAGCGTATTTTTTAGTTCTCGCCTAAAAGAGATGTTGGGATATGATGCTAATGAAATCAGCAGCAACTTTGATGAGTGGCGCTCTCGCGTACACTCAAAGGATTTAAAGCATACCTTAAGTGAAATCCAAGCGCACTTGGATGGACATACCGATCTGTATAGTCATGAATATCGTCTTAAGTGTAAAGACGGTAGCTGGAAATGGGTATTCGCCCGAGGGGTTGTGGTTGAACGGGATGCTGACAATAAACCTCTTCGCATGATAGGAACGCATTCCGATATTACCTCAAGAAAAGAGACAGATGAAAAACTTCAGCTTGCCGCCAGTGTCTTTAGTCATGCGCGTGAAGGCGTCATGATTACCGACACCAGTGGTCATGTTATTGATGTGAATGAAGCCTTTACTCATATCACAGGATTTAGCGCTGATGAGGTTATTGGAAAGAACAGTCGTATTCTAAGTTCAGGTCGACATGATAAAGAGTTTTATGCGTCAATTTGGAATTCTCTTAAACAAAAAGGTTTTTGGCATGGTGAAATATGGAATCGCCGTAAAACGGGAGAGGTTTACGCAGAAATACTGACTATCTCTGCTGTTAATGACGAAGATGGTGCTGCGCGTCATTATGTTGCCATATTTTCAGATATCACCTCAGTTAAAGAGTATCAAACTCGTCTTGAAAGCATTGCTCATTACGATGTGCTGACACGGTTACCTAATCGAGTGTTGTTATCTGACCGTTTGCATCAGGCGATAGCTCAGGTTAAGCGTAACCGAAAAATGCTGGCTGTCGCCTTCATTGATCTAGACGGTTTTAAAGCGGTTAATGATAATCATGGACACCAAATTGGTGATGAATTGTTAATTGCAATTTCAGCCCGTCTCAAAGCTGCGGTTCGGGAAGGCGATACTATTGCCCGAATTGGAGGTGATGAATTTATAGTGGCAATGGTGGATTTAGGATTCCGTGAAGAGTGTTATCCCATGTTGGATAGATTGCTTTCTGTGGTTTCAAAACCGGTGAAAATTGGCGAGTTTACGCGTCAAGTATCAGCGAGTATTGGCGTTACTTTTTATCCACAAGAAGAAAATCTCGATGCAGATCAGTTACAACGTCAGGCTGATCATGCAATGTATCAGGCAAAGTTAAAAGGCAAAAACCGTTATCATGTATTTGAAGACCTATAGTCTCTTAATCTTCCAATAAGGGTGTTAACTTTTCCAAAAACTGATCGCTTAACCTTTCTAACTCGATTAGTTTAATTGAGATTTCAGAGCTACAGCCTTGTTCATAGTGTTGGCAAAGATCACCAGCGAAATGGTGTAATCTTTCATGCAAGCTATCGATGACTTGAATTTCCTGCATCATTTCCGGAGAGTTTTTACGTTGCTCTTCTAGCCAATAATAAAATCCACATTTACGTGAATCGAGTTCTATAGACTCAGATAACTCACCTTTTATATAGAGTCTAATGCTATTAATCCAAGCGCGATGTTCTACTATGGAGTATAAAGTGGGTATCTTTGCTTGGTTTACATTAACGGTGCTTTGCCATTCTAATGGAGTTTTCCACGAACTTATCCAGCTGAGTATCTCTTCAGCGGGCATAGGTTTTGCGATCACATAGCCTTGTGCTAACTCACAACCTAATTGGAGTAATAATTTGCCATGTTCAATGGATTCAACACCCTCTGCTATAACTTGACGGTGAAAGGATTTGGCAAGACCTATGACACTAATGAGAATCGCGAGATCATCAGGGTCATCAAGCATGTCGCGAACAAAGCTTTGATCTATCTTCAGTACATTGACAGCTAAGCGTTTAAGATAGGTCAGTGAAGAATACCCTGTACCAAAGTCATCTAGTGCGAATGTAATGCCAAGCTTGCGGCAAGTTTGTATAAGTTCAGATATAAGGTTTATATCTTCTAATGCACTGGTTTCTAAAACTTCAATCTCTAAATCACCTCGGCAGACATTGGGATGATTTAACATGATGGTGTTCAATCTTTCTATGAAATTAGGCTGTTGTAATTGTCGGGCACCAATGTTGATGCTGATAGGAATCTTGAGACCTATTGAGCGCCAATATTCAATCTGAGTAAGCGCAGTATTTATAACCCACTCACCAATGACTATCGCCAGTGGATGTTCCTCAATGATTGGAAGGAAGGTGGATGGCGCAAGAAGCCCTTTGCTAGGATGGTGCCAGCGAATTAATGCCTCAACACCTATTAACTCACCACTTCTCATGTTCACTTTGGGTTGATAATGAAGTACAAGCTGATGGTTATTTAAAGCATGCCTAATATCTTCTGTTTTTTCATGATGAGAGCGGAGACTGACATCGTGATCTAAGTCAAAAATAGCGTAGCAGTTTTTTCCAGCCAGTTTAGCTTGGTACATCGCTTGATCAGCTTGGCGATAAAGTTGATCCGCTTCAACATCCTCATCTTGAGGGAAAAACGTAACTCCTACGCTCGCTGAAACAAAGAGAGCTAATTCTTCAACATAGACAGCATCGCAGACTCTATCTAATAGGCGTTCAATCACGCTATGACATGAGTTTTGCTGGGCAAGGTCGACCAGTACAGCAATAAACTCATCACCGCCAATTCGTGCCAAGGTATCACCATCGCGAAGACATTCTTTCAAACGTTTGGAAATCTCAACTAGTACTTCATCACCAACATGATGTCCATGTGTATCGTTAACACTCTTGAAGCCATCTAAATCAAGGTAGGCAACGGCTAAAATGTTGCCATTACGTCGCGATTGGGCCATTGCTTGATGAAGGCGATCAGAGAGTAATACACGATTTGGTAAATTGGTTAGGACGTCGTAATGAGCTATATACTCCAGCTGATTATGATGTTTTTTAATTGACGTTACATCAGAGAACAGCGCCACATAGTGTTGAGGGTTGCCCTCGGAGTCTCTGGCTGTTGAGATTGATAACATCTCTGCATAGAGTTCACCGTCTCTGCGACGATTCCAAATCTCGCCATGCCAGCGTCCTGTTTCTTTTAGTTCTTGCCATAGTTCTGCATAAAAGGTTTGATCTTGACGTCCAGAGCTTAATATACGGGGGTTCTTACCGATAACTTCCGTACTTGTGTAACCTGTAATAAAAGTGAAGGCTTCATTGACTTGAATGATATTGGCATCCGTATCCGTAATCAAAATGCCCTCGTTAGCGGTATTAAATACTTCTGCTGCCAATTTAAGTTTATTTTCAGCTTCGATACGTTCGGTTATTAATTCTGTATAGATAATAATTCCACCTACAGATCCATCGCGTAAAAACCAAGGTTTACACTCCCATCGAGTCCAATCTTGTCGGCCATCTTCATTTAAAAAAGGATCAGCATCGGCTTTTGTAGAAATTCCAGAAAGAGCCAGTTGATGAGCATCTTTCCATTTTTGCGGAAGGTTAGGAAAAACTTCGTAGTGGTGTTTACCAATAATATTCTCTTCATTGATGTGGTAATCATTAAGATAGCGTTGACTGACATAGATGTAATGCAAGTTTTTATCATGAATTGCAACTGCGCTATTGGTATGCTCAACGACGTATCTCATTAATTCTTCAAGGTTTGATAAATCTTCTTCAGATCGTCTAAGATCTGTTACGTCCTGGATTGATCCAAACAAGCCAATGATTTTGTTTTTTAGGTCTCTTTTAGTGTGACCTCTGGCAAGACATATTCTTGATTCACCATTCTGACGTCTAGCTCTTAACTCAATTTCATAGGGTGTGCCATCTTTTAGGGAAGCACTGACCACTTCTTGTAATCGCTTTAGATCTGTATCGTCATATAGTACTGCGTGCTCAGCAAATGAAGGTGCACCATCTTCGGGATTACGATCAAATATTCGATACAATTCATCTGACCAAGTCACAGTATCTGTTTCGATATCCCAATCCCAGCTTCCAACGTGCGCAATCTGCTCAGTTCGCATCAACATTGCTTGGCTTTGTCTTAGCTTATGGTCACGCGATTGCAGGGATTCAATGAGTTGATTAAAGCTGTTAATTAACTCACCAATTTCATCCTGATGTGACACGGGTATCGGCTTAAGTGGAAGGTGAGTATCTTTAAATTCTGTCAGTGCTTTGACAGCACTCAACATTGCCGAAAATTCTCGACGCAGAATTAGCCACATAATGGTACCGGCTAACATTGCTAAAAAAAGAGTCATCCACAGCATGCGCTTCTGCATAGACCGAATGGGAGCAAACGCTTCCTCAGTGGGCAATACAGTAACCAGAAACCAATTGGCAATTGGAATTCGTTTAGCTGCTGAAAGTTCTACCACACCGCGTGAATTGATCGCTACACCATATTCTTCCATTCCTAGAAGAATGCGGTCATACATTTTATTAACGCCTGCAGGAGGAGTTTTCGTCATTACTAAGTCAGGGTTTGTGGCGGTAATGATCAGGTGGTCTTTAGGAGAAATGAGTAAAAAACCACCACTTTTTCCATATGAATTATGTGTAATATTGTCGAAAAAGTTAGGCTGTTTTAGGTTGATGACGCCTGTTATGGCAGCTTCAATGCTACCTTGAGGATTGAATATGGGAACTGATATATGAAAAACTGCTGATCTGAATTGCTCATCCATATAAGGCTTTCCAATATGTGCCTTACCTTCATTAAATACAGGCTCTATTTCATCATGCAGCAACTCACGTGTGTCAGTTTTCGTGCCGCTATCGACAGAAGTGGGCGAATGACTAGGAACTGATGCCAGTGTTTGACCATCGCGATGAGTTACAAAAATACCGGCATTGAACATACTTAAAATAGCTGAGCTACCTTCTAATCTTTCCTGAAGTGCGTCAGGATCAGCCAGCATGAAAGGCTCTATTCTTATCTTACTGTACTGTTCTAAGGAAAATATGCGAGACTCAAGTTCTTTCGAAATACCATTAGCAATCAACGAAGTTGTAGATAGTTGCTGCTCACCTAGCATGTTCTGCATGTCATTTTGTAAAGATTTGCTGACTAACCACGCTAGGGATACAACGCAGACCATTAATATGGCAAGCATGGTGATGGTAATTCGAGCTTTTAAGGACTGTCGTATGTAGCGACTAATTGACACGATAAGGTCATCCTTGAGGTAAAAAGTTGTTTATATATGACCTGTTATACATAATAAAAATTATCAGACTCATCCCTGCAAGGTGAATCCGTTTTAAACTTAATTAAATATTAGGTCTGAGAAATGGTTCATGCAAGAATAAGTTGTATATATTGCTAATATATTGCTCTTGGCTTTAACTTTTGACCATTATCTATTCTGCTAAGTGGCTAATAATTAAGTTTCTTTTAACTAAATATCATTTAACTAAGCATCTATCCTGAACAATGAACAAACACTACTATCGCCGAGGTCCCGAACATCGATATGGTGAAATTGTCGATTTTCTATCTATTCGCAAGCTCTATGATTTCCGTTCTGTCGAGATAGGTCGCTGGGTTACGCGTGATGAAAATGAAGAAGCTGCCGCACTCTTTTATGATGCGTTGGCTGATTTGATGATGATTCTAAACGGCACGGAATCACTCATCTCATTGCGTGGAACCCTAGCTTTTCAATACGGAATAGGTGGGCGACCGGGCGTAGCCGCACATTATCAACCTGCAACACGCTGCTTCTCGCTGGCTAAAAATGCGGGTCCCGGCAGTATCGCACATGAATGGTTTCATGCGCTTGATCATTATTTAGCGGATAAATGTTTTAGTGACGCACCGAAGAAAATGTTTGCTTCCAGTGCTTGGTTACACGACGCTACCCCCGTGGTGCATCCACTCAATGATCTACTGTTTAAGTGCTTCAAAGCAATATTTCTTGATGAATCAGGGCAGGAACCGAGTGACCTTTTTTTAGCATCGAAAAACGTAGATAAACAATCTGGGGTGCTTTACTGGAGCTTACCTGAAGAGATGGCTGCTCGCGCTTTCGAGTCTTATGTTCAAGATCATGCTATTTGTAATCACTTCTTAGTAAAAGGGACTAAATCATCGAAAGAAGCGCAGTTGGGGCTATATCCTCAAGGTGAGCAGAGAGCCAGAACCAATTCAGCATTTCAGCAATATTTTCATTGCTTGGGAAATAGCTTGAAAAAACATCAAACGCAATAATTTTAAGGTGCTGCGTTTTAATCTATATGTCTTTTTTATTATCGTCTAGGAAGTGACCTTACATTTGGATACTTTCTACCTTCTTGAAAGTCGGCAAGAATATCTTGCATCTCCTCAGTGGTCATGTGTCCTATGTAGCGATACCAAGTTTTGCTATCGGGTCCAATAATTAAGTGCTGTGGTATAACCCTTGAGCCTTCTTCAATTAAAACTCGATTGGCTGGAAGGCTAAAACGACTCGACCAACGTTGCGCATCTTGGATGGTCGCATCGACAAAAGGCTGATCACCCCCCGTCATCACGGTATAAATCTGCAATTGAGTAGATGCAGTGTCGGTCAAGCGTCGGATATGTGGTGCTTGTTGTGAACTTGCATTACACCAAGGTGCGGCATAAGTGACCCAAATCCAATTGTATAATGAAGTATCATCACACACATCGATAGACTCACCATTAGCACTTAAGCGGCTCGATCTGTCTATGTTACTTGCACAGCCTCCTGCAATATCCCAGTCAGTATAATACTCGCCCGTGGGATCTTTTGAATTGCATCCGGATAAGATGAGTAGAGCCATAAGAACGACAAAAATAATGGGATATTTCATTAATGCTGCCCTATGCAAATCGATCAAACTTAATCATTAACACCAGCATAGCTTACTTTCTTACTAACTGATCAAACACTCCTCCATTACTGAAATGTTTTTCCTGAGCAACCGACCAATTGGGATAAAGATCCTCTAGCTTAAATAAATTAATTTGCTGAAAATGTTCAAGATGCTGAGCATCGACAAGTTCAGGGTATTGCGGGCGATAGAAGTGTTGCGCAGCGACGCGTTGTCCATCTTCTGAGTACAGGTATTCAACATAGGCATTGGCTACTTCTGTACTGCCTTTTCTGTCGGTATTACCGGTCATGACCGCCACCGGTGGTTCAGCTAAAATGGACTGGCTAGGAATAATAATCTCAAGACCATTGTGGCTAAGATTATTGAGGCTTAATAGCGCTTCATTTTCCCACGCAATCAAAACATCTCCCATACCTCGTTCTACAAAGGTAACACTGGATCCGCGAGCACCTGTGTCCATTAATAAAACATTGCTGTAAAGTTTTTGTACGAAATCTCGTGCAGATTGTTCGGCTAGATCACGGGATGCTTCATCAGCATCATTGAGTTGTTGAATACCACCCATGGCATTGAGATAGGCATGTCCCCAAGCAGCTAGATAGTTCCAGCGAGCACCGCCTGATGTTTTAGGATTGGGAGTAATGATGCCAATGCTTTCGTTAACTAAATCATCCCAGTCTTTGATATTTTTAGGGTTTCCTTCACGCACCAGAAATACAATGGTAGAGGAGTAGGGTGCTGACGAAAGAGGTAACTGTTCCTGCCAATCCTTATCTAGTCGACCTGTTCGTTCTGCAACCATATCTATGTCATAGGCAAGAGCAAGCGATAACACATCAGCATTGAGCCCTTGCATCACTGCTAATGCCTGACGACCAGAACCGCCATGAGACATTCTGACTCGAACGGTATCGCCTGTTTTTGCTCTCCAATGATCAACAAAACGTTCATTATAATCTTGATAAAACTCACGAGTTGGATCGTATGAGACATTCAATAAGTCAATATCAGCTGTATAAGCACTAATTGGAAGTGTGATAAGCAGGGCTGCTAAAATGTTTTTAAATTGCCCTGTTTGATGCTTGTCCGTCATGGTAGTCATTTCCTTGAACTAAAAGTATGGCAAGGATAAACGTTATTATTTAGATCCAAAAGTAATTAATAATTATTTTTATATAACTAAATTTACTTTCGCATTCTAAAGAGGACAGAAGGATTTTAGATGAGTTGTAAAAAAGCACCTGCTCAACCACAATTAACAGGACAGAGATAACAATGTGGTTGAGCAAGCGAAAAAAGATGATCGTCTATTTCATGGAATTTTCGTTTAGACGTCATCCAACCCCAATTCTTTAACGGAGATTTCACGCATTTTGAATTTCTGAATCTTTCCAGTAACCGTCATTGGAAACTCTTCAACAAACTTAAAGTAGCGTGGAATTTTGAAGTGAGTGATTTTGCCTTTACAGAACTCACGTAAAGATTCGTCACTTATTTCATCAGCACCGGGTTGAAGTTTGATCCAAGCTATCAACTCTTCGCCGTACTTTTTATCCGGAATACCCGTCACTTGAACTTCAGCTATGGCTGGGTGGGTGTATAAAAACTCTTCCACTTCTTTTGGATAGATGTTTTCACCACCACGAATCACCATATCTTTGATACGACCCTCGATCTTGATATAGCCTTCTTCATCCATACTGGCTAGGTCACCTGTATGCATCCATCCAGCAGCGTCAATCGCTTCTTTGGTACCTTGGTCATTGTTCCAATATTTCAGCATCACACTGTAACCACGAGTGCAGAGTTCGCCTATCTCCCCGCGAGGAAGAATGTAACCAGTGCTTGGGTCTACAATTTTGCTTTCCAGATGTGGCTGGGTACGGCCAACGGTAGTAACACGTTTTTCAAGCGAATCAGCAGCACCCGTTTGTGTAGAAACAGGACTGGTTTCAGTCATACCGTAGGCAATCTGAACTTCCTTCATGTTCATTTTGTTGATCACTTGCTTCATCACTTCAGTAGGGCAAAGTGATCCCGCCATGATGCCAGTGCGAAGGCTGGAAAGGTCCATTTTGTCAAAGTCTGCATGTCCAAGCTCAGCGATAAACATGGTAGGAACACCATAGAGTGCGGTGGCACGTTCTTGGTGGACGGCTTGCAGTACCGCACCTGGATCAAAACCTTCTCCAGGATAGATCATGGTAGATCCATGAGTGACACAACCCAGATTACCCATCACCATACCGAAACAGTGATAAAGCGGTACCGGTATCACCAGTCGATCTTTTTCAGTGAATCCCATACTTTCGGTTACAAAGTAACCATTGTTTAGAATATTGTGATGAGACAGGGTTGCACCTTTAGGAAAACCAGTGGTTCCTGAGGTGTATTGAATATTGATCGGATCATCAAACTGTAATTCTGATTGCACCTGATCAAGGGTTTGTTGTGGAACTTCTTTGTATAGTTCTACAAAGTCTTTCCAACTCCACATACCTGGGTGCTGTTTTTCATCGAGATTGATAACACCTTTAAGCAACGGAAGTTTTTGTGACTTCAGTTGTCCTTCAGCACACATCTTTAATTCAGGCGCTAATTCATAAAGCATGCTGCGATAATCAGAGGCTTTAAAGCTATCAGCGGTGACTAAATAACTCGCTTCTGATTGATTGAGGGCATACTCCAGCTCATGGGTTCGATAGGCAGGGTTGATGTTGACCAGAATGGCACCAATTTTAGCTGTGGCAAACTGGGTCAAAGTCCACTCATAGCGATTGGGCGACCAAATGCCGACCCTATCTCCACGTTTTACGCCAATTGCAAGAAATGCCCGAGCGCAACGATTGACTTGCTCATGAAGTTCTTTGTAGGTCCAGCGAATCCCTTGATGTATAGAGATTAGGGCGTCGTTTTCTGGATAACGGTTAGCGGTTGCATCAAACATATCTCCAATGGTCATGCCTAGGAGTGGTTTTTCGCTGATACCGCTGGTATAGCTTGGAAGTGTAGTCATAGTGCAGGCTCCATTATTTTTTTTATGCAAAGAGGCTGTTTTAATTTAGGAATACGATGTTAACGAAACTGTGCGTGATACTCCTTGTTAGGTGCCATTTCTACTGCAAGGGCAATACGATTAGTCATATTGTAAAAACCCACTAAGTTACAAATATCCCAAATTCCTTGGTCAGTGAAACCTACATTACGTAATGCTTGTGCATCATCAGGCGTCACTTCAGCAGGCAAACGAGTTAATCTAGAAGCATAGTCAAGCATGGCGCGTTGCCTTGGTGATAAGTTGGCGCTGCGATAGTTCATGACTAAATGTTCGCCTAGTTCAGGATCACCACTGTATTCTCGAACAGCAGCACCATGAGCAACGAGGCAGTAAAAACACTTGTTGTCAGATGATACCACTACAGCAATCATTTCCCGTTCCAACAAACTCAGTTCACTTTCTCCAAACATGAGTTGATTATAGAAACGTGAAAAGACATCAAGCTGTTCAAGATTTTGACTATAGGCTTTCAGTACATTGGGAATGAGTCCCAACTTTTCCTGACACTTGTCAAAGTAACGTTGAACAGGCTCAGGTAAATCTGTGTAAGAGGGGATGGTTAGATCCAGTGCCACAACTTGATCACTCATGACAACCTCCCATCGCTAAGGCAACTTTGGAGCCGTTAGCGCGATTCAGTTGAGTGGTAATCCAGTCTCCGGTATTGATCAGTTTTTGCAGGTCAACTCCGGTTTCAATTCCTAAACCTTTTAACAGGTATAAAACATCCTCTGTAGCCACATTGCCTGACGCGCCTTTGGCGTAAGGGCAGCCGCCAAGTCCTGCTACGGATGCATCGATCACTGCAATACCTTCTTCCAGTACGGCATAAAGATTGCCGATCGCTTGTCCATAAGTGTCATGAAAATGTGCCGCTAATTGATTGATAGGGATCTCTTTACTAACCGCTTCTAACATGCGCTTAGCTTTTAAAGGCGTGCCAACACCTATGGTGTCACCTAAAGAGATTTCATAACAACCCATCTCAAACATCGCTTTGGCTACCAGAGCAACTTGTTTTGGATCAACATCGCCTTGATAAGGACAGCCCATAACAGTTGATACATAGCCACGTACTTTCATGCCGTGGTTGCGAGCGGTTTCCATGATAGGAGCAAACCGCTCTAAGCTTTCGGCAATAGAGCAGTTGATGTTTTTCTGGGTAAAGGCTTCAGAGGCGGCACTGAAAACAGCGACTTCATCAGCCTTAGCCGCAATAGCAGATTCCAGCCCTTTCATGTTAGGAGTCAAAGCCGCATAGGTGACCCCAGCCTTACGTGATATGCCTGCCATCACTTCAGTGGCATCACCCATTTGAGGAACCCATTTGGGCGATACAAAGCTGGCTGACTCGATATGAGTTAGACCACAATCACTAAGACGGTTAATCAGTTCAACCTTGATGGCGGTCGGGATGATCTCTCCAGGCTCATTCTGAAGCCCATCGCGTGGGCTCATTTCAAAGATACGAACGGATTGAGGAAGACTCATACAGCAGCCTCTTCTGTTTCAGTACTGGTGACTGATAGTAATTCAGCACCTTCAGAAACCATTTCGCCTTCTTTGAAGTAAAGCTCTTCAACGATACCGGCAGCGGGCGCTTTAATCGCATGCTCCATTTTCATCGCTTCCATGATCACTAGAGTTTGTCCAGCTTTCACGGTGTCGCCAGCTTTGACCATGATAGCGACCACAGAGCCGTTCATCGGTGCGGTTAAACTACCCGCAGCACTGATATCTTCTAGCCCATAGGTTTCTTCATGCGCTTCGCAACGGAAGGATTCACCTTCATGAAATATCACTATCTCATTACCTTGTTTGGTGGCATGTACAGTGATTCTATGGCCATTAATGACGGCTTTTAATTGATCGTCAGACACATCAGCATTCAGGCTGTAAAGGCTGTCTGCAACTCGCACCTCATAGCTATGATTCTTTTCTAGTACTTTCAGTTCGTGAATCTGGTCGCCTACTTTTAAGGAAAGAGGTTTTGCATATTCAGAATTTAGACGCCAGCTGTTTTGATGCGCAAAAGGTGACCAACGATCATCGTTGTTAGGGTTATTGCTGCGCGTTTGCTCCAGCAAAAAGCCAGCGGCCAAAACTAGCGCTTTATGCAGGTCTAGTTTGGCCGGTGGAAACAACAACGAGCGATGTTTTTCAATAAATCCAGTATCCAGATCCGCTTCTCTGAAAGGTTGCGCATCTGCTAAGGCATGCAAGAATCGAATATTGGTTTTCACACCATTGATTCGATAATGTTCTAGGGCTTGAACCATGCGATTGATGGCTTGTTCTCGATTTTCATCCCACACAATCAATTTAGCGATCATTGGGTCGTAATGAACACTAACTTCGTCGCCTTCAACAACACCGGTATCAACGCGAACGTGAGCACTTTCGTCTGGCGTGCGTAGATAGGTGAGGCGACCGGTAGCCGGTAAGAAATCATTGTCAGGATCTTCTGCGTAAATTCGGGCTTCTAGCGCATGGCCGCGAATACGGATTTGATCTTGCAGCAAGGGTAGAGGAGCGCCTTCCGCCACGCGTAATTGCCACTCCACCAGATCTTGACCTGTGACCATTTCTGTAACCGGGTGTTCTACTTGTAGACGGGTGTTCATCTCCATAAAGAAGAAGGAGCCATCAACGTCATAAAGGAACTCAACGGTACCGGCACCCACATAGTCGATTGCTTGAGCAGCTTTTACAGCGGCTTCACCCATAGCAATTCGTGTTTCTGTAGAAAGTCCCGGTGCTGGCGCTTCTTCCAACACTTTTTGGTGACGACGTTGAACAGAACAGTCACGCTCAGCTAGGTAAACGCCGTTACCATGACTGTCGCAGAAAACTTGGATTTCCACATGGCGCGGTTGGGTTAGGTAGCGTTCGACCAGCATATCAGGATTACCAAACGCATTTTTAGCCTCACGCTTGGCAGCGGAGAGTGCATCGTCGAATTCATCGATGTTATTAACTACGCGCATCCCTTTACCACCACCGCCAGCAACGGCTTTTAATAGCAGAGGGAAGCCACACTTGAGTGCTTCTGCACGAAGGGTTTCAGGATCTTGATCGTCACCATGATAGCCGGGCACCAGTGGCACACCCGCTTTTTCCATGATCGCTTTAGCTGCAGATTTAGAACCCATAGCGGCAATCGCAGAGGCTGGTGGACCAATAAAGACGATGCCATTTTTGCTACAGGCTTCAGCAAAATCAGTATTTTCTGATAGAAAGCCATAGCCTGGGTGTATCGCTTGGGCACCACTTTGTAATGCAATTTCAATAATTTTATCGCTACGAAGGTAACTTTCACTGCTTGGGGCTGGGCCTAGAAGAAAGGCTTCATCGGCCAAAGCAACGTGACGTGCATTGCGATCCGCTTCTGAATATACGGCTACACAGCGTATACCTAAACGATGAGCGGTTTGTATGACGCGACAGGCAATTTCACCGCGGTTGGCTATAAGAATTTTGCTGAACATTGTTATTATTCTCCCGATTCCAGTGTGGACGACCAGTTTGGACGGCGTTTGTTCAGGAAAGCACTGAGTCCTTCCTGCCCCTCATCACTGACACGAATATCAGCGATTCGCTGCGTCGTTTCATCGATAACAGCTTGGTTGATTGGCAGGTGACTAACGGCGAAAATCAATGATTTAGCCGCTTGCATGGCCTGAGGGCTATTTTGATTAAGTGTTGCAATAAAGGCTTGCGCTGCAGCGGCAAGATCAGCCGAGCTTTCAACGACCTGATGAACCAAGCCAAACCCAAGAGCGGTTTCTGCATCAAACACTTCTGCTGTTAAAAAATAGCGTCGTGCTTGGCGCTCACCAATAGCTCTGATGACGTAAGGACTGATCACAGCAGGAATTAAACCGATTTTAACTTCGCTTAGACAGAAACGTGCATCTTTACTAGCGATCACTAGGTCACAACACGCCGCTAAACCCACGGCTCCACCATAAGCAGCACCTTGAACAAGTCCAATTACCGGTTTGCTAAAGTGATTCAGCTTATTCATTAACAGGGCAAGCTGACCTGCATCGGTAAGGTTTTCCGCATGGCTGTTATTCGCCATGCGTTTCATCCAGTTCAAGTCAGCACCCGCTGAGAAGTGTTTGCCTTCAGAACGTAATAGCAGCATTCGCAACCTTGGGTTCTGATCCGCTTCATCAAGTTTCTCGATGAGTGCTGCAATCATGCCATCGTCAAAAGCGTTATGCTTATCAGGTCGATTAAGAACCAGTTCAGCCACACCTTCATTAAGGTAGCGAAGCGAAACGCTTTCTGTAGTCACAGACATGCTTCGTCTCCTTACATTCTGAACACGCCAAAGCGTGTTTCTTCGGTGGGGCGATTTAGAGTTGCTGAAAGACTTAATGCGATGACTTCGCGGGTTTGCGCTGGATCAATCACACCATCATCCCACATGCGACCACTGGCATAATAAGGGTGACCTTGATGCTCATAAGTATCGACGATGGGTTGTTTAAAGTCGGCTTCTTCTTTTTCAGACCAGCTTTTGCCGTTCCGCTCCATGCTTTCGCGACGAACCGTTGCTAATACGCCAGCGGCTTGTTCACCACCCATGACAGAGATACGTGCATTAGGCCACATCCACAGGAAGTCAGGATTATAGGCACGACCACACATACCGTAGTTACCAGCGCCAAAGCTACCACCGATTAACACAGTCAGTTTAGGAACATTGGCACAGGCAACCGCCATCACCATTTTTGCACCATGTTTAGCAATCCCTTCCGCTTCATACTTGCGACCCACCATAAAACCGGTGATATTTTGTAAGAAAAGTAGGGGGATATTGCGTTGGCAGCAGAGTTCGATAAAGTGTGCGCCTTTTTGTGCAGACTCGGTAAATAAAATGCCGTTGTTTGCGATAATGCCAACGGGATAGCCATGAATATGAGCAAATCCTGTGACTAGCGAAGCGCCGTAATACTGTTTGAATTCATCAAACTCAGATCCATCGACTAAGCGAGAGATCACTTCACGAACATCAAACGGCTTACGAAGATCAGTACCCACAATGCCGTAAAGCTCATCAGCATCATATAAAGGTGCTTTTGGCTGGGCTATGGCGATATCGAGTTTTTTCTTGCGGTTCAAGTTAGCGATACAGCGACGTGCAATCTGCAGCGCATGTTGATCGTTTTCAGCATAGTGATCAGCAACACCAGAGATCTTACAGTGCACGTCGGCACCGCCAAGATCCTCAGCACTCACTACTTCACCGGTGGCCGCTTTTACCAAAGGTGGGCCCGCCAAAAAGATGGTGCCTTGATTACGCACGATGATCGACTCATCTGCCATCGCTGGAACATAAGCGCCACCAGCTGTACATAGGCCCATAACTACTGCAATTTGAGGAATCCCTTTTGCAGACATACGTGCCTGATTGTAAAAGATACGTCCAAAGTGATCGCGGTCTGGGAATACTTCATCTTGACGAGGAAGGTTGGCACCACCTGAATCTACAAGGTAGATACAGGGTAGGTGGTTTTGTTCAGCTATTTCTTGTGCACGCAGATGTTTTTTAACGGTTAGGGGATAATAGGTACCCCCTTTAACCGTAGCATCATTGGCAATGATCATGCACTCAACACCGGAGACACGACCGATACCGGTAATGATTCCTGCTGCGGGTACATCTTCATCATAGACTTTGTAAGCAGCCAGTTGTGAAAGCTCTAGAAACGGAGAGCCATCGTCAATCAGGCGATTGATGCGCTCACGTGGTAACAATTTACCACGTGCTAGGTGTCTAGATTGATATTCAGCACCACCCCCTTGCTGAATCGTGGCGATTTTTTCTTTTAGATCAGTAACCGCAGCTGACATGGCATCTGCTTTGACCCTGAACTCATCAGAACGGGCATTTATTTTTGTTTGCAGAATTGGCATGGTTATGCTCCCAGTGTAAAGCCTCAGTTATTTAGAAAAAGTTCGCGGCCTATCAACATGCGGCGAATTTCTGAAGTTCCTGCACCTATTTCATAGAGTTTGGCGTCACGGAGGAGGCGGCCTGTTGGATACTCATTGATGTAACCGTTACCACCGAGCAATTGAATCGCATCGAGGGCAATTTGAGTTGCCATTTCAGCTGAATATAGGATGACTCCAGCCGCATCTTTTCGAGTTGTTTCACCACGATCTGCTGACAGAGCCACCATATAAACGTAAGACTTGGCAGCGTTCATGCGAGTGTACATATCTGCAAGTTTGCCCTGAACCAGTTCAAATTCGCCAATCGCTTTGCCAAATTGCTTTCTGTCACGAACGTAAGGAACAACAACATCCATCGCTGCTTGCATAATGCCAAGTGGGCCACCCGCTAGAACTAGACGTTCGTAATCCAGACCAGACATCAGAACCTTTACGCCACCGTTCAGCTCACCTAAGAGGTTTTCTTTAGGAACTTTGCAATCTTGGAAAACCAGTTCACAGGTGTTGGAGCCACGCATACCTAATTTGTCGAGTTTCTGAGCTTGGGTGAATCCAGGGCTATCGCGTTCAACAATAAAAGCAGAGATACCTTTAGGACCTGCATGAAGATCTGTTTTGGCATAAATGACATAGACATTCGCATCTGGACCGTTAGTGATCCACATCTTATTGCCATTCAGCACATAATGATCACCTGCATCACGAGCGCTTAGCTTCATGGATACTACATCGGAACCTGCGTTTGGCTCAGACATTGCCAGTGCACCAATATGTTCCCCGGTGATCAGTTTAGGAAGGTATTTTTCTTTCTGTGCCTGGGTACCGTTACGGTTGATTTGGTTCACGCAAAGGTTGGAATGTGCGCCGTAAGAGAGGGCTACAGAAGCAGAGGCACGACTGAGTTCTTCCATGGCAATAACATGCGCAAGGTAGCCCATGCCAGAACCGCCAAACTCTTCGTCAGCCGTAATACCTAGCAGACCCATATCACCAAACTTTTTCCAAAGATCAGCAGGGAAGAGGTTAGCATGATCAATATCGGCTGCTCTTGGGGCAATCTCACTGGCAGCAAAGTTATTGATCTGTTGACGAAGCATGTCGATCGTTTCGCCTAAACCAAAATTTAATTCAGAGTATTGAGAGATCATGTCTTATTCCTATTTGTTATTTTTAATGGAGTGATGGATCTGGATTAGTTGCCTGAATGGAGGGTTTGACCTCATCAGGGGATGACCCTTTTTTTGCCTTTAATTCTTGAAGTGCCGCTTCGCAACGAAGTTGAGCACTTTCTAATTCTATTTTCGCCATCTGAATGTCGTTGAGTTGTTGCTCTAATTGACGCTGCTTTTGACCTAACGTATCCAACATTTTGAGCAACTGACGCTCGCTACCACTTTCCGTTTCGTCCCATAGGTCGAAAAGTTCTTTTGACTCGGCTAACGAAAATCCCAGACGCTTGCCACGTAAAATTAATTTAAGTCTGACCCTGTCTTTAGAACTGTAGATGCGAGTCTGTCCTTTACGCTCTGGTCTAAGAAGTCCTTCATCCTCATAAAAACGAATGCTGCGAGTGGTAATGTCAAATTCGCTAGCTAGTTCGCTTATAGAGTAAGTTCTTTTTTTTAAGCTCATGGAGTATTCCTCATCATTGTCATTTGAGATTACTCAAAGTTAACGTTTACGTAAAGTGCTTTTTTGTGTTATTTTTAAACAATGTTTAGTGGGTAGGTTGGTTGCTAATTAGATAACTAACTAATTTAAATATAAAAATAACAATTTTATAAAGAATTTTACCGCCCACTAGACCAAAGTATTACTTGTAAAGCTTTACGTTTCGTTGCTAATTTAAGTTGACGCTTACGTAAATGTAATGCAAGCAGGCTGGTCTACAACAATAAAAAGAGGCTGCACAATCTTATGAGTTCTGAATTCGTTCTAGAAACCCGAGATCTTGTGAAAGAGTTTAAGGGGTTCACAGCCGTTGATAAGGTTAATCTAAAAGTTCGTCGAGGCCACATCCATGCCTTAATTGGCCCCAATGGTGCGGGAAAGACGACGGTATTTAACCTATTAACTAAGTTTCTGATTCCCACTAGAGGTCAGATTCTTTTCAATGAGCAAGATATCACTTCGTTGAAGCCTGCTGCGATTGCACGCAAAGGTATCATTCGATCCTTTCAGATATCGGCAGTTTTCCCTCACATGACCGCTTTGGAAAATGTCAGAGTGGCCTTGCAGCGTTTTGAAGGGAATAGCTTCCATTTTTGGAAAAGTGAAAAAGCGCTCAATAAACTCAACGATCGCGCCTACGCTTTGCTTGAATCTGTGGGGCTAGAAAGCTTTGCAGATACAGTCACGGTAGAGATGTCTTATGGTCGTAAACGTGCTCTTGAGTTGGCGACTACCTTAGCCATGGAACCAGAGTTGGTTTTATTGGATGAGCCAACGCAGGGTATGGGGCACGAAGATGTTGATCGTGTCGTTGAGTTGATTCGTCAAGCCGCTGTCGGGCGCACCATTCTTATGGTTGAGCATAACCTCAGTGTCGTCAGCAAATTGTGTGACCAGATCACCGTGTTAACGCGTGGTGCTGTTCTAACAGAAGGCGACTATCAAACGGTTTCTCAAAACCCTCAGGTTAAAGAAGCCTATATGGGTAGCGAAGCCAATGTTTTAGAGGGGGCTCACTAATGGCGGATGCAATCAAACCCAACTATGAACAGTTGAAGATTACTGACCTTCATGCCTTTTATGGTGAGTCTCATATTCTCCATGGCATCGATATGCTTGTACGTCGTGGAGAATTAGTGACTTTACTTGGACGTAACGGTGCCGGTCGAAGCACAACATTAAAGTCCATTATGAACATGGTTGGGAATCGAACCGGTTCGATCATGATTAATGGGCGCGAAACGATAACCACTCAAGCTCATCATATTGCGCGCTTAGGTGTCGGTTACTGTCCGGAAGAGCGTGGTATTTTTTCCAGTTTGAACGTGGAAGAAAATTTAATGTTACCTCCCACCGTTCGTAGCGGTGGTATGAGCTTAGATGAAATCTATGACATGTTTCCCAACCTTTATGAACGCCGTTTCAGCCAAGGAACGCGTCTATCCGGTGGCGAACAGCAGATGCTAGCAATGGCTCGGATTCTTAGAACCGGAGCCAATATGCTGCTTCTTGATGAAATTACTGAAGGGTTAGCTCCTGTTATTGTTCAAAAGTTAGCAGAAGTACTCATCAAACTTAAAGAGAAGGGCTTAACTATTGTGTTGGTTGAGCAGAACTTCCGGTTTGCGGCCCCTTTAGCAGATCGTCATTACTTGATGGAGCATGGGCAGATTGTTGAAGAGATTCAAGCATCTGAACTTAGCCAGAAGCAAGAGTTACTGAATACCTATTTAGGCGTCTAGCCTGTAACAAAACGTGTTTGACGTTAACAACAAAAATAAAAGCCAATATGGCAATGGAGAAACACTATGAAAACAATGAAAAAACTCCTCACTGCAGCGGTTGCATCAACGATGATTGCAAGTGCTGCTCAAGCCGCAATCTCTGATAATGAAGTACGTATTGGCTACCTGGCAGATATGTCCGGTACCTATCGTGATCTGGCAGGTCCCAATGGTCTGACAGCCTTGAGAATGGCGGTTGAGGATTTTGGTGGTCAAGTCAACGGTGCCCCCATCCGTGTTGTGAGTGCCGATGACCGCAATAGTCCCGATGTAGCGTCCAGTACTGTTCGTCAGTGGATTGAGGCTGATGGTGTGGATATGGTTGCGGGTATGGTTGCCACCTCAGTGGCGCTTGCTGCAGTTAATATCATCGAGCGTGCTGATAAGTTAGCGATTATCTCGGGTTCTGCGGCATCCAGTATCACCAACGAACATTGCACCCCTAACCATATTCATTATGTTTATGATACTTATCCCTTAGCCAATGGTACGGCAAAAGCAGTGGTAGATGAGGGCGGTAAATCCTGGTTTATCTTAACCGCAGACTATGCATTTGGTCATGCGCTGGAAGCGGATATTGAAAGAGTTGTGACTGCGAATGGTGGCACTGTTGTACAGAAGGTTCGTCATCCTTTCCCAACCGGAGATTTCTCTTCGTTCATTCTTCAAGCGCAAAGCTCAGGAGCTGATGTTGTCGGTCTAGCTAATGCTGGTTCTGATACCATCAATGCGATCACCACTGCGGGTGAGTTTGGTTTGACTCAATCAGGTCAGTCCATAGCCGCCATGGTGATGTTCTTAAATGACGTACATGCTCTGGGTGTAGAAGCGGCCCAGGGTATTCAGTTAACCACCGGTTGGTACTGGGACATGAATGATGAAACCCGTGCATGGGCTGATCGCTTTATGGAAAGAACCGGTGTTCGTCCAGGCATGGTTCATGCAGGTATCTACTCAAGTACTATGCATTATCTTAATGCGATTCAAGCCACTGGAACGGATGATACGCAAACGGTTCGTCGTCACATGATGGATACACCGATCAACGATATGTTCGCGACCAACGGCATTATTCGTGAAGACGGTCGTATGGTGCATGATATGTATCTTGCTCAGGTAAAAACACCAGCTGAATCTACCAACGAATGGGATTTGTATAACATCGTTCGTACCATTCCTGCTGATGAAGCTTACCGTCCACTCTCTGAAAGTGTATGCAGACTGGTTAACAACTAATCTGTGTGGCGCGCTCAGTTATGAGCGCGCTCTTTAGATGTTTGGCTGAAAGTTATTTCTAACTGGGATATTCATTATGAGCATGATATTCGGAGTACCTATTGCTGTACTCTCAGGTCAGCTTTTGCTTGGACTGATTAATGGCGCATTTTACGCCTTATTAAGTTTAGGTTTGGCCGTTATATTCGGTTTGCTTAAGATTATTAACTTTGCCCACGGTGCATTTTATATGCTGGGTGCTCTTTGCACAGTGGTTTTATTTAATACGCTTGGCATTAATTATTGGGTGGCTTTATTTCTCGCACCTTTAATCGTCGGTACGCTTGGAATATTGATTGAATATTTCTTACTCCGAAAAATCGCTAATGAAGATCACCTCTACAGTTTGCTGCTGACCTTTGGGGTGGCACTGGTTATTCAAGGGGTTCTCACCAATATCTACGGTGTGTCTGGTATGCGTTATGCCATACCCGAGGTGTTTAGAGGGGGCGTGAACCTTGGCTTTATGTTCCTGCCTTACTACCGCGCTTGGGTAATCGTGGCGGCGTTAGTGGTGTGTTTTGGAACCTGGTTTATGATCGAAAAAACCAAGCTAGGTTCCTATCTCCGTGCCGGTACCGAAAACTCTAAACTGATGCAGGCGTTTGGTATCAACGTACCGCTGCTGGTGAGTTTAACTTATGGCTTTGGCGTTATGTTGGCTGCCTTTGCCGGTGTGCTTGCCGCTCCTATTTACTCTGTTACCCCTGTGATGGGTGGAAACATTTTAATCATCGTATTTGCGGTGGTAGTGATCGGTGGCATGGGATCAATCGTTGGATCTATCTTTACAGGTCTAGCAATGGGCATCATTGAAGGTCTGACTAAAGTGTTTTATCCCGAAGCATCCAGTACCGTTATTTTCTTAGTGATGGTTATTGTCTTGTTGGTGCGTCCAGCAGGCTTATTTGGAAAGGAGGCATAGTCATGTCGACTTCAGCAATAAAAACTCATTCTCGCAAAGCCTATTTGGAATCTAAGCAAAGAGCGGCGCGCCGTAATATGATCCTTTACGGGGTATTAATTGCCTTTGCTTTAGTTGCACCGGTGATATTTTACCCAGTCTTTTTAATGAAGGTGCTGTGTTTTGCACTATTCGCCATAGCGTTTAATCTATTACTGGGGTATGTCGGTTTATTGTCATTTGGCCATGCCGCTTTTTTGGCAACCGGTGGATATACCACAGGATATTTACTGACTACTTATTCCGGCTTTAGCCCTGAAATGGCGATTATCATCGCTACTGCAGCGGCAACCTTGCTCGGTTTTGCTTTTGGTGTGATCGCAATTCGTCGTCAGGGCATTTACTTTGCGATGATTACTCTGGCGTTGGCCCAGCTAGTGTTTTTCTTTTACTTACAGTCGCCCTTTACCCGTGGTGAAGACGGTATGCATGGTATTCCAAGAGGAACATTACTAGGTTTTATCGATCTGCAAAATAACTTAGCCATGTACTATTTTGTGCTTGCTGTGTTTATTTTTGGCTTTGCGCTGGTTCAGCGTATTGTTCATTCTCCTTATGGGCATGTCTTAAAAGCCATTAAAGAGAACGAGCCACGTGCTATCTCATTGGGTTATAACGTTGATCGCTACAAGTTAGTTGCGTTCACTATCTCCGCTGCTCTTGCGGGTCTAGCCGGTTCGGTCAAAACCATCGTTTTCCAATTAGCCTCATTGACTGATGCGCATTGGCACATGTCTGGTGAAGTGATTCTGATGACATTGGTCGGCGGTGTAGGAACACTACTTGGTCCTGTTATCGGTGCAGCTTTTGTTATCAGTCTTGAGCATCAATTGGCGCAGAGCCCATTGGGTGATTGGGTGGACGTTATACTGGGTGTAATTTTTATTCTGTGTGTATTGATGTTTAGAGCTGGTTTTGTCGGTGAATTCCAGAAATTCTATAAAAAGAACTTTAAATAATCTTGAGCATTATGTTGGGTGAGGAATGACGATGAAGTTACTCGTCGCGGTAAAAAGAGTCATCGATTACAACGTAAAGGTTAGAGTTAAGTCAGATCGTACCGATGTTGACTTAGCTAATGTGAAAATGTCGCTTAATCCTTTTTGTGAAATAGCGGTGGAAGAAGCGGTTAGGTTAAAAGAGAAGGGTGTAGCTTCTGAAGTGCTAGTGGTTTCTGTTGGTAGCAAAGCCTGCCAAGAACAACTTCGCACTGCTTTAGCTTTGGGTGCAGATAGAGCCATTCAGGTTGAAGGCCCTGAGAATCCAGATTCTCTCTCGGTAGCAAGAATTCTTGCAGCGATAGTGAAGCGTGAGGAACCGGGTTTGATCTTATTAGGCAAGCAATCTATCGACTCGGATAATAATCAAACCGGTCAGATGCTAGCAGCACTGATAGATCGTCCCCAAGCGACATTTATCTCTGAGATACATCTCGAAGGCGATCAATTAACGGCTACGCGAGAAGTGGATGGCGGCTTACAAACTCTTAAGTTGACCTTACCTGCGGTGGTAACCACGGATTTGCGGCTGAATGAACCTCGCTATGCATCTTTGCCTAACATTATGAAAGCGAAGAAAAAACCGCTAGATGTGATGACGGCGGACGAACTGGGCGTCACGATCGAAAATCGTATTAATCTGGTTAGCGTTGAACCACCTGCTGAACGTAGTGCGGGTATTAAGGTGTCCTCTGTAACAGAGTTGGTCGAAAAACTTCGCCAAGAAGCTAAGGTGATCGCATGAGTATTTTGATTTTAGCTGAACATGATAATCAAACCCTAAAACCTGTGACCTTGAGCGTTATTGCTGCGGCTAAAGCCATAGGTGGTGATATTACTGTGTTGGTTGCGGGTCAGGGTTGTGCTCAAGTCGCTGAACAGGTTGCTCAGGCAGAGGGTGTCACTAAGGTGCTATTAGCAGACTCAGCCAGTTATCAGCATCAACTCGCTGAAAATATTGCGCCCTTAATGGTTGAGCAAGCTTCTGGTTCAACTCATCTATTAGCTGCTGCTACCACCACAGGCAAAAATATTTTTCCTCGAGTTGCTGCGTTATTAGGTGTCAATCAGATCTCTGAAGTCTTGGCGGTAGAGTCTTCTAATCGATTCAAGCGAGCTATTTATGCAGGTAATGCCATTGCCACGGTGGAGTCATCTGAAGCTATTCAGGTAATGACCATTCGCGGTACAGCCTTTGATGCGGTTTCAGCAACCGGAAATAGTGCTGAAGTGATTAAGCTTTCAAGTGAATTTAATAGTTCAGCTATTAGCTTTATCAGCGAAGCGCTGGCGGAGTCTGATCGCCCTGAATTGACCGCCGCAAAAGTAGTGGTATCAGGAGGGCGTGGTGTTGCCAGTGCGGAAAATTTTGAGATGCTATATCGTCTTGCGGATAAACTCGGTGCAGCAGTGGGCGCCTCAAGAGCAGCTGTTGATGCTGGTTATGTTCCTAACGATATGCAGGTCGGTCAAACAGGTAAATTGGTTGCCCCAGAGCTTTATATCGCCATAGGTATCTCTGGTGCGATTCAGCATTTAGCGGGCATGAAAGATTCAAAAGTGATCGTCGCTATCAACAAGGATGAAGAAGCGCCTATTTTTCAGGTTGCTGATTACGGCTTAGTCGCTGATCTTTTTGAGGCAGTTCCAGAATTGGAAAAAACGGTTTGAATAAACGGTTATAACAAGCTGTTTAAATAAGCCAATTTAGTTAGGAGTAGAAGATGCCTTGTTATCGGATAGATTCAGTCACACCGGTTGTTCATCCCACTGCCTTTGTTCATCCAACGGCAGTGTTAATCGGTGATGTGCAGGTTGGACCTGGCTGTTACGTTGGTCCAAATGCCTGCTTACGTGGTGATTTTGGCCGAATTATCATGAAACAAGGCAGCAATATTCAAGATACCTGCGTGATGCACGGCTTTCCTGGCTCAGATACTGTTATAGAGAAGAATGGTCATGTAGGACATGGAGCTGTGTTGCATGGCTGTATCGTGGGTGAGGATGCTTTGATCGGCATGAATGCGGTAGTCATGGATAATGCCATCATCGCGGCCCGTTCATTTGTTGCTGCAACCGCCTTTGTTAAAGCCAACTTTACCTGTGAAGAAGCCTCTTTAATTGTCGGTGCTCCTGCGAAGGTGGTCAGACAGTTATCAGAGGATGAAATGACTTGGAAGCGCAAAGGTACGGCTGTGTATCAACGCTTAACCGAGCGTTGCCATGAGAGTTTAGAGCTTTGTGAGCCGTTATCCGAAGTGGAAGAAAATCGTCCTCGTATTGATGCAGGTAGCTTGCAGCCTAAAAAAACAAGTGGGATTTAAAGGCATTATGAACGATATGACCACCATGACCGATAGCCTAATGGATCAGTGTTCAGTGGGAAAACCACAGATTATGGATCGTTTTGTTGATATTCCGGGCGGGCAAGTATTCGTTAGAACATGGTTGCCCGCAGTGATTCAATCGGAAGTTCCTATGCTATTGCTGCATGACTCATTAGGAAGTGTGGCTCAATGGCGTAACTTTCCACAACAGCTATCAGAGCATTTACAGCGCCCAGTGATTGCCTATGACCGCTTAGGTTTTGGTCAATCGACATCGCGTCAGTCACTACCATCCTATGACTTTATTACTGAAGAAGCTGAAGTGGTTTTTCCAGTTTTATGTCAGGCATTGAAAATTGATCAATGTTGCCTAGTTGGACACAGCGTCGGCGGAGCCATGGCGATAGCGATTGCCTCTTTGCATCCTCGTGAGTGTAAAGCGGTAATAACCTTGGCTGCACCGGTTGAAATTCATGATCGACTATTAGAAGGAATTGAAGAAGCAAAACAGTTTTTTGCACACACTGAGACCTTCAATAAACTTAGAAAATGGCATGGTGAGAAAACACGTTGGGTGTTAGACGCTTGGACAGAAACTTGGTTGTCAGATGGCTTTAGTTCGTGGACGATCTATCCCTATCTACCGAAGATTACCGCGCCCGTGTTAGCTATGCATGGTGATTCGGATGAGTATGGCCCTGCCAGTCTGTCGGTTCGTATCGCAGAAGGTATTAAGGGGAAAGGTCAGCAAGCAACCATTAGGAATTGTGGGCATATTCCTCATGCGGAACAGACCGCTGATGTGTTGGCGCTGATCGCTGAGTTTTTAACGAAGTACAAAGTGAGTTAGTCTACTTATGGTTAATGATTAAGCTTTAACCTTAATCATTAACTTCAAAACTGAGCTTTAGGGTTTTTAGGATAATAATGATCAGCAACACGAGCTTGTCTACTAAATTCTCGGGTGTTTTTGTATGGCATTTTCATAAAGCCAGAGACACCCAAACCCTCTATGTCGGGCAGCGATTGAACAATACGTTGCAGGGCTGCGGTAAACTCTGCCTCTTTGCTGGGATCTAGCAATACATAGTCGTTATGTATTTTCAAATGCTTCGGTAGCACCTCAAATATAATCAAGCCAGTATGGCGAATCTCATTAAGCAGAGCGATTTCACGCATAATGCTGTCGGGCAGTTGCAATAGCTCATCCGGATCTTGACCGTCTTCAAAATAGGAATGGTTTCGACTGCTTTCTTCATGAAGGGGAGCTTGGGTAACTTCAAAGGGAATCTTCATCTCAGTAGGGGGAGTAAAGGGCAGGTTTTCATTGTCACGCTCTAGGTGAAGCGTATTTTTAGCATCAAATAAGCAGCACTTAAAAACACCTTCCCGATGAATAGCTCGTGCCAAGGTAATCATGGTGTTGACTGCGTGAGTGAAGGCGTCTTTTAGGTCTGGATTATGAAGGTTGAGGCTGGAGTCGATGAAAATATCATCATCTTCCCAACGTATGGCTAATCCACCCAGTACCGGATATTTACCCAATCGGCTAACGGCACACAAAAAGGCGCGTTCAGTGCTACCCATGCCGTGCATGAAATTCTTGTAATACTTTTCCAGTTCCACGTCATCCACATCGATTAACAACGATGGATCTAAGTGCCCTTCACGAAGAAAGCTTTTTCGTGAACTATAGACCACGGTTTCCATCTGCTCCTGCCCTTGAAATACCCAAATCGGGATCAAGGGCTTTGGCGTTGATTTATCCAGTTCAGGTACAACCCATCTCTTCATAAAGGGCATTTGCGAGATTAAATAGTTTCCAGCTTGACGCTTTTCCTGCTCATTACCCGTTAATAAGGTTTGTAGGGTGATTGCAAAGGCTTTAGGTAGTCCTAGCGAAGTCGCTGGAATAGCATCATAGCCATAGCGACAGGATTGTCCTGATGCTAGAGCATAGAGGGTTCCTGCTAATCCTTGTTCATCAAAACGGGGAGAGCTAAGTCCGCCGTTTAACTGCTCTTCACCAATAAAGTAGACATCACCGAGTCGAGCATTAGTGCTGTGCAGATCTTCACTGAAAAAGCTTAGTCCCGGAGCAATCACCGGTTGGTTTTCACTATCTCGTTGCGCGAAGACACTGGAACCCCAGTCAATCAGTTTGACGCTTTCATCAACAGGATTAAAAACAATATTGGAGGGTTTGATATCACCATGAACGATAGGAGCAGGTTGATCATCTTGCTTAAACGATCTAAGAGAAGTTAGCACTTCAACCAGTTGAGCAGCAATTTTAAGTATAAGACGAGGTGAAAGGGGGCCTTGTTGAATCGAGTAAGCTTCAAGATCCAAACCGGGCGCTCGTTCCATCATCAATACGGATTGTCGTGAAATACGGGTATATTCGCTGACCGCAGGTATTCCCTTGTGTATTAATTGGCTTTGCATCCAGGCTTCATCTTCAAGTCGATCTTGAACCGCTTGAGGTAAATTGATGCGTGAGAACTTGAACACATAGTCAAACTCTTCAGCCGATTTTCCAGCAAATACAAACCCGTAAGCGCCTTTGCCGATGAATTCTATATCGGAAAAGCCCAGCAATCTGAGCTGATCCATACAGAGCTGCACCCAGTCTTTAATCTTTTGAGCATCTTCATGACTCATTAGATAGATCGACTGTTCCTCATTGATATAGAACTGTTGCAGCAACGGGCGCTTTATCATTAGCGAAGCTTTGTCAGCATAGTCAGTGGATTCTCCAGATAGGCTTTCCATGTGTTGCAAAAGCGTGCCATGCTGGCGCCATCAATAATGCGATGATCGCCTGACCAACTGATCTGCATGATTTTATGTGCGCTCACTTGGCCATCTTCATCAAAGCGGGGCAGAGTTTGTATCTTGCCCAATGCGACAATAGCGACCTCAGGTTTGTTGATAATAGGAGTAGCGACGGTACCTCCTATGGCGCCAATGTTGGATAGGGTAATGGTGCCTCCTTTCATCTGTTGAGAGGTTAGCTTGCCTTCTCTGGCGGCGTCTATCAGTTCATTTAACTCCGCAGTGATCTCCATCAGGTTTAAATGCTGTACTCCTTTAATATTGGGTACGAGCAGACCTGAAGGGGTATCCACAGCAAAACCTATGTTGTGATCCTCTTGGTAGATGATCTCAGTACAATCCTCGTTAACGCGACTATTCAGTAATGGGTGTTGCTGAAGCGCCAGTGAGAGTGCTTTGATAAACAAAGGCATCAGGCTTAGACGTAATCCTTCAGCTTCAAAACTGGGTTTGAGGGTTTGGCGTGTCTTTTCTAGAAGCGTAACATCGAGTTCATCAGAATAGGTGAAATGTGGAATCGTGTTGGCAGAATCCAACATCTGTTTCGCCATTAGCGCTTTGATACCTCGGATGCTTACGCTGCGATCCTTGCTATCTTTTGTGTCTACCAAGCATGACCTCTGTACCCTGGTATTTTCGTCCTGAAGCTGACGTTGACTTGGGTTCTGTAAGTCTTCTTTGTAAATACGTCCATTCTTGCCACTGCCCTTGATGGTGTTAAGGTCTAGCTTCATCTCTCTGGCTAAACGCCTGACTGCTGGACTGGCAATGGGTTTTTTCGCTATCTCTGACGAGCTTGTTGTTTTGTGATTATCAGCAGGCAGCACTTCAGTTGCTGTTTCTGTTTGGCTTTTTGTCTGTGCCTGTGGGTCTAATTGGGATGGTTGATCAGCTTCAATCTCAATTTCAAAAAGAGGCTGATGAACTTTAGCAATATCACCTTGTTGATAATAGAGTTTGCTGATCACACCGTTATACATCGAGGTGATTTCAACCAGCGCTTTATCGGTCATCACGTCTGCAACAGGTTGATCTTCTACAACCGTGTCACCTTCATTGATGCGCCATTCAACCAGTTCACACTCAACAATGCCTTCACCAATATCAGGCAGAATAAAATCAATTTTCATGGGTTACTCCAAACTGAATCGGTCAATTAGTAATGAACACTGGTGAGAATCGCTTCATAGGTTTTCAGGTGATCTGGCATATATTCCTTCTCTAAGGCGAGTGGGAAGGGGGTATCCAAGCCTGTAACCCTGATGATGGGCGATTCCAAATGTAAAAAGCAGGTCTCTTGAATGCTGGCGGCAATTTCAGCACCAAAGCCAGAGGTTTTGGGTGCTTCATGATTGATAATCAATCGACCTGTCTTTTTCACTGAGTTGGCAACAGTGTCTCTATCCCATGGCAGCAATGTGCGTAAATCGATCAGTTCACAGGAAATGCCATCTTTTTCTGCAAGGTCAGCAGCTTTTTCAATCGCTTCCATTTGCGCTCCCCAGGCAAGCAGGGTGATATCGCTACCTTCACGAATGACCTCGGCTTTACCCAGTGGAAGTTGATAATCTTCGTCAGGAACTTCACCGACAGAAGCGCGGTAGATTCTTTTAGGCTCGAAAAATATCACTGGATTTGGATCGCGTATCGCGGCAAGCAGTAAACCTTTGGCTTGTTCAGGGTTTCGAGGAACCACCACTTTCAAACCGGGAGTATGCGTAAAATAAGCTTCGGGGGATTGGGAGTGATAATGACCTCCATTGATTCCACCACCATAAGGAGTCCGTATAGTGATCCCGCCAACATTGAACTCATTTCCTGAGCGGTAACGAAACTTAGCGGTTTCATTAACGATTTGATCAAATGCAGGAAAGATATAATCAGCAAACTGAATTTCAGCAATGGCTGTCATGCCTTGAGCGGCTAAGCCATTGGCAAAACCAACAATGCCTTGTTCGGTTAGGGGTGTATTAAAGCAGCGATGTTTGCCAAATTTTTCTTGTAGATGACTGGTCGCTCTAAATACGCCACCGAAATGACCTACATCCTCACCAAAGCATAAGGCTTTGGAATCGCTAGAAAGGGCAATCTCCAGTGCGTTATTGATTGCTTGAAGCAGGTTCATCTTACTCATCACCTAGCCTCCCAGCTGATTTAGGATAGGCATCTGGATACTTTCTTAAGTGCTTGATCAATGCATCCTGTTGCTCTTTCAAGTGCCAAGGTAAGGTGTCATAAACATCGGTAAATAAGTCGTTAAGAGGAGGTGGTGGCACTTTTTCAGCTTTTTTCATCGCCGCCATAATGGCATCCCGATGAAACTGCTTGCGTTGTGTGTCTTGGCTTTCGTCCCACCATTGTTGCTGTATCAACCAATTTTTTAAGCGCAGAACAGGGCATTTGGCTCGCCATGTGTCTTCTTCAGATTTATTTCTATAACCGCTAGGATCATCCGAGCTGGAATGAGCACCTAAGCGATAGGTCATGGCTTCAATCAAGACTGGCTGATGCTGTTCAACTGCCAGTTTGCGAGCTTGTTGCGTTGCTTTCAAGACTGCAAATACATCGTTGCCATCAACACGAATCGTTTTAAGACCGTAACCTATTCCACGCGGTGCTATACCATCACCGGCATATTGTTCATGTGCTGGAGTAGAGATGGCATAACCATTGTTGCGACAGAAAAAGATCACCGGTACTTTGAAAACGCCTGCCATATTCAATGCGGCATGAAAGTCACCTTCCGAGGCAGCGCCTTCACCGAAAAAGCACAATACACAGTTAGGTTTTTGCTGAGCTTTAAGTGCAAAAGCATAGCCTGTTGCATGGGGGAGTTGTGTGCCTAACGTTGAAGATACAGTGATGTAATGTAACTCACTGGAACCATAATGAATGGGCATTTGACGCCCTTTACCCAAGTCTTTTTCGTTAGAAAACAACTGGTTCATGAATTGATCTGGAGTAAAACCTCGAAAGGCTAATGCGCCTTGTTCGCGGTATTGCGCCATGATCATATCGTCATCAGCAAGGGCCGCCGTGCTGCCAATATCTGCCGCTTCTTCACCCGTTTCAGTCATGTAAAAACTGATACGTCCTTGACGTTGTGAGGCGAGCAAGCGTTCATCTAGGGCTCGAATAAACAGAAAAGTATCGTAGATTTTTAGAGCAAGCGTTTGATCAATTTCAGGAAGAGATGCACCGGGATAAAGGGTACCATCTTCACGAAGGATACGTAGGGTTGGGATATGTAGGGATGTAGCATCAAAAAATTTAGGCTCGTGCACGATCAGTGCCGCCGTTTCGCGTTTATCAGTCATAATAAACCTTCTTTTTATTGTTATATCTACTGATTATGTCAATAGCTATGCTGTAAGACAGGATCACTGTCATTACAGTGTAAAATCTAGCTTCTAATACGGGTGATGTAAAGAAGCTTTCATTCTTGTTTGCTCAATCCTGTAGATTAGGATGTTAATTTTACTTTTCTCTTAGGTGTAACTAGTTTATATATCAATGGGATAGTAAACAAAGTTAATAATGTAGATACAGAGATGCCCCAGACGATTGCCGTAGCGACTGGTCCAAAGATCAGTGATTTTCCACCTAATCCTAATGCCAGACCCATCAATCCAGCCATGGTCGTAGCGGCTGTAATAAGGATGGGTACTAAGCGTCTTCTCGCGGCGTAAACGATGGCGTGTTGCACGCTCATACCGGCTTCCAGTCGACTATTGGCAGCAGCCATTAAGACGATGGCAGAGTTAACAGCAATCCCTGACAGCGCCACTAAGCCATAAAGGGTGTAGAGGCTTAACGGATTGTTGCTTAGCCATAAACCGTAAGCTACACCAGTAAATGCCATGGGAATCGTCAGCAAGATGATAAAGGGTTGAAAATAACTTCTAAACTGAGCACCCAGAATTAAGTACATCAGACCAACGCCCAGCACAAATAACATGGTTAAGGCACTTAAAGATTCTTGGATGTCATCCAGTTCCCCAGAAAAATCCAAATTGATGCCCGGATGTTCAGCCGCTATTTGTTGCCATGCTTCTTGGATACGCTGATTGGCTTCTAAAGTGTCAATTTGTTCCCGGTCTAAATTGGCTTCAAGTGTAATAGCGCGACTGAAATTGTAATGACGTAAGCTTTCAAATCCTGTTCTTACTTCAATTTCCACCAATTCACTTAATGGAATCAACTGGCCACTGGGAGTTGCTATCAGCGTATCTAGCCACTGACGAATATCATCCGTTCTAGTTGAAGGGGCACGCACGCGAAGGTCGACTTGCTCTCCACGATCTGTCATCTGTGCAACAATTTCCCCATCTGTCATTATTCGTAGAGTTCTAGTGACAGTCACAGGATCAAGACCAGCACGACGTATGGCTGGAAGGTTTAACTGAGTGACTAGTTGCTGCATACCGGGTGATGCATCGTTGCTGATATCAGTGACACCATTAATACTTTGAAGAATGGCGGTTAAATCTTCCACTGCGCGCTGAATGATTGAGTAATCATCACCGCGAACTTTAATGCTGATCGGCATAGAGCTAGGTGGCCCACCCGATAGCTTCAACAAGTTAATTCGAGCAGGTGCAGGCGCTAACACTGGCAGTTGATCACGCAGCTCTTGAATAATATCGTCGGCAGTTCGAGCACTGTTTTGGCGAGAGGTTAGGCTGATAAAGATCTGTCCGTAAGATTCACCTAACAAGGGCTCTGTCTCGGTAAAGATCTGACCTGCGTAGGTGACCATTGATCGCAGTTCATCCGGTTGAATCAGCTCTCTTGATAAGAGCTCGACCTGTTTTGTTGCCTCTAGTGTGTTGTCGAGAGTTGATCCTGCTGGCATTTCGACATTGACATAGAAGACTTGCAGGGTGTCAGCAGCAAAAAAGTTAGTCGCGATACGTTCGCTTGCAAACAGATAGATCGCAGATGAAAAGGCACCACAGAGCACCAACAAAGTGACCCAAGGGTGGCGGAAACTTTTGACTAGAAAGCGACCATAAAGATTTCTTAAACGCATCATGATGCGCTCGCGTTGATTAATGCGATGCTGTAGATAGGCAGGGTCAGACTGTAAGAGTTTGGTCTGTGAAGGTAGCATCCAGAAAGCTTGAATAAGGCTGAATAGCAGTGCAAAGGTCACCACTAAAGGTACTACACGCATAAAGTCGCCTAGTATGCCGGGCATCAGCATCAAGGGAAGAAAAGCGGCTACCGTCGTCATAATGGCAGCCAATAAAGGCCAGCCCACTTCTTGCATAGCGCCAATGGCCGCTTCGATGGAATCCAGCCCGCGTTGCAGGCGTTGATGCATCGCTTCCACCATCACCACCGCTACGTCCACAAGCATCCCTAGTGCAATGATAACGCCTAATAGTACCGTTAGGTTGAGCGTTTCATCCTGTGCTCTTAGTAAAATAAATACGCCGGTTAATGAAAAAGGAATGGCTAATGCCACAAGTACACCAATACGCCAGCCTAGAAAGAGCCAACTGACTGCAAAGACAAATAGCAGTCCTTGAATGGCATTAGACTGCATGATTTCAATAGCTCTACGAGTTGTTTCGGTCTGGTCATCAGCAAGAATGGCTGTGACGCCCTGAGCAAAGTTGAGCTGATTCCAGTCTTTAAGGTATTGATCTAACGTTTCAACCAGTTCTAGGGTGTTGGCATTAGCGTCTTTCATGACTGCCATCATGACGGCTGGCTGTTGTTCAAAAAGTACCTTTTGCGTGGCATCTTGGCGAGCGCGATGAATACTCGCGACCTCTTCAAGTAACACTTCACCGGATGGTATAGGAAGTTCAAGTCGAGCGAGTTGTTCAGGGTCGGGGGACTGTCCGACATGGCGAATCAACCATTGCTGATTGGATACGGTGAGTTTTCCGGCTGCCAGATCTTGCCATTGCATCCCAATCATATCGGCTACTTGTACAGGGCTAACTCCTAACGAGGCTAGTCGATTGAAATCCAGTTTAACCTGAACTTCAGGGTCGTTAAGCCCTAAGGTATCAATTCGATCTATGCCTCGAAGTTGCTCCAGATCACGTTGCAGTTGATAGGACATTCTGCGCAAGGATTCATCGTTATCCATGCCTTGTACCACAATAGTGGCAGCTGGGAAGGCGTTGGCACTGGTGATTTCAAGAATGATTGGCTCGACAATATCACGTGGTAATTCACTACGTTTGCTTTGAATTTCTCGTCGTAAATCGTTTACTCGTTTATCGAAAGTGCGTTCATCTAAATCACGAAAACGCACTAAAATATTGGAAAGGCCAACGCGTGATGTACTGGAAACAAAATTAACATCGTTGAGTTTGCGCAGTGCATCTTCCATCGGTTGCGTGACACGCATTTCGACATCTTCAGCACTGGCTCCCGGTAAAGCCGTAACAATCACTATCCAATTGAAGTTGATCGTTGGATCTTGCTGGCGCGGTAACATTTGATAGGACAGGGCTCCTATCACTAACACCAAAACAAAAACGAGGTTGGCAAGGACAGTATTACGAAGTAGCGCTCGAATCATTCTGACGATCCCACTTGAAGCCACTGTTGTCCTTGGATGATGATCTGTGCGTTTTCCAATTCATTAGGAACAGGGTATGGACGACCTTCTTGAGCATTCGCCAAGGGATAAAAGCTTGGTAAATCATCCTCGAGTATAAAGATACCCAATTGCCCTGTACGACTGACGATATATTCAGCCGGAATGAACGCTTGGGCTTCTGTTAAAATTAAGGTTCCTGAGCTACCAATCGCTACAGATTCAGGAGCACGATACCATGCTTTCTGACTACGATTTCTTGCATCGATCACAGGTGAAAGTCTAATGAGTTCAATAGGGTAAAGGTACTCACTTAATTCAAATTCTGCAGTGACTCCTTGCTGTAAATCAAAGCGATTGACCGGTAGGGTGACTTCGATTTCTGCATCGCTGAGTTGCTGTAAAGATAGTAGGAGTGATCCCGGCGCAGTGCGTTCTCCTACACCTGCATGTACAGCTGTAATAGCGGCTTCAAAAGGTGCATTGACAATACAGCGACTGATTTGGCGTTGTGCTAATTGAATTTCTGTATTAATGGCTGTGAGACGTGCTTGTTGGCGAGTTACTTCACTTTGTGCGTCTTCGGCAGATAAATTATCAGTAAGCTGGCGCTCTCGTAATGAACTTAACCTGCTGGCCAAACGTTGAGATTGAGTTAAGCTGGCTTGAGTTTCAGATAAGCGAGACTTGAGCAGGCTAAGTTGATCTTCTGCATCACGACAGTCTAGAGAAACCAGCGCCTGTCCTTCCGATACCTTATCTCCAGGCCGCGAATAAAACTCCAGCACTGTCGTGAATAATTCGCTGGATAATTGCGTGTCATTTTGAGTGATAACGGATGCAGCAAAGCGGTGCTGACGAGTCTGTTGGACATCTGACATCAGCGCGGTTGTAAAGCTGGGTAGAGCCTCGTCAGCGAAAGTAAATGGTATTACGCTAAGTGCGCCGCTTATAAAAAAAGTCTTCAAAATTGAGTGACGCATATAACCCCTAAACCTATCAATGGATCATGGAATTTACTATACGAAGAATATTTGTACCATAGTTCATTGGGTTCTTGCTCAGGTAATGTTAGATTGGAACTAATAAAGTTATTAAATAAGAAGTTTTGAATAAAAAAATACCCTTTGGGTGTGCCCCCTTAGAAAACATTAATCAACCAATCTAGGGGATTTTATGATTAAAATTCGTGTCGGTTATGAGTTGGTCTATGAGTGTCCTCAACCAACGCCTATGTTGTTGTTACTTAATTTACACTACACACGAGCTTCAGATATTTTGGTGCCCGATCATATCGTGACCTCACCTTCGGTACCGATTACTGCTTATCGTGATGGCTTTGGAAATTGGTGTAGTCGAATCATGGCGCCAGCGGGTGAAATACGCATTTCAACCGATGCTGTAGTCAAGGACTCCGGCCTACCTGATCCCGTTAATGTAAATGCCAGACAGCACGAAGTCTGCGATTTGCCTACCGATACATTGGTATACCTGCTCGGTAGTCGATACTGCGAAACTGATCGTATGGTTGAGTTTGCATGGTCAATGTTTGGCAATACCCCTATGGGGTGGCCCAGAGTTCAAGCTATTTGTGATTTTGTTCACAACCACATCAAGTTTGGTTACGAATTCTCGCGATCCACAAAAACAGCCTTTGATGCATTCAATGAAGGTGCTGGTGTGTGCAGAGATTATACTCATTTAGCGATTACCTTATGTCGCTGTATGAATATTCCTGCTCGTTACTGTACAGGTTACTTAGGTGATATTGGTGTGCCTTACTCGCCAGCTCCGATGGATTTTTCCGCTTGGTTTGAAGCCTACTTGGATGGCAAGTGGTACACCTTTGATCCTCGCCATAACCAACCTAGAGTTGCACACCTATTAATAGCACAAGGTCGCGATGCCACCGATGTGCCCCTCAGTAATGTATTTGGTCCTAATGTATTAAAATCCTTCAAGGTATGGACTGATCAAGTGGAGTAATGATGTTGTTAAGCTCAGAAGAAGCTAGGGTTTTTGAAATCATTAATCCTGAAGGCAAAAGTGATTTCTTGCTGGTGTGTGATCATGCTTCTAATAGAGTGCCTAAATCGTTAAACAACTTAGGCTTAACGGATGATCAGTTAAATGATCACATTGCATGGGATCCTGGCGCTGCAATAGTCGCTCGAAAACTGTCGCAGCTTTTAGATGCCACGCTGGTCGTGAGTGGCTATTCAAGGTTGGTGATAGATTGTAACCGTGCATTGATCAGCCCTCAGTTGATAGCGCAGGTCAGTGATGGTATCAAGGTGCCAGCAAATCAAAACTTAACTGATACCGAGCGTCAGCAACGGATCGACACCTTCTTTAAACCTTACCATCATGCCATTAACTCTGTGTTAGAGCAGCGTAAAGGTCGAGATACCATTTTATTAAGTATCCATAGCTTCAGTCCAGCGCTGGCTGAACCAGACAAGAATACAGCTCGCCCATGGCATATTGGGCTATCTTTCAAAGAAAAAGCAAAGTTGACCGATCATCTCTATGCAGGGCTTATCAAAGATAAGCAGTTATGTGTTGGCTATCATC
>REDB01000062.1 GCA_007693685.1 Oceanospirillales bacterium
TAATAATTTAGACATGCATACAGAGTGAGAGAAGGATGGATAATTTTCGTAACATAGGTTTGATTGGGCGACTGGGTAGTAAAGCGGTTGTCGACACTCTGAAACAATTGATTCGCTTTTTAGATGATCGCGGCCTAAATGTGATTCTCGATGAGAAAATCGCTGAAGTCATGCCGGGACATGGTCGACAAACCTGTAAACAAAAAATGATGGGTGAAATTTGTGACCTGGCCATTGTTGTCGGAGGTGATGGTAGTCTTTTAGGTGCAGCAAGGTCCTTAGCGCGAAGCAATATTCCTGTACTAGGCGTCAACCGAGGTAATTTAGGCTTTTTAACCGATATTTCTCCACAAGAGATTGAAACGCGTGTTGCTGAGGTGCTCGGAGGTGCTTACAGCGTTGATACCCGTTTTTTATTGGATGTTACCATTCGACGAAAAGGCGAGTCAGTAGGTGAGTTGGTAGCGTTGAATGACTGCGTACTGCACCCTGGTAAAGCTACGCGTATGATCCAATTTGAGCTTTACATCGAAGGACAGTTTGTCTACACACAACGTTCCGATGGTCTAATCGTTGCTACGCCTACAGGTTCGACTGCTTATGCACTATCAGCAGGTGGGCCGATTATGCATCCTAAACTGGATGCCTTAGTGTTGGTTCCTATGTTTCCTCACACCCTGTCTAGTCGGCCAATAGTTGTGAATGGTAATAGTGAATTAAAATTGGTGATCAGTGAAGAGAACAGTACTTACCCAACAATTTCATGTGATGGTCAATCTGATTTTAGTTTAATGCCTGGCGATATTATTTCCATTCGCAAAAAAGCACATAAACTCAAATTGTTACATCCGAATGATTACAATTTTTATCAAACCTGTCGCGAAAAACTTGGCTGGAGCTCTAAGCCAGGTTAATTAATGACCCCCTCGACAGTGTGTTAGGAGATGTCTGTGAAGGACAGTAGATTTTCAGGTTACGATATTATAGGTGACGTGCATGGTTGCGCCATAAGCCTGCGTATCCTGTTAAACAGATTGGGCTATACCCAACGTCAAGGTGTGTACCAACACCCGACGCGTCAAGCCATATTTGTGGGCGATATTATTGATAGAGGCCCTCATATCCGTGAGGCATTGCATATCGTTAAAGATATGGTAGCAGGTGGCTATGCCCAAATTGTTATGGGTAACCATGAATACAACTACATATGCTACACCACACCAGCACCTAGTGGTTTTGCTCAGCCTTATCTTCGTAAGCATACTCCTCGTAACTATCGAATACTTGAAGCAACGTTGGAGCAGTTGGCTAATCACCCAGATGATCAGCGAGATTTCTTGAGTTGGTTTGAAGAGATGCCAGTATTCTTAGAGTTTGACTATTTCCGTGTGGTGCATGCTTGCTGGCATCAAGAGTTAATTGATCGTTTTGTTGCTATGAATGATGGCAACATTATGCGCCGTGGTTTTCTGTTCCGCTCTGCTGTTGGCGATTCTCAAGAACATGACATCATGGATATTCTGCTTCGAGGAACTCATCTAGAGTTGCCTAATAAAGAAATTATGATCAGCAAAGATGGTTTTGAACGTAGTTTTTTTCGAACTAAATTCTGGTTACGCGATCCCTATTACCTGAATGATGTGGTTTTTCAACCTGATCCTTTGCCTCAGCACATGGCAAAATTGCCACTAACACGTGAGCAAAGAAGTGAGTTGATCTGCTATAGAGATGACAATAAACCTTTGTTTATTGGTCACTACTGGTGTCAAGGTGAACCTGAACCCTTAGCGCCGAATGTGGCCTGCTTAGATTATAGTGCAGTTAAGTTTGGTAAGTTGGTTGCTTACAGAATGGATGGAGAAACACGTATCCAAAAAGATAAGTTTGTGTGGGTCGATGTGGCCAGAGAAGTAGCAGTTGATGAATAAGGGAACTCTTTAATGCAGTGGCAAAAGAGTGCGCTAACACTCTCCCTAATCCTGATTAGTATCCTTGTCTCTTTTGCTATGGGATTTGGCGAGAATCGTGAGTTGATGCGTCTGCTAACCTTTACTGATTTTTCTATTCGGGGTCAGCAGATATTTCATCACACACTCTCAGCGATGTTGTCTACTGGACAGTGGTGGCGTCTAGTTACGCCTGCTTTTATGCACTTTAGTGAATTGCACTTAGTGTTTAACCTGTTATGGATATGGGTGGTCGGTAGCCGTATCGAGCAGCTTCACGGACGTTGGGCGTTTCTTTGCTTATTTTTGTCGGCTTCTATACTGTCAAACTTAGCGCAATTTTTAGTCAGCGGTCCCATGTTTGGTGGTATGTCTGGTGTTGTTTATGCTGTGCTTGGTTACAGTTGGCTATGGGATAAGCAAGGGTATAGACCCAGATTTGGTTTGCCGCAAGGCCTAATGGGCTTCATGCTCGTATGGTTAGTATTAGGTTATGTAGGTGTTTTGCAATGGATCGGTATGGGAGCAGTTGCTAACACTGCTCATTTAGTTGGGCTATTAGTCGGCTTGTTATTTGTGTTACCCGTGAAGTTATTAAGCCGTCGCTCGAGTGTTTAACATCTGTGACGTTAATGAATATGCAGTTGGAGAAATAGAATGACTTTTGATGAAATGATCGACTCTATGACTGTCGATGTATATGAGTCGATGAAACGTTCGATAGAACTGGGTAAATGGCCAAATGGAATCAAACTCACTCCAGAACAGCGTGAACAAAGCCTCAGAGCTATCATTGCTTATGAGCATAAACGCAATATTCCAGAGAACGAGCGCGTAGGTTTTATCGACAGAACTCGCGCAGATGGAAAGCAGCACGGCTCTGATCCTTTAAAGCCTGAAGTATTGAAAATCTTAAATTCATAAGATCATTAAAGGAATGCCTGCTCATGTCTGCCAAACCCGTCATCTATTTAAAAGATTATGCTCCACCCAGCTACTTAATTGAGACCATCGATCTCAGATTTGAACTAGACGAGACGACAACGCGAGTTTCCAGTAAATTACGTGTTCATAAGAATCCAGATGTCGCGGTGGTGACTGAGCTTGAGCTGCATGGGCATGAAAGCCTTCAGCTAGTGTCTATCAAGTTGAATGGACAACCACTAGATTCTTCAGCCTATCGCCGAGAAACCGAATCTTTATTTATTGGCCACCTTCCCGATGCCTTTGAGCTAGAAATACAAACAGAGATAAATCCCAAAGATAATACGGCGCTTGAAGGGCTATATCTATCTGATGGAATGTATTGCACCCAGTGTGAAGCTGAAGGCTTTCGTCGAATCACCTTCTATCCTGATCGCCCTGATGTGATGGCTGTATTTACTACCACTCTGGTGGCAGAACAAAAGGCTTATCCGATTTTATTAAGTAATGGTAACCCTGTAGAAAAAGGTCAGCTTGAAGATGGTCGTCATTGGGTTAAATGGGAAGATCCTTTCCCGAAACCGGCCTATCTATTCGCTTTAGTGGCAGGGGATCTGTCCTGTTTAGAAGATCGCTTCACAACACAATCAGGGCGTGAAGTCACTTTGCAAATCTATGCTGAATCTAAGGATTTAGAAAAATTAGATCATGCCATGACTGCACTCAAGAACTCCATGCGCTGGGATGAACAAGTCTACGGTCGTGAGTATGATCTTGATATTTATATGATTGTTGCGGTTGACTTCTTCAATATGGGAGCGATGGAAAACAAAGGCCTAAATATATTTAATACTTCCTGTGTGCTGGCGCATCCAAGAACCACGACGGATGCCGGATTTCAGCGTGTTGAATCTGTTGTAGCGCATGAGTATTTCCATAACTGGTCGGGTAATCGCGTCACCTGCCGAGATTGGTTTCAGTTAAGTTTGAAAGAAGGTTTTACTGTTTTTCGTGATCAATGCTTCTCTGCTGATATGCACTCAGCTGTTGTTCAACGTGTTGATGAAGTCAGTATTTTACGCACGGCTCAGTTTGCAGAAGATGCAGGGCCTATGGCGCATCCGGTCAGACCTGCTTCTTTTATCGAAATTTCTAACTTCTACACCTTAACCGTTTATGAAAAAGGTGCTGCGGTTGTCAAAATGCTGCACACCTTGCTGGGTGCGGAAACCTTTCGTAAAGGATCAGATCTCTATTTTGAGCGTCATGATGGTCAGGCGGTAACGACTGATGATTTCGTGCAAGCCATGGCTGACGTATCAGGGCGTGATCTTACTCAGTTCAAGCGCTGGTATAGCCAAGCAGGTACACCACGATTAACAGTGACGGATCACTATGATGTAGCAGCACAGAGATATGAATTAACGGTTAAGCAAAGCTGTCCTGCAACACCTGAATCCAAGCAAAAACAACCTTTCCACATGCCGTTAAGTGTTGGGCTTTTGCGTGCAGATGGTACTTCCTTTGTGTTATCTGAAGGGGAAACTACTCAATTGCTTGAGTTAACAGAAGCTGAGCAAACCTTCATTTTTGAAAAGATTGATGAACAGCCTCTGCCTTCATTACTTCGCAATTTTTCTGCACCGGTAAAGCTAAGCTATCCATACACTGAAGAGCAGTTAGCCTTTCTGTTAAGTCATGACGAAGATGGTTTTAATCGCTGGGATGCAGGTCAACAGCTAGCTCTTCGTCTTATCAATCGATTAATCGACGATTATCAGCAGCAAAAAGACTTAGCCTTGCCTGAACACTTCCTCGCAACTTGGAAATTGCTAATCAAAGAAGCACCTCAAGATCCTGCGATGGCAGCGCTGTTAATGACTCTGCCAAGCGAAGCTTATATCAGTGAACTTGCAGAACAGATAGACCCGGTTGCTATACATCACGTGCGCCAATTTATTAAGCGTGAACTTGCGTCTAAGCTAGCAAGTCAGTGGCTTGAGCTTTACCAGCAGCATGATACTGATGTTGCCTATTCAGCAGAACCTAAAGAGATGGCAAGAAGAAGTCTGCGAAATCTCTGCTTAGGTTATTTAATGGCCGTTGATAATCCAGCGCACTTAGCCATAGCAGAACAGCAATTTGAGACAGCAGACAATATGACTGATCAGTTCGCTGCATTGGTAAATCTGGCTCATTCCGAGTTCAATGATTCAGCACATACCGCTCTTGATAGTTTTTTAACGCAGTGGCAGCATGAATCTCTGGTCATGAATCAGTGGTTGATGGTGCAAGCCACCGATCCAAAGCCTGGTGCTTTGATGCGAGTCATGGAGTTGTTAGAACATCCCGTTTATGATCCTCGTAATCCTAATAAGATTCGCTCGGTCATTGGTGCGTTTTGTAATCAAAACGCTGTAAACTTCCATGCTGAAGATGGCAGTGGCTATCGCTTTTTGGCGGATCATATTTTGAAGCTAGATGCTCAGAATCCACAAATTGCTGCACGCTTGTTAACGCCTTTGACTCGATGGAAGCGTTATACACCGAATCGTCAGGCGATGATGCAAGCTCAACTTCAGCGAATTATGGACTCCGGAAAATTGTCCGGTGATGTGTATGAAGTGGTGAGTAAAAGTTTGTAAAAATAATGTCTTTAGTCAAAGGTTGTAGGGATCAGACTCGATCCCTAGCACAGCCTCGGATATACTCTATTCAAAATTTATAAAATAAAACAGTCAGGAAAAGAGAATGCAAAAATTTCTACCGACCGACCAAAAGTTTGACTTACAGCAAAATTTCCGTCGTGCACTTAAGTGCCAAGAACAGCTCAGCGTGGCTAAAGAAGCGGTGAAAGAGGCAAAGCGCAGTCGCGTTTGGATTGTTGCTTTGATCATTATTCTCTTTGCCATGGGTTCTGACTTCTTCTTAGGTGCATCGGCTGCGCTGTTCGCTCATTATTTCTATCGAATTATTCGTGCATGGTACTCTGTCAGTCGTGCTGAGGAGTCATTAGAAGAAAATGAACGCTGGTTCAGCTCTAAGGGTTTGAAATTAGAGGGTCGTGTTCTGTATTTCCGCGAAGATAGCTTGCTTGAAAATCCACTAGATCCATTTGATGACGAGCTATTTCGTTAATAATAAATAAGATCGCCGTTGATCAATGTCGTTTTAATTGATGTTGATCAACTGCAATTGTTGCAACTGCGGTATATAGTTAAACTCATGACCTTTCAGGAGACAGTGAGATGACTATATTAGAGCAGTTGCATCAAGATCACATCAATCTGAGTCGACTTTTAGAAGTGCTGGAGATGAAAATCCAGAAGCTGAAAGAAGGTGATTCACCCAACTTCCAGCTTCTCTCTGAGTTGGTTGAATATATCGGTAATTACGCCGATCAAAGCCATCACCCCCGCGAAGATCACATGTATCACTACTTTGAAAAGCGTGATGCTAATCTAGATAAAGATCTAAAAGCCTGTGAAGCGCAGCATGTCGATTTGAAGCAACTTTCACGTGAAGTAACGGAAACCGTCGATGCAGTTATGCATGATGCGGTCATTCCTATGTCAGAATTTATTGAGCGTCTTGAGAACTTTGTCCAGCGTGAACGGGCTCATATCAATTTTGAAGAACAAGCTATTTTTCCTGCGATCAATGCACTATCTACTGCAGATGACTGGAAAACACTAGAAAAGAATTTGCCTCAGCATGAAGATCCGTTATTCGGAGAGAAGCAAGGTGAAAACTACCGAGAAATTTATAAGGCAATGATTCAAGAAGTTAGCGCGGTGTAGAAGTGACGTTTGTATCTAACGATTGAAAGCGCACTTGATTGCGACCGTTACGTTTACCCACATAGAGAGCTTGATCAGCAGTTTGGATCAGGCTCTCAGATAGTTCGGTGACCTCTAGGGTCGCTGTATGAACCTGCTCACAGACTGTAAGACCTAGCGATGCAGTAATCGAAATGGGCTCACCTAAATGCCCCGTAAAGGCTGTATTGCAGATCGCTATTCGAAGATTTTCTGTTACTTGAATTGCTTCAGCTTCAGCGCAACCAGGTAGAAGAATAGCAAACTCTTCGCCGCCATATCGAGCTATACTGTCTGTATCGCGAAGATTATCTTTTAGCACTTGAGCCATATCGCGCAGTATTTTATCGCCGCTAAGATGACCATGGGTGTCATTAACCGGTTTGAAATGATCAATGTCCAATAATATGCAAGCCATAGGTTCGCCTGTTCGGCTGCAGCGCTTAATTTCTCTGAGTAATTGTTGACTGAAGGCTCTTCGATTTAACGCTCTTGTCAAAGAATCCATACTACTGAGTCTTTGCAAGGTTTCGCGGCTGATAGCGTTTTCAATACAAACGGCAACGACAGATGCTAGATGAGAAACATAATCGTAACGCAGCAGATGGTTATATCGCTGAGGGTCAGAGCTGCCAAGACAAAGTGCGCCAATTAAACAGTTTTCTCTGACTAACGGGAGGAGGGCGCATGACTGAACAGATTCTTGAATAGCAGTGTTAGAAGAAGGAAAACAGTTTTCGCGAATGATGCTGTCAGCTTCACCACAATAGGGCTGAACCTCTGGGAAGAGCGTGTGCAGGGTTTGTGGATGAGGTATAAGGTTGAGCCCTTCAAAATGATTGAAGCGATCAGAACCATCCAGAAGTTCTTGCACGGCATCTTCTGGATCAAGCAGCATTAAAGTAATACTGCACAGTGAAAAATTTTCTTTGAATTGATTGAGAAGATAATCAAGTAATTCAGCGAGCGTGACGCAGGAAAGCAATTCCAATTCAGCAGCAAAAAAAGCTTTCAACAGTTGTTCGTTGCGCTCTGCCTTATGATGCAAAATGTTAACACGTTGCCTTAGCTCTTTGTTCTCATCTGCAATGGATTTATCTGCCTGCATGGACTAGATACCTGATCAATTCAGAAAAGTCGTAACATATTGATGCAATTTGCAATCTGGTAATTTAGCAAATACGTACTAATTTATATATAAAAAATTGTAGGAGAGAATTAAATGCGTATCTTGGTCTCCGGAGGGAGTGGTTTTATCGGTCAAGCACTGGAAAAAACCTTAACATCAAGGGGTGATCAAGTCGTTATTTGGTCACGTCAATCTTCATCAAAAACGAATTGGGTAAAACAACTCAACGATATTAAAGAACCCATTGATGCAGTCATCAACCTTGCTGGTGCTGGCATCGTTGATAAGCGCTGGTCGCCAGAGCGAAAGCAACTGCTTAGAGATAGTCGTATTCAAACCACCAAAACCCTAGTTGAGTGGATAGCTAAACAGGAACATAAACCTCAATCTCTAATCAGTGGGTCTGCTATTGGTTATTACGGTAGTCATTCAACAGGTGAGTTGGATGAAAACGCCGCCCCCATCAAAGGCTTTACCCATCAACTTTGCGCTGACTGGGAAGCAGAAGCCCTCAAAGCGGAAGCCTTGGGAGTTAGAGTGTGTTTAATTCGAACCGGAGTGGTTTTAGGAGCTAAGGAAGGCGCATTAAAGAAAATGTTGCCTCCTTTTAAATTTGGGTTGGGTGGGCCTATCGCTTCGGGTAAACAGTGGATGTCTTGGATTCACATCGATGACGAAGTGGCGGCCATTTGTTGGTTGCTGGATCACCCAGAGTTATCAGGGCCCTTTAATCTGACTGCTCCAGAGCCAGTCACCAACGAAGTATTTTCTAAAACCTTAGGTAAAGCATTGCACAGACCTGCATTCTTCAGAGTCCCTGCCATTACAATGAAGTTAATGCTTGGTGAAGCGAGTGAGCTATTGCTTGAAGGGCAGTGTGTTAAACCGGTTGCATTAACAGAGTCTGGTTTTTCCTTTACTTACCCTAAACTTGAGTCGGCGTTAAAAGATCTGGTCTGAAACTATTTGAATCTGCGTCGGCGTAGTGTTTTTACTGCTTCTAGTAGTAGATCGCCGCGCCAAGCAGATTCTTGAGATTGCTTGATGTGGTGTTCTAGATCCAGCAAAAGATAATTCAACGTTTGACTGACATTGGCCTGATAAATCGATTCAGTTTGGGTGATACGCTTGTCGGGCCAAAAACAGGCAGCCCACAAAACAATGGCTTTTTTAGCTTGATGACAAGCATTTTGTTGGCAGGCCGTCATTAATCCTTGAAAAGCAAGAAGTTCGGCATTTGCCTTCAATGCGTTGGGATCATTGGCTCTTTCTGCTTGCCTAGAACTAGTTTGTGTCGTATTTGTCTTGAGGTTGTTAGGTTTTGCGGACTCTTTAAGCCTACCTTTTAGTGAAGTTCTTGATGCTTTATCACCATTTTTTCTTCCTAATTGAAACTTAAATCCAGCCAATATTGCCAGCGATACAACCGTTAATAGAGTGAAACCTACGGCTACTTGTAGCCAAAAGGGTGTGCTTTGTTGAGTGGGTGATTGGTTGACTCTTTGAGCGTCAATCACAGCTTCAGATGCTTCTGATACTTCTTGAGCAACGATCGCTTCTTCTAATAGCTCTGCTGTTCCTATTGAGGGGGGAGGTGTATGAGCCTGCCTTAAGCTTTGAGATTCAGTATCCCACCAAATGACAGAGCTAACTGGTTGTGAGCTAGAAGCACCAGCAGTAGGTGTCACGTGCCACAGTTCTTGCAAAAGACTAGTGACACCTTGGCGCGAGTGAAACTCATCAACCATTCGCTCGATTAAGCGGTAATCTTGTCTATCTAAAGGATCAAGTATTCTATCAGGCAATTGATGCGGCAGCGTGCCAACCGCCGTAACAGAAACTCGTCTTATAAATCCTAACTCTGCAGTGCTTAGTGGATGTGTGGTATCACTTAAAATTAGGTTTTCACTGATTAATGATTCAAAACCCTCGGGTTTTGCTATCACATTCACTGCAGGGATATCAGTGGTTAACACCTGCGATCCATTATTAAAGGGAGATGGGAACCTAATGCTTGGGCCTGTACTACTAAGCTCACCGACTTGATCAGGGAAGAGTGCGAAGTTTTGTGTGGTGTGAAAACCGTAATCACTGGGTCCCGGTTCAACACGTGTGTAAGGTAAACCTAAAGTACGTACACGTCCTTCATCTAATTGCGGAGGAATAATATCGACAGTTTCAGGTAAAGGTTCTTCGTGAAATATATGTAAAGTAACTATTAATTGAGAATGTTGATATAACTGATTTCTATCCGTTTCTACAACTAATTGTATCGGTTGGTTAACACGAACCTCTGCACTGAGGGTCGCACAGTAAAAAAAAAGTAGAAAAGTAATCGATATACCTTGCGTAACGGACCTGA
>REDB01000075.1 GCA_007693685.1 Oceanospirillales bacterium
TTGGATGAGTTAGGTATTCAAAGAGTCACCGCCTCTGCTTTTCTAAGGCAAGAGGCGGATCTAGAAGCCATTCAGCAGCGGATGACTCAAGAGGCGTTAAGCGAATCAGCTTTGCGGTTGGCGGCGGAATAATCCTTCAGCCAGCTTAGGCCACTGCTCTGGCCAGTGTTCCGTTGGGCGTCGACGAAACTCGCTGCGCACAAATTGACGGATTTTTCCTTCAGCGGTTGCTACCAATAAGCTAGCACAGGAGCCTGCTGGAATTTGTGTCCGTATTCCTTCTCTTTGTTCGGCTTCGCGCATGATCTGTTTAAGTTGCGTTTCCATACGCTCAAATAATTGGTTGACCTGCCCGCGCAAGCGATCTGTCTCACCCGCCAAGGCATCGGCTGTTAAGATACGAGCCATACCGGGATTTTTCTCAACAAACGCAAGCAGGAGAGTCAGGATCTGTTCACACTGACGAATACCGCTGGCATCCGATTGCGTAATGATCTTAATCCGCGTAAACAGAGTTTCCTCAATAAAACCAATCAGGCCTTCAAACATGCGTGCTTTGCTGGGAAAGTGGCGATACAGCGCAGCTTCTGAAACTCCCACTTCCCGAGCCAGTGCAGCCGTGGTTATCCGTTGACCAGGATTGCCTTCAAGCATTTGAGCAAGTGCTTGGAGGATCTGCTCTCGTCGTGAAACTTTCAGTTGCTGCTTATCTGTCATACTTACAATCCTAATGCTGAAATCGACTTGTTGGTGATCAAGGTGCCCACACCTTCATTAGTAAAGATCTCTAACATACAGGCATGTTCTACACGGCCATCGATGATATGTGCAGTATTAACACCCGATTTTACCGCGCTTAATGCACAGTCGATCTTAGGCAGCATACCGCCGTAAATGGTGCCATCTTCAATGAGTGCATCCACCTGTGCAGTAGACAATCCGGTCAGTACATTGCCTTCTTTATCCAATAATCCAGCAATATTCGTTAACAGAATCAGCTTTTCAGCCATCAATACTTCTGCCACTTTGCCCGCTACTAAATCTGCATTGATGTTGTAGGCATGACCATCAGAGCCGACGCCGATTGGAGCAATAACAGGGATAAAGTCAGAGTTTTCAAGCATGTTCAACACTTTAACATTGACGCTTTCTACTTCACCGACATGGCCGATATCAATAATTTCCGGTGCTTCCATTTCAGGTGTTTTGTGTTTAACGCGCAACTTACGTGCACGCAGCAACTCACCGTCTTTACCCGTCAGACCGATCGCTTTACCACCTGCACTGTTAATAAGGCCAACTATCTCTTTGTTGACCATGCCGCCAAGTACCATCTCAACTACATCCATAGTTTTTGAATCAGTGACTCGCATGCCATTAACAAAATGAGATTCAATTTGAAGTTGCTCAAGCAATTTTCCAATTTGAGGGCCACCGCCGTGGACGACAATCGGATTAATACCTATCAGCTTCATCATGACGATGTCACGGGCAAAACTCGCCTTGAGTTTTTCGTCAGTCATCGCGTTGCCACCGTATTTGATGACAATCGTTTTACCAACAAATTTTTGGATGTAAGGCATCGCCTCGCTAAGAATCTTGGAGGTATCAATGGCCTGTTTGCGTGTTAGTGGCATAATCCGATCACCTTATCTAATTGAATCTATCTAGTTGAACCACTTATTCATGCGGAATCATCAAGTCTGGTACAACCTGATGTAAGCGTTGTTGGAACGCATCTCGAATACGTTCTAGTCCAGACTGTGTTTCTGCCTCAAATCTTAATACCAGCATGGGTGTGGTATTGGATGCGCGAATCAGTCCCCATCCATCGGGATAATCAACGCGAACTCCATCAATATGACTCGCATTACCACCTTCAAAGCTGAGTTGCTGAAGTGCTTCAACGATTTGGAATTTGTTATCATCACGCACTTCAATATTGATCTCAGGTGTACTGATATCTTCTGGGTAGGCTTTAAAAATGACTTCAGCCGACTCTGTGCGGTTTGATAAGATTTCTAGTAAGCGAGCAGCGCTGTAAAGACCATCATCGAACCCGAACCAGCGCTCTTTGAAAAAAATATGTCCGCTCATCTCGCCAGCAAGCAGTGCTCCGCAGGCTTTCATCTGTTGCTTAATCAATGAGTGACCTGTTTTCCACATGGTGGCTTTGCCACCCGCCGCTTCGATCACTTTCGGCAGTAAACGTGAACATTTTACATCGAATAAGATTTCAGCACTTGGGTTACGTGCAATAACATCTTCAGCAAAAAGCATCATCACTCGGTCAGGATAAACGACATGACCTTGATCGGTGACGACACCCACACGATCACCATCACCATCAAAGGCTAAACCTAAGTCAGCTTTATGCTCTGCGACGGCACGAATGACATCTTGCAGATTTTTCAATTTACCTGGATCTGGATGGTGATTAGGGAAAGTGCCATCGACATCACAAAATAATGGAATGATTTCACAACCTAAGCGCTTTATCAGCTCGGGAGCCAAATTTCCAGGAATGCCATTACCGCAATCTACCACCACTTTTAAAGGGCGCTGCAGTTTTACATCATCCGTAATTCGCTTAAGGTAGGTTTCGCTGAAATCTTGATGTTCCAGTTTGCCTTGGCCTTCGCTGTAATCCTGATTTTCAATACGAATGCGTAAGGCTTGGATATCGTCTCCAGACAAGGTGTGCCCAGCCAGCATCATTTTGAAACCATTGTAATCGGCAGGGTTGTGACTGCCGGTAATCATGATGCCAGTTTTGTCGGCTTGTTGATGTGCAGCGAAATAAAGCGTAGGTGTGGGAACAAAGCCGATATCGATGACATCACAACCACCGGCGAGTAAACCTTGGCATAGTAATGTTTTGAAATTAGGGCTAGATAGGCGTCCATCTGCAGCCACAACAACGGTTTTAACCTGTTGTTGTAATGCTTGAGCAGCAAAAGCACGTCCTAGGTGCCAAACGAAAGCATCCGTCAGTGCGGTGCCTGCAATGCCGCGAATGTCGTAGGCACGAAATACTTCAGCATCAAAATCATTTAATAAATAGCTCACATCAACTCCATGACTGTGTTTTGGTTATGTAAGAGAAACGTTAGATGTTCTTGTTCAATGCCTTCCAGAGGAACCAAAGCCGCCTTCACCGCGATGACTTTCTGAGAACTCATCAACCACTTCAAAATCGGCTTGAACAACCGGTACCAGCACTAACTGTGCGATACGCTCTCCCGGCTCTACAACAAAGCTATTTTGCCCACGATTCCAGCAAGAGACAAATAACTGTCCTTGGTAATCTGAGTCGATTAGTCCAACGAGATTACCCAGTACAATACCATGTTTGTGTCCTAGACCGGATCTTGGAAGAATCATGGCACAGAGGCTAGGGTCATCTATGTGGATCGCCATCCCTGTTGGGATAAGTTCAGTTTGGCCTGGTTCAAGCGTTAACGCTCCATCTAGGCAAGCACGAAGATCTAATCCTGCTGAACCAGACGTTGCATAGCTAGGTAATGGGTAATCAGTACCTATGCGTGAATCCAGAATTTTTACCTGTAACTTTTTCATAACATGCCTTAGTTGGAGTTCTTACAAAGGGATTTAAGATACTTGAACTCATTCATTATTAGTTTTCAATTGCTGTGCAATCTGATCAATTAACTGTTTTGCTAACAGACGCTTAGATGTTTGCGGTAAGGTGATAGCATCTTCCGCTGTAACGAGTGTGACCTGATTTTCGTTACTGTTGAATCCAATCCCAGGAACCGACACATCATTAGCGATAACTAAATCAAGATGCTTGCGCGTTAACTTGTCTCTTGCATAATGAATTACATCACGGGTTTCAGCAGCAAACCCCACCGTAAACGGTCGATGAATATGCTTGGCTACTGTGGCAATAATATCTGGGTTCTTGACTAGTCGAAGCTCCATGATCTCTTCATTGCCCTTTTTAATCTTATGTTCTGCAATCGCAACTGGACGATAGTCAGCAACGGCAGCTGCACCGATAAAGAGATCACAAGTTTCAATGCCTTCCATAGAGGCGGCAAGCATCTGTTCTGCAGTTTCTACTTGGACACACTCAACGCGTTCTGGCGGTGCTAGGTTTACGGGTCCAGAAATTAACTTAACTTTAGCGCCCGCATCAACCGCTGCTTGTGCCAGGGCATAGCCCATTTTTCCAGAGCTATGGTTAGAGATAAAGCGAACGGGATCAAGAGGTTCGCGTGTAGGACCCGCTGTAATAAATACCGTTTTCCCGCTTAAGGCTAAATAGTCAAACTCGGCAGCCAGCCGTTCAGCAAGATCGGTTGGTTCTAGCATGCGTCCTGGGCCAGTATCGCCACAGGCTTGCTCGCCCGCATCAGGGCCCCAGATATTAAAGCCAGCGGATTTTAGTGCTTCGATATTGGCTTGCGTGTGAGAATCTCGCCACATGGCTTGATTCATTGCCGGTGCCAAGCTGATTTGGGCATCACTCGCGAGGCAGAGCGTGGTTAATAGATCATTTCCCATGCCAGCAGCACAGCGCGCAATGAAATCAGCACTGGCGGGAGCTATCAGTATATGGTCAGCCCAACGCGCCAGTTCTATATGACCCATGCCTGCTTCAGCTTCCGGATCGAGTAGTTGTAAATGAACTGGATGACCTGATAAAGCTTGCAGTGTTAAAGGTGTAATAAACTCAGTTGCAGCGGGTGTCATGACAACACGGACATCCGCTCCAGCTTTTTTTAATAAGCGAGTGAGTTCTGCACTTTTATAGGCTGCAATGCCGCCAGTGATACCAAGAAGAATCTGTCTGTTAGTGAGTCTATGCATACCCAGAGAGCCTGAAGATTCCATGTTATTAAGGAAGGCGCTAAGATAGCATCTTGCTGACGATTTTCGTAGAGCAGTGCTGGAAGGAACCAGCAAAATTGATAACAGGGAGGTAATTTTATGTCGATTCGACTCTGGCCTGAATCAGAAAGGCCACGTGAAAAGCTTTTATCTCAAGGGGCGAGCAGTCTAACGGATGCTGAACTCTTAGCTATTTTTTTACGCACCGGTATTGCAGGTAAGTCGGCGGTGGATTTAGCGCGTGAGCAACTTCACCATTTTGGTGGGTTACGTCCACTAATGGAGTCTAACCAACAAGCTTTTTGCATGGCGCCTGGTCTAGGTCCAGCTAAATACGCTCAGCTTCAAGCTGTTTTAGAGATGGCTAGGCGGCATTTAGAAGCCTCTTTAGTGCGAGAATCTGCGCTTGAAAGCCCATCCATGGTTCGCCAATATCTGTCTGCAAAGCTAAGGCATCAAACCCGAGAGGTGTTTGCCTGTTTGTTGCTTGATAATCGCCACCGCGTGATTCGATTTGAAGAGCTTTTCTTTGGTACGTTAAATGCTGCGGCAGTCTATCCAAGAGAAGTGGTTAAGCTTGCGCTAGAGGCAAATGCAGCCGCAGTGATTCTTTCGCACAATCACCCATCTGGTATAGCAGAGCCTTCACAAGCGGATCGCCAGATAACTGACCGCTTAAAAGATGCCTTAGCGCTAGTGGATATTCGCGTTTTAGATCATATGGTTGTAGGAGATAATGAGGTGATTTCGTTTGCCGAAAGAGGGTGGTTATAGCCAGTTGGTGAAAAAATCATCAATTAAGCTGGTTTATTGTTGCTAGTTGGGTATAATATGCGCCCTTCTATCCCTTAATGGTACGGTATTTTGTCCGGTACATTGGACGCTCCGCCTGAGAGAGCTAAGTATTATTTAGCGATTTGTTTAGCCTCAATAAACATCGGATAGGTTTTAGTAACTTACAGATTTCAGGATTAATGCAATGTCTAGAGTTTGCATGGTAACGGGTAAGCGCCCGATCACTGGGAACAACGTTTCCCACTCAAACCGCAAAACGCGTCGTCGCTTTTTGCCAAACCTGCACTGGCACCGTTTTTGGGTTGAGAGTGAAAACCGCTTCGTACGTCTACGCGTTTCTTCAAAAGGTATGCGTATCATTGATAAAAAAGGCATCGACCCAGTTCTAGCTGAACTGCGTGGCCGTGGTGAAAAGGTTTAAGGAGCTAGACAATGGCAGCTAAAGGCGCTCGTGAGAAAATTCGTCTGGTATCCTCTGCAGGAACTGGTCATTTCTACACAACTGACAAGAACAAGCGTAACACACCGGACAAATTTGAATTCAAAAAGTATGATCCAGTGGTTCGCAAGCACGTGATTTACAAGGAAGCTAAGATCAAGTAATTGATTTTGGTTACATCAAGCAAAGCCCGGCATCTGTTCCGGGCTTTGTTTTTTGTGGAGCATGGTTTTTTCCGGAGCATCGTTTTTTATGGAGCATAAAAATTGCTGATACGCTCAGTTCCATTTGTCTTCGTATTGCTCTGGAGTACCGGTTTTATTGGCGCACGCTTTGCGCTACCCTGGATAGAGCCCTTCAATCTGCTATTCATTCGCATGTTGATGACACTGGCTGTCTTCTTCTTGCTGATCCAGTTTTTTAAAGCAAAATGGCCTCCAGCAAATGAAGCTGGGCATCAAATGGTCGTTGGTTTACTGATTCATGCCCTTTATCTGGGTGGCGTATTTGTTGCCATCAAACTGTCATTGCCTGCAGGTATTACTGCTTTGGTGGTTGGGCTTCAGCCATTATTAACTGCTCTATTTGCCTGGTTATTTATGGGGCAAGGGATGCGACTTCAGCAAGCGCTAGGGCTGTTGGTGGGCCTATTAGGTATTTCCTTAGTGCTGGGTAATGGTTTTCTGGGACAGTCGTTTGTGCTGCATCCCGCTGCATTGGTTGCGGTCATTGTATCCCTACTGAGTATCTCAATAGGTACCCTCTATCAAAAGCGTTTTGGTGGCAATACAGACTTGCTAACGGGTTCTTTTTATCAATATCTATCCACAGCCTTGTGTATGGGGATTTTAGCCTTCAGTTTCGAAACACGCGAAATTACTTGGCATCCCGACCTGATTTTTGCATTACTTTGGTTAGTGTTTGGTTTATCGATCAGTGCCGTGTTATTGCTAATGCTGATGATTCGTTTAGGTGAAGTGGCGAAGGTGGCTAGTTATTTTTACTTAGTGCCGCCGCTGACCGCTATTGAAGCTTGGTGGTTGTTTGATGAACAATTGACGGCAATGACTTTGTTGGGGGTTGCTGTCACTGTGGCGGGCGTCTACTTGGCTTTAAGGCGTCCTGCGTCGTCTACATCAACCTGATCGTGCTGGAGACTTTCGGCTGGAGTGAGATATGCCAGAATTACCTGAAGTAGAGACCACTTGTCGTGGCATTGCTCCTTATACAGAAGCGCAAACGATTACTGCGATGACAATACGCCAGCCCTCATTACGCTGGCCTATTCCTACAGAATTAAGTGAGTTGTTACCGGGGCAGTGTGTTGATCGTGTTACCCGTCGTGCCAAATATATTCAGTTAGAGATGGATAAAGGTGAGTTGCTGATTCATTTGGGAATGTCTGGCAGTCTAAGGGTTATGCCACTTGGTTCACCTGTTGGTAAGCATGATCATGTCGACATAGAATTAAGTAACGGTTATTTAATTCGTTTCACCGACCCTCGGCGTTTTGGTGCTATTCTTTGGCAAGCGAAAAATACGCAGCACGCTTTATTGCAAGCACTTGGGCCAGAACCGCTAAGTGAAGCTTTTGATAGTGATTATTTGTATCGCTGTTGTTTAGGTAGAAAACAGCCGATTAAACAGCGCATTATGGATAATCATGTGGTTGTTGGTGTAGGAAATATCTATGCTAGTGAGGCGCTGTTTGCTGCGGGTATTGACCCGCGTCGAGCAGCCGGACGGATTTCCAAAGAACGTTTAGCACGATTAGTGGTAGAGATTAAACGTATTTTAGACTATGCCATCACTCGCGGAGGAACAACGCTGCGCGATTTTGTTGGTGGAGATGGTAAACCAGGATATTTTCAACAAGAGCTATTCGTCTATGGGCGAAAAGGTGAGCCGTGTAAAACCTGTGGCCATCAGTTAAAAGAAGTGCGCTTAGGGCAGCGAAGTAGTGTTTACTGTCCCCAGTGTCAGCGATAAAGGTTAAGTAAACCAAGGTGGTCTTTAGTTATGAATGATTTTTTTAATCCGTTGAGCTTCTTCTCAGATAAAGTGGAAGAGAATGCATCCGGAAGAGAAGTGTTAAGACAAAAGTTAGGACTGGTTCCTTTTTTGAAACAGCGTGAAATTATTACCGTTAACGAATCAATACACTGCGAGTTATATCATCATTCGGATGAAGCACCGGTAGTCATATTCTTGCCAGGTATCGGTACCTATTGTGAGTTGTATGCAGAGCTGTTGGCCGGTGTTTCCGCTCAGGGCTTCAATGTTGTGGGTATGGATCTGCGTGGTCATGGATATTCTGCCGGGACACGTGGAGACTATCGAGTTGAACAAATCATCGAAGATGTTGGAAGTGTTATTGATCATCTATCTGGGCGATACAGCGGTCCTGTCGGAGTATACGGGTATTCTATCGGTGGACTTCTAGCGGTTGCTGCAGCAGAGCGCGATATACGCATCCTATCGGTTCTTTGTGGCACGCTTCTCGTAACAGAAATAGCGCCTGACTTAGTACATCAGTTTGGCTGGTCTTGGACATGGAGTAGCGCACTGTTTTTCCCGCACATGAAAGTACCCATGAAGACCTTTATCGACTATGAAGAGCTTTTAAAAGGTCACCCCGCAGCGGCTGAGATCAGTAAAGATCCTCGTATTGTCTATGACTATCCTTTAGGGACTTTAGCGAGCTTGTTTACTCATACCAGTGGTACGATGAAAAAATACTACAACTTTAAAGCGGCGATCATTCATGGTGAGCATGATGAGGTTTTACCTCTGAATTACTCTAAGCAAGTGATCGAATCGATGACACATCCTTTTGAGTTGATCGAACTTAAAGGTGAAGGGCATATGGTGCCTTGGGATAACCCCAAACTGTTGATTAAAGAAGTGAGTGAGTGGTTTAAGAAGACGCTTTAACACTGAAATGTCACCGTAACGTCATCTATTTGTCAAAAAGAGCCCAGCATAATACGTCATTATCTGGGTTTTTTGTGTTTTAGGGATGTCGAATGAAGTTACTCTATGCAGTTCAAGCAACAGGCAATGGCCATATCACACGTGCCAGAGCAATGCTGCCAGCCTTGCAACGGGTAGGCATCGATGTAGATTTTCTCTTTAGTGGAAGAGCTAAAGAGAAGCTGTTTGATATGCAGTGCTTCGGTGACTATCAGCATTATCAGGGTTTCACCTTTATGACTGCTGATGGCAAGGTTCAGGCTTGGAAAACCTTTCAACAGGCGAAGTTGAAACAGTTTTGGAGTGACGTAAAAAGTCTTGATTTGAGTCGATATGATCTCTTATTGAATGATTTTGAACCCGTGTCGGCATGGGCTGCGAGACGTCAAGGTATTCCAAGTATTGGTTTAGCGCATCAATATGCGTTGCGTTATCCTTTGCCAGGAACAGAAAAAACCTTTTGGTTAAAACCCGCTATCGATTTCTTCACGCCTTTGGATCGTTATCTAGGTGTGCATTGGCAACACTTTGATCAGACAATTTTACCTCCTTTGTTAAGCATGCCGGATACTCACTCAGTTGATGATGAGGTTGATAAACAAGCATTTATCCTAGTCTATCTGCCTTTTGAAGCTATAGAGAAAGTTGTTCACTGGTTACAACTCTTTCCATGCACTCAGTTCAAACTTTATGCTGATGTTTTGGAAGCAAGTTCTTTGGGGCATATCCAGATTCATCCACTTTGTCGTCAAGCTTTTCCACGTGACTTAAAACTGTGTAAAGGGGTTATTTCCAATACGGGATTTGGTTTGTGTAGTGAAGCTCTTTTGTTGGGCAAGAAGCTACTAACTAAACCCCTCGCGGGACAGATTGAGCAATATTCAAATGCCTGTATACTTAAACAGATGGGTAAAGCTCAGGTGATGCATAGCTTAGATGCCAGCAAACTTGAGAGTTGGCTAACACAAGAATCGATAACGCCTATTTACTATCCTAATGTTGCAGAGCATATCGCACAGTGGTTAGTATCAGGTGAAGATGATCGAGCAGAAAGATTGGTCAAAACTGTTTGGCAAGAAGTTA
>REDB01000060.1 GCA_007693685.1 Oceanospirillales bacterium
GAAGGGCATAGAGATGCGTGCAGTGGTGACCGGGATAGTACTTTTGTCATTGACCATGATAAGCCAGATAGCAGTAGCGGTGGATATTCACGAATTACGTAGCATCAATCAACAAGTCAACTTAAGTTACCAGCGAAGTAATTTTCATAGTGACCAACGATTTTTCCAGTCTGCAGTCGCTAAATACAATTTGGTAAGACAACGCTTTCCTGACGCTCGCATGATGATTATTCATGCAAAACATATCACACCTAGTGGTTTTGAAATTGAGCCCCATACGGTTATCGCTGTTGAAGCAAATGATCATTTGTGGATCTTAGATAACGAACTTCTGAATATTTACACAGCTCAAGAGCGCAAAGATCTGAAGCCTATTACCAGTATTGAGTTAAGAAACGGCCAAGTTTGGATACATCAGAATGATTGTGACTGGTCAATTGTTAGTAGCCAATTGGCCGACTCAGCTACCGAAGCAAGGCTGAAATCGACCTTTTGGAAAAACATGCCAGGTTAAAATAAAGGATTAAGCCGGTACAAATTGCGCTGAGGTGTTAGCTTGATCGACGACATCCGCTAACATATCAGCCGTAACAGCGCTTAACGTCCATCCCAAATGACCATGGCCGGTATTATAAAATACGGTAGGTAATTTACCCTTGCCAACCTTCGGCATCATATTAGGCATCATAGGACGAAGCCCAGCCCAAGGAACAACACTGCGAGTATTAACGTCTGGAAAACACTGATTCACCCAGTCAACCAGAGGCTTAATACGGTCAGCTCTAATATCTTTGTTATAACCATTAAACTCGGCTGTACCTGCGACACGGAAACGATCTTTACCTAGACGACTGGTGACTAATTTAGTTTCATCATCCAGCAAGCTCACCATAGGTGCTGCCGCTTGGCTTTGTTCATCCAGCAAATTGACTGTAATTGAATACCCCTTCACTGGGTAGATATTCACTCTGTCGCCAAGAGATGCCGCTAATTTACGACTCGCCACACCCGCAGAAACAACGATGGCATCAAATTGGTGAGCTATTGAGCCCTCAGAGGATTTAACCGTAACTACAGCTTCTCGATCGTTAGCCTTAACGTCTAATACTTCTTGTTCGTATAGAACCTTAACACCTAAACGCTCACATGCTTTTGCCAAACCCTGGGTGTATTTATGGATATCACCTGTGGTATCACTCGGCGTTAAAAAACCACCGTAATAATGACCTTGTAAAGTAGGTTCTACTCGCTGAATATCGCTAGGAGAGAGGGTTTCACGAACCAAACCACCTTTAGCTAGTAGTTGAGAAACTTTTTGCGCATGCTCAAACCCTGCTTTATCTCGATAGATATGCAGTATGCCTTTTTCGACATGATCGAAATCGATATTTTCCTCTTTAGCCCAACTAAACAGGAGTTCACGAGCAGCAATCGCCATTCGAGCGGTTTCAGTTGTATTGTTTTCATACTGAGGAATAGAAGCAATAAACTCGGCAAACCAGCTGAACTTATGCCATGAAGGTTTTGGATTTACGAGCAGTGGTGCATCGCTTTTAAGCATCCACTTCAATCCTTTCAGAATGGTAGACCAGCAGGTCCAAACTTCAGCGTTAGAAGCGGATAATTGGCCGCCGTTAGCAAAAGAGGTTTCCATCGCTGCATAGCGTTGTTTTTCAAAAAGGGTAACTTGATAACCACGCTTAGCGAGCGCATAAGCGGAAGTGACGCCGGTGATACCACCGCCGATGACTGCAATAGATTGCATCAGACTGCTCCGAATTCAACATTAGGTTAGACGTAATTCATCTGAAAAACGCCACCCCCTCCGTTGCTGTACCTGAGAGATTCACACTAAGACGAGTGCTTGCTCCTTCGGTGTGCCATTCAAGGCATCTCTTCGGAGTTCATTAAATATCAACCGGTCCTTTTGCCTGAGAGTTTCCGGGGCGGTTGCTCCTTCGGCGTCACTGCACTTATTTTAAAATAAGTCAGCAATCTCTCCCGATCGACATGTTTTGAACTAAAAACGACATAAAATATAGCATGACCACAGCTAACAAAGCTATGGCCATGCATTCAACTTAAGTTTCAGTTTGAATTACGATGATTTCAACCTAACCAGATCTGCTGAGCGTTCACAAATTCGTGAATACCCTGCGGACCTAACTCACGACCTAAGCCAGAGCACTTGATACCACCGCTTGGAAGGCGTGGGTCAGTTTTAACGATACCGTTAATTGCGACCTGACCAACCTCAATACGGCGAGCGAGCTGCTCCCCGCGAGACTTTTCCGTCCACAAACCGGCAGCTAAGCCATAGCGACTATCGTTAGCGATGGCTATCGCATGGTCGGCATCGCTTGCCTTCATCACCACGGCAACAGGTCCAAAGGTTTCTTCAACTGCAGCAGTCATGCCCGGCTCAACATCAACCAATAAGGTGACTGGATAGAAGAAGCCATCACCTTCAGGAATTTCACCACCTAGCAGACAACGCGCACCTGCGGCTTTAGTTTCTTCCACTTGGCGATGCAAGTTTTGACGTAAATCATCACGTGCCATAGGACCGACATCGGTGGTTTCTTCTGCTGGATTACCCATTTTCAATGCTGCCAAACGGGTTTTGAGCAGATCAACCATCTGATCATAAACCGCCTCTTCAACAATGATTCGTTTTGCCGCAATACAGGATTGACCTGCATTGATAATGCGCGACAAAGTGATAATGTCAGCGGCTTTTTCCAAATCGGCATCCGCTAACACTATGCAGGGATCAGAACCACCTAACTCCAACACAATGGGCTTAATCTCCGAACCCGCAATAGCTGCGACAGCACTACCCGCACGCTCAGACCCTGTTAATGAAACCGCTTGCACGCGAGGATCACGAATGACCGCTTCAATGGCGGCATTATCCATCGGCACATTTTGCATCAAGCCTGCTGGAGCACCCACTTGAACGAACAAGTCAGCAATCGCCTGCGCACTGGCTGGAACATGGAGATCATGCTTCATCATGCAGGTATTACCTGCCATGATAGCTGGGGCGCAAAAACGAAACGCCAACCAGAAAGGCGCATTCCACGGCAAAATACCTAACACTGTGCCTAAAGGCAGATACTGAACATAGCTATGTGAAGCATCTGATTCTAAGGTCATCGGCGTTAAATAAGCTTCGGCTTGCTCTGCGTAATGTTCAGCACACCACGCAGCTTTGAGCACTTCTGCACGCGCTTCTTTGATCGGCTTACCCATTTCAATCGTCATTAAAGGCGCTAAGGCTTCTACCTCTTCACGCATTTTTGCGGCGACAGCTTTTAAAACCTGAGCTCGCTCAGCATAGCTGGTTAGCTTCCAAGTATTATAGGTTTCACGTGCACGAACTAATGCCGCCTCACGTGCGTCGGCATCGAGGATTGGCGAGTCTTGTAGCTTTTGTCCATTGGCTGGATTGATCACCGCAACCGACATCTCTGTCATACCGCCTCCTGAGCTGCTTTAACAGCTTGTGCAAAAATTTCCAAACCCTGAGTTAGATCTTCATCTGGAATGGTTAGTGGCGGAATCATCTTGATAACTTGGCCGCCGGTACCGCAGCCACCTAACAGCAATCCACGATTAAAGCATTCAGTCACTATCGCTTTAGATAGAGCACTGTCACCAATATCAATACCCTGCATCATCCCTTTACCACGCACTTGCCATGCACCATTGCTAGCATCTGCAAGTTTGTTAAGTGCGGCAGCCATCTGCTCACCTTTGCGTTTTACTTCTTGCATCAGGCTATCGTCTTGGAAGTACTCCATCGCAACCTTACCAGCAACAAAAGAGAAGCCCTGACCACGGAAGGTTCCTGTATGCTCACCCGGTGACCAATGCTTATCATGCTCTGGCTTAACTAAATTCATCGCCAGCGGTGTACCAAAACCACCGATACCTTTAGCGAGGGTTACGATATCAGGATCTAAACCCATGCCATCAAAGCTGAAATAGGTTCCCGTACGACCACAACCCGCTTGGATGTCATCAAGAATGAATAGCGCGCCTAGATCTTTCGCTAGCTGCTGTACCGCTAACAACCATTCTTGACTGGCAACATGAACACCACCTTCAGCCTGAATCGGCTCGACTACAAATGCAGCTGGTGGCTCCAGACCACTAGAACTATCTTCAAACTGCGCTCTGAGTCTATCTAATGTGGATGTACCACAACCCAACTTGCAACCACGACAAGGTTTATCACAGCCGAAAGGCATACGCACAACATGCTCTAAAGGAACACCTGCTGCATTTCGGAAATAGCTGTTGGCGGTTAAGGCTAAGGAGCCTAGCGTCATACCATGAAAGCCATGTGTACAAGCGACAACCGTCTTACGTCCAGTCACACGTCGTGCCAACTTCAATGCAGCTTCAACCGCATTGGTACCCGTTGGCCCCATAAATTGCATTTTGTGATTCCATCCGCGTGGAACAATGATGGTATCGGCAAATGCTTGAATAAAGTCCCGTTTAACCGTAGTACTGGTATCTAAACTGTGTGCAACACCATCGGCTTCAATGAATTCAATCAAAGCCTTTTTCATCTTCGGGTTGTTATGACCGAAGTTAAGAACGCCCGCTCCAGCAAAAAAATCAATGTATGACTTTCCCGCTTCATCCACTTGACGGGCATTAGAAGCAGACTTAAACACAGTTGGATAGATACGGCAGTAGCCGCGGATTTCTGATTCCCACTTTTCGAAAACTTGCATGGAAATCCTCCTTCATATGACTGGGGTTGAACCCGTTAGTGATGCTGCTGAGCGATCTATCATTATTCTGTCTCAGCAGGGTTTTTATTGAGTCATTGGGAATACAATGACTCGGGATGACACCAACAGAAGCTGCCTGCTGTGTATCTTTTATGAATGCTCCGGAACCGGAGCACCCACAAGTCGAGCGTATACCCTTGCCACACGATTAATCAGCGCATCGTTAAAGTCGTATTGCGCATTGTGACAAGGTCTACTGTGCTGTAATTGCCCATCATCGCTACCGATTAGCGCAAATGCGCCGGGTATCTCTTTCAGGTAATAACTGAAATCTTCAGAAGCCATAATAGGTAAAGGTGTTGTTTGACTAATAACTTGATCGCCAAACTCTTGGATGAGGGCATTTCGATAGTTAGCTGCCTGTTCGGCATGATTAATAGTCGCGTCATATCTTGGAAACATCTCAACATGACATTGCGTTCCATAAGCTCGCGCCGTAGAGCCAGCAACCTCCTCTATTAATTCACCTAAACGTTGGCGATTTGCTGGTTGAGCTATTCTAAAGCCACCTTCGATGATGACTTGATCGGGTATGACTGTCGGTGAACTTCGACCGTCAATAGAAGTAACACTTAACACTGTAGAATCTTGAGGTGGTAAGCGACGACTGACTACTTGCTGCAAAGCAACCACGATAGCAGAGGCTGAAAGTATAGGATCATGGCACACTTCAGGCTGGCTGGAGTGACCACCCTGCCCAGTGACGGTTAACTTAAACGTACCATTCCCTGCCATGACAGGACCTTCTGGGCACACAGCATGACCAAAAGGAATCGCTGGCCAGTTATGCCAACCATAGATCATATCAACGCCCTTTAGCGCGCCTTCTTCGATCATTCTCAGGGCACCATGACCACCCTCTTCAGCAGGCTGAAACAAGAGCGTTACAGGTCCCGGAAGCTGATCTTCATGGGCTTTAAGCCAATAAGCCGCCATCATCAATGTCGCTGTATGCCCATCATGGCCACAAGCGTGCATACAGCCTTGCTTTTGCGAACTCCAAGGCATGCCACTTTTTTCATTGATAGGAAGTGCGTCTATATCACCACGCAAAGCAATATGAGGGCCGGATTTATCGACGGCTAAACGCCCCAAAGTTCCAAACTCAGCACAAGCTTCCCATGGGATATTTAACGCAGTAAGTTCAGCGCGAATGCGCGCAGCGGTCGCTTCTTCTTGCCAAGTCAGTTCAGGTTGCTTATGCAACTCCCTTCTTAGGTGAATGGCTTGCTGTATGTATTGATCCCAAAGCGCGGTCAATTATCCCCCTTGCTCATGCGACCATGAGCTAGAACATGCACTTTACTTTACTTACTTTACTTTATGAAATTTTTATTCTTGATAGTAATGTAGCACATGTTTTCGGGGTTACCAATGGGATTTAAAAGAATCGAACGCCCACTTTTAGAACTTTATCGCCTTCTACCTCACTGACGACCCAGTGGATGCCATGCCAACTCACATCATCACCTACAACGGGATGTCCTCCGACTCTTGCAGCGATGAACTCTCCAAGCGTTAAAGAGCTCTCAGTTGGCGTAATAGATAAACCATAGGCTTTCGCAATGTCAGACAGTAAAGAATTGCCATCAATAACAAAGGGACCAAAAAACTCCTGCTTTTTCTTTAGCTTAGCCTCTCCACTAAAGAGTTTATTTAATTGATCAACATCCTCACTTCTACCAAAAACACACACGACATCATGCATTTTTAATTCTGTACTCCCTTTTGGCAGAAGCATCAATCCATCTCTAAATAGCGCTGATATCAACACACCCGACGGTAGAGTAAGCATCCTGATAACGGCACCATCAAGTTGTTTATTATCAATTTTATAGATGAAAATTTCGTAATCATTTTCTGGCAAAATGCCTAACATGTCGCGATGACTTGGCTCAACACCCTTAGGCACTTCTACCTTTAACCACCGTGCCATAAAGGGTAGTGACCCTCCTTGAATCAACAAAGACATCAGCACTACTGCAAAAGCTACATTGAAATAAAGACCAGCATTTTCAACACCACCAATCACAGGGAAGATTGCTAAAACGATGGGAACAGCGCCCCTTAAACCCACCCAACTGATAAAACCTATTTCATGCCAGCGGAATTTGAAAAAAGGTTTTAATGAGATAAGCACAGCGATAGGTCGCGCAATAAAAATAAGACCTAAGCCAATCAAAATGGCAGGAACAATAAACTCTAATAAATCAGAGGGTGTAACCAGTAAACCAAGTACCAAAAAAAGACCTATCTGACTTAGCCAAGCCAAACCATCGTTAACTGGTAAAATCATCTTTAAGAGCTTGCCTGGTTTGTTACCCACCATTAAACCCGTTAGATAGATAGCTAAGAAACCACTTCCACCGACAACACTGGTCAAACCAAACACAAAAAATCCTAAAGCGATGAGAAGTAAAGCGTGTAAACCCGGAGCTAAATCCACCCAAACCATCAATCTTGCAATTAACCAACCTGCTCCTACACCTATCAGCAAACCAAAACCAAATTGCTGAAACAGAAACAGTAACGATTCTAAAGGACCACCTATCCCTCCCATTAATAGCTCTATCAGCATAATTGTCAGGAAAATAGCCATTGGATCGTTGGTACCGGATTCGATTTCTAGCGTCGCACCTACACGCTCATTGAGGTTGACTCCTTTTCCACTCAGCATGGCAAAAACAGCAGCCGCATCGGTTGAACCAACAATAGCCCCGACCAACAAACCTTCAACTAATGATAAGTCAAATAGCCATACCGCCATCAAACCAGTGATGCCACTGGTAACCACTACACCGATAGTCGCTAAAGAAAGTGCAGGTTTAAAGCCCGCCCTGAAGGTGGATATACGTGTTCTTAGCCCGCCATCAAGCAAAATCAAGGCTAAGGCCAAATGGCCGATCATAAAGGCGAGGGTATAGTCATCAAACTTAATACCCAGCACGCCCTGCTCGCCTGCTAGCATCCCTAATCCTAAGAAAAGAACCAGCAGGGGCAAACCGAATATACTTGAAATTCGACTAGCCAGAATACTAAGAGCCAACAATAGACCGGTGACAAGAAAAATAAATTCGATAGTACTCATGACATAAACGTTATCCAGTTAATTCTTTAAGGAAAACTCAGTCATCATCTGCGCTGTCTGCTTAGCCGCTTGCTGATAAGGTAGCAGGATAATATCATCTTCATTAAGTCCTAACTCACTTTTAGCAACTACTCGATGTAACGTTATCGCAATTCTCCCTTGGTACCCTTCTGCTCTTAGTGCGTCAATTAATGTTTTATTAATTCTCTTATCTGGGATTGAACTGATAACCCATTTAACACTTTTAAGAGGAATCGACAAAAGAAACCCTGGATCCTCTGCATCACCGTAAAAGACCTGAACTTCGTTAGAACTCCATTTTTTCACGACCATTGGATCAAAATCTACGCCTAACACTTTGTGACCATTTTCTGACAAATCTAACGCTAGATTTTTGCCGAAGCGTCCCAAACCATAAACAATGGTATCTGGCAGTTGAATATAACCACTGGAGGTTTCTAATCGTTCCTCTTGAAAGGGCATTTTCCGCTCAAAAACCCTCAAGAGTGGTGCAAGTCGTTCATAAAGTTGGTGAGAGTAGATAATCATATAGGTCGAGGTTGCTATCGTAATAAGTGCAACTAAGGTAATCAGTCCAGCAGTTTGCTCATCAATGTGTCCCAAAGATAAACCTAATGCAGCTAAAATCAGGGAAAACTCGCTGATTTGAGCTACGGCAAGCCCTGATAGAAAGCCTGTTCTTCTTCGAAATCCCATAACCCCCATGATCGTTAAAACGATAAGAGGATTACCAATCAATACGAATGCAGAGAGTAAAATCGCTATAGGAAGCTGAGTGCCCATATCAGTGATATTTAGTTGCGCTCCCAGCGATATAAAGAAAAACAATAATAAAAAATCGCGAACACTTGTTAGCCTTGAACCAATAGCCTCTCTGTAATTCGATGAGGCCAAGGCGATACCTCCTAAGAAAGCACCCACCTCTTTACTAAACCCAATCACATCACTAAAAGCAGCGAAGCCCACAGCAAATGCTATCGAAAATAGCACAAGAAGTTCAGTTGAAGCAGCAATATGTAACAAGACTCTTGGCAGGACATACTTAATAAGCAAACCAACCAGAAGGATCAAACAGATGCCTTTGATCATGACACCTAAGACTTCAGAGCCAATACTGGTTTGATGACCCACTGCACCAAAAGCTGTAATGACTATCATCGCCACGACAACCATGATGTCTTGAACGATTAAAAACCCTATCGCTATGCGTCCATGCAAGGAGTCTATCTCTCGTTTATCAGATAGCAGCTTAACGATGATTATAGTACTGGAGAAACTCATCGCCGCAGCAATGTATATTGCTGTAATAATTTGCATACCCAGTGCTATGCATATCAAAAAGACAAATAATGTCGTAAAGGTGATCTGACCAAGACCTGTTGCAAGAGACACTGGACCCATTGTTTTTATAAGGTGTAGATCTAATCTCAGTCCTACGACAAACAGTAGTAGCGCAATACCAAACTCAGCCAGTAACTCCATTGAGTAGCTATGCTCTACCAGACCTAACATTGCGGGTCCAAGTAATATCCCTACCGCAATAAAAGCAACGATGAGCGGTTGACGCAATCTGACGGAAAGAAGTCCAACGCCAACCGCAGTCGCCAACATTATCGCAAATTCGTCAAATAGCGAGAGATCACTTATTTCAAACATATCAATCACTCCAGACTTAACACAGCTTTAAAACAGATTAAATTAAGACACTGAACGACTCATTGAGTTTAAACAATAAGCTAACGTAAAATTTCTGCTACCCTAATAGTAAAGATAGTCTAGAGCTGGAGAGTCACCATGCAATTCAAACTCATTATGGCATTTGTCGACGCCGATAAAACTGACAAAGTTATGAGTGCCGCTCGTGAGGCTGGCGCTACGGGTGCAACTATTGTGAATAATGCTCAGGGACAAGGTCTACACAAAGTCATTGGTATTTTGGGATTTGAAATATTAGATCCTCGCGCCGTGATATTGATTTTGTCTGAAAGTCGAAGAGCAGATCATATTCTAGAAGCAATTGCTGAAGCAGGTGAGATGGACGAATCGTTAAGCACGGGAATCGCCATTCAGATAGATGTTGATAAAGCACTAGGTCTTAAAGAGCATATCAGCGCACTTGAAAAAGAAATCCCTGTGCGCTGATCACAAGCATTAAAAAGGAATATTTTTGAAAGAAATATTTTTAGCGTTTACCAAACAAGCTCG
>REDB01000109.1 GCA_007693685.1 Oceanospirillales bacterium
CCTGGAGAGAGGGATTCCCATTGATATTCTTCATAGGTGAGCAATCCACCGTACCAAACGATCAAGCCGAGTAACAACATACTTAACAGCCACTGTATTAAATACAATGGGCGCTTTAGAGCGTGTGGCAGCTTTTCTTCAAGCATAATAATGCGAATATGATCGTGACGGCGTGCTGCAACCGCTGCTCCAGCGAAGGTCAATACCACAAGCAAAAACACGGAAAACTCTTCCGTAAAGGCAAAGGATGCATTTGTTGTATATCTAACGACAACATTACCCAAGCTAATCAAACAAATAGCGAATAATGCTAAAGCCGCTAGCCAAGCTTCAGGTCGGGATTTTGGATTAGGCATAACATGAAATGTCAGGCAGAAAAAATAAACACGCCTATCCAGTGCTGCCATCAGGATAGGCGTGATATGTCAAAGATTAAAGTGCATCAATGGCGGCTTGAGCCTTTTTAACCAATTCAGCACCAATTCGCGGCACCCATTTTTCATAAACGGATTGAGTCGCTTCAACAAAGGCTTGATGCTGCTCAGGTGTTAGTGAGTTCACTTGAACGCCACGCTCTTTTATGCGCTCTAAAGTATCAGCTAATTCTGCGCGAGATTTGGCAATCTCCCACGCACCCGCTTCAATAGCTGTTTCGCGAAGAAGGGTTTGATCTTCAACAGATAAAGAGTTCCACACACGCTGATTAACACCAAACACTAAAGGATCAGCCATATAGCGCCATAGTGTTAAATACTGCTGACCGACTTGATCAATACGAGCAACATCAAAGACAGACAATGGATTTTCCTGCCCATCAACGGCGCCCGTGGTTAATGCAGGTTGTGCATCAGCCCAGCTCATTTGTGTTGGGTTAGCGCCCAAGGTATTGAAGGTATCTAAAAATAGTGGTGATCCAACAACACGGACTTTGAGTCCGCGCATGTCAGAGGGTTCAGCAATTGGTCCACGTGAATTAGATAGTTCACGGAAGCCGTTCTCACCCCAAGCAAGTGGAATAACGCCGCGACGTTCTATAGCAGCAAAGATATCTTCTCCCGCTTCACCCTGCGTAATCGCATCGATAGCAGCCTCATCCGGCATCAAGAAAGGTAAAGAGAAAAGGTTTAGCTCAGGTACTTGAGGTGACCAGTTAATAGTCGATGCAACTGCCATATCAATGATACCGCTGCGCATTGCAGAAAATTCACGCGTTTGGTCACCAGATACGAGTTGCGCATTTGGATATACCGTAAGCTTCATGCGGCCTTCAGAACGCTCTTCAACCAGTTCAGCCCATTTCGTTGCCGCTTGACCCCAAGGGAAAGCGTCACCTAGGACGGTGGAGACAGAAAACTCACGAGTTTCTTGTGCAAATGAGGAGGCACTCATTGAAAGGCAAGCTGCAGCTGCTAGGGCAGTTAATTGTTGTTTTAATTTCATCTGTTTTCCTTCGTTCATCGTATGTATATCAAAATTAAGTGTTTTATGACACGGATTACCGCTTTGCTGATATGACGTCTAATATTAGAAGACGAGTTTGATTATTGAAAGCGAAACTATGTGTTAAATCAGTTATAGATACCAAAGAGGTTGTTATGCTTAAAAGAATGCAAGTCACGTTGCTAACTGCAGGTTTACTTTTTTGTATGCAGCCTGCATCGGCTAATCAGCAATTCAGTACGCAGCTATACAACGTCAATATTGAAGTAGTTGCATCAGGCTTGAGTCATCCTTGGTCTATTGCTTTTTTACCTAACGGTGATCAGTTGGTCACCGAGCGTGATGGTCGCCTTAGATTAATACAGCAAGGTAGTCTTCATCCAGAAGCTATTGAAGGGGTACCGCAAGTGGCGGCAGTAGGTCAGGGCGGGTTATTAGATGTTGTATTGCACCCAGATTTTGATAACAACGCTTGGGTTTATCTTGCTTACTCAGATCAAACCTCGCAAGGCCTCACCACCCGAGTGATGCGAGGCCGTCTTCAAGGACATGAACTGCTAGATCAAGAGATTCTATTTGAAGCATTACCGCGATCTTCTGGTGGTCGGCATTTTGGTGGTCGCATGGTATTTGACTCACAGGGCTATCTTTATATCGCTGTGGGTGATCGAGGTGAAATGGAACGCGCGCAACAGGGTTTAGATCATGCAGGTAGTATCATTCGCTTACATGATGACGGAAGGATACCAGCTAATAATCCTTTTATTGGCAATAATCAAATTAAGGATGAAATATTCACTTTGGGAAATCGAAATCCGCAAGGTTTGACACTTCATCCTGTGACTGGGCAAGTTTGGTCCAGCGAGCATGGTCCAAGAGGAGGCGATGAAATTAATTTAATACAAGCAGGACTTAATTACGGTTGGCCAGAAGTCACCCATGGAATAAATTACAGTGGCACTCGCATCACTCCTCATTCTGAACTGGAAGGAATGGAGTCTCCACTGTTGGATTGGACACCATCTATCGCTCCCAGTGGTATGGTGTTCTACACAGGGGATGAGTTTCCTTCATGGCAAGGTCAAATCCTTAATGGCGCTTTACGAGATAGACTCATTTCTCGAGTGTCTGTTTTGGAATCCGAAGACGGTTATCAGTTAGAAGAACAAGAACGCTTCTTACAAGGCTTTGGTCAACGTATTCGAGATATTCGTCAGTCGCCCGAAGGTGGGTTGTGGGTATTAACTGATCATGCACAGGGTCAAGTAATTCGGTTAAAAAGAGTGAATTAACTAGAATTTGTTAGATCTAGGTCATAGGTGTTTTTTTAAAAGTGTCGTAAACTTTAATTATGTTATATGCCTTTTGACCAAGGATTTATTTTATGCTGAATGTTAAGCGCTCTCTTACAATAAAAATTATTTCAGTAGCACTTTTAATGGTGGCGACTTCTGGTATTACTTTTTTGCTCATGAATAAAAGTTCCGGCGTATTAGTGGATCATATTAAGACTGATATTGCCTCAGAGCGTGATATGGTTAAGTTGTTTCAAGAGGGATTGGGTTTACGATTAGCCATCCTAGCAAAAGTGGCGAACCCGTCAGCCGAACAACCTAACATTAGCTACAACCGTGCTAAACAAGAAATCTTAGATGTACTCCCAAAGCTTGAAGGAAAGGTTTCTACTGAAGTGGATCGCATTTTAGTAGACCTGCGAAAATGGATGGTTGAAGCCGATCGTATGATGGAACGAGCCATGGTAGGCGACAGCGTGGGGGCTATGCGCATAACTCGGGAATCTGAGGCGTCTGCTTGGCAAGCTTTTAGACAACCTTGGTTACAGGTAATTGATTCTCAAGCTCAACTTGCACAAACTGCTTTTGTAGAAGCAGCCAAGGTACGTGATTCAGCTATCTCAGGTTCAGCTCTAATGATTCTTGTCGCCATGACTTTGTTGATTATTGTTGCATGGAATTTCTACAAGCAGCTAACACAAGCCTTAGGAGGAGAGTTAAAACTTGCTGTTGATTTGGCCAATCAAATATCAAATGGAGATCTTACTAGGCATATCGAATTGCAGGGGGTTGAATCTTCAAGTCTATTAGCTTCGCTTGCACGCATGCAAAGCAGTTTGAAGGATTTAGTTAAGTCCGTAACTGAAAATGCCTCGCATGTGTCAGAAATTACTCAACAAGTATTTGAACATACTAACGCTTCAACTCAGCGAATTGATCAACAAAGCCAAAAAACAGAAACTGTAGCCGCAGCCGTTACCGAAATGAGTGCAAGTTCGCATGAAGTGGCGCAACGCGTTTCTCAAACTCATAGCGCAGCAGAACTTGGTCGTGACAATGCAACACGCAGTCAACAGCGTATGGCAAATACTGTGGTCACCCTCAACAAGCTCGGTGAGCATATGTTAACCACCTCTAATGTTGTCAGCGATTTGAATACTCGTTGTGAGGGTATCAATCGAATTATCAACGAAATTAAAGGTATTGCTGAACAAACCAACTTGCTGGCGTTAAATGCCTCTATCGAAGCAGCTAGAGCAGGTGATCAAGGTCGTGGGTTTGCTGTCGTTGCCGATGAAGTTCGTTCACTAGCATCACGATCAGCTGATAGCTCGGAGGAAATCGCAGCAGTCGTTAACCAGTTGGTCCATCATTCAGAAAAAGCCAATCTTGCCATGGGTGAAAGTCGTCAAGAGATGGAGCAGCTTATCAAGCATGCCAATGAAACCGTGGATGAAATCGATGCGTTACTAGAAGCGATCAACCAAATATTTGATATGAGCACCCAAATCGCCAGTGCTTCAGAAGAGCAATCGTTGACTTCTGAAGAGATAAACCAAAATATGCAGATGATTGCCGATATGACCGAAGAAACACGACATGCACTGCAAACAACACATCATGTTAGTCAGCAGCTTAAACACAATGCCGAAACTTTGCAGCAGCAGATTAGTAAGTTTCGGGTGTAGTGTTCATCTCAATCTAAATGAATTCAGTATGATGAACTTAATCTTCAATAGCTGTTCTTACTGATAATTATTACAGAAAGGAGACATTGGTGTGATCAACGCAGGCAAGCTTTTAGAACAGTTTCTAGGTGGTTCAGCAGGAAACGCAGGCCAATTAACCCAAAAAGCTAAAGAGATGGGCAGTCAGATGAACATCCCTGGTGGAAGTTTTACCGGTGGTGCTGTCGCAGGTGGTTTGGTTGGGTTACTTCTAGGTAGTAAAAAAGTACGCAAGATGGCCGGTGGCGTCGCCGGTTATGGTGGAGCGGCGGCTGCGGGTGCCTTAGCGTTCAAGGCATACCAAAATTGGCAACAAGGAAAATCTGCATCGACGGCTCCGATGGCTAGTGCAGAGGATGTAAATAGCATTCCCCCTGCGTTTCTCTTACCAAATGATCAGTCGCCAGCACAGGATTTTGGATTAACGCTCGTCTCTGCAATGATCGCCGCCGCTAACGCCGATGGTCATATTGATGCTGAGGAGCAAAAACTGATTTTTGATCAGGTTGAAAAGTTATCCTTTGATGCAGAAAGCAAAGCTTTTGTATTTGATACCCTAAGAAATCCACCGAGCTTGGATAAGTTGGTTTCTCAGGTTCAAGGAATTGAGCAAGCGTCTGAGGTTTATTTAGTATCGCGTTTGGCAGTCGATGGAGATCACCCAGCAGAGCGTGTTTACCTAGAGGCTTTGGCACATAAACTCAAGTTACCTCAGGATTTAGTGGCACATTTGGAACATCAAGTGACAGGTCAGTAGTTGTTTTAGGGCTCACAATGATTGAGATCAGTGAGCCCTTCAAAGTCTTAGCAATCTCTTATACGGCGCGCTTCTGTCTGCATTTGCATGGTCATAACACCTAAGGGTGTTTCGACATCACTGGACATAGAGCCATTCATGTTATCGCCATTAAAATTCAATCTTCCTTTGAAGTCAGCCTTCATTCCTTGAATGTCACATTGCATGCTGTAGTCAGCGCCATCTCTGCGAATATCATAAGTAGTTAATGAACATTCCTTTGGAAGGTCGAGCACATCAACACCTTTATCAATATCGGCTTGAGTAATACATTCCTGATCAGTGGTCACTTGAGGTGGCATATTGAATGGACCTTGCAAGCTCAAGGAGGTGTTGTGCTGCCAAAAGCCAGGATTAATATTGGGTGTTTCAGCCTGAGCCGAAGATGAAAAAATGACAGCACCGGTTAGCACGGCGGATAATAAAGCGTAGAATCGCATCGTTGTTCTCCTTGAGTCACGATAAGTGGCTTATGTCTCTATCCTGTGCATCTTGCCTGATTGAGCGTTTATTGCAACCTAATTGGATCTGTTACCTTCATGCTGTGGATACCCTTTACCATTTTTGCTGCGTTTATGCAGTCTTGGCGAAATGCATTTCAGAAACATCTCAGTCGCGATGTCAGTAGTGCAGGGGTAACCCTGGCACGTTTTATTTATGCCAGTCCTTTAGCGGTGATCTATCTGATCGTGTTGTACCATTTTGGTGAGGCTGAAGCGCCTGAATTTACAGGAAGGTATTGGCTTTTTATTGTGTTAGCGTCATTGGTGCAGATTGCTGCAACCGTATTAATGGTAATGCTGTTTCGCTTGCGTAACTATGCTATGGGTGTAGGTTTGGCGAAAAGCGAAGCGGTCATCGCCGCTATTTTAGGAGCGCTGTTCTTCAGTGCTTTCTTGACACCTTTGGCTTGGTTGGGGGTGTTAATCGGTTCTGTTGCGATTTGGTTAATGGCCAATCCAGCCAGCTTTAAAGAGATTTCTTTGCCCACCTTATTTACGGGGTTAGCCAGTGGTTTATGTTTTGCATTGACGACACTCTGGGTGCGCGAAGCCAGCTTATTGCTAGGCTTGCCATTTCTTCATAGTGCCGCCTGGGTTTTGCTCTGTGTGATAAGTCTACAAACCTTAATGTTATTGGTATGGATCGCATTTAAAGAACCACAGACCTTAACAGCACTTTGGGTTAGACCTAAGCTGACACTGGCGATCAGTGTGTTTAGTTTTTTTGGTTCGCTCGGCTGGTTCACCGCCATGAGTTTAGAAACCGTTGCGATGGTTAAGACGCTGGGTCAGATCGAAATTCTCTTTACTCTGATGATATCAGCCCGATGGTTTCAAGAGTCGTTAACTCGTCGAGACTTGATCGGGCTGTTTTTAATTGTCGTCGGTGCGATTTGTGTGATTATGGCTTAAGGATCGAAATCGTCTTAAGGGCAGGGGTTGGGTTGCTGAAGATGAATCTGCTCAATTGCCATCAATAATTGATCCGACAAGATCAGATCGCTAGAAGCGATATTTTCATGGAGCTGCTCAAGTGTTGTTGCACCAATAATGTTACTGGTCACAAAAGGTTGCTGAGTAACGAAAGCTAACGCCATTTGGCTAGGACTTAAACCATAAGCTTTTGCCAACTCTACATAGGCTGTCGTTACCTGTTCTGCCATGGGTGAGGTATAACGTTGAAAGCGCTCATACAAGGTTAGTCGAGCTTTTGCTGGACGTTGACCTTGCATATATTTACCACTCAGGACACCGAAGGCCAGTGGCGAATACGCCAGTAAACCGACATTTTCACGGATCGACATTTCTGCCAGTCCGACTTCGTAAGTGCGATTAAGCAAGTTGTAAGGGTTTTGTACCGACACAATTCTAGGTAAGTTATGTTGCTCACTTAATCTTAGGTACTCATGAACACCCCATGGTGTCTCGTTTGAGATTCCTATATGACGAACCTTGCCATTGCGAACTAACTCTTCACAAGCGCGAAGCGTTTCTTCAATCGTTACACCTAAATCATCACTGATATGTTGATAGCCTAAACGACCAAAATAGTTTGTTTGACGCTCTGGCCAATGGATTTGATACAGATCGATATAATCTGTTTGCAAGCGCTTAAGACTAGCTTCAGCTGCGTCAAGAATCTGCTGTCGAGTCAGTCGTGTGCCACCTCGAAGATAATGAAAAGTTTCTCCAGGTCCTGTTACTTTGGTGGCGATGACTATACGATCACGCTGCCTATTCTTTTTTAACCATGTGCCAAGATAAGCTTCTGTTAACCCTTGCGTTTCAGGTTTAGGTGGCACAGGATACATTTCAGCAACATCTAGGCAGTTAATCCCTGAAGCTAAGGCTATATCAATTTGTTGATGCGCTTCAGATTCAGTGTTTTGTTCACCCCAGGTCATGGTACCTAGCGTGAGTTCAGACAAGGTTAAATCAGTATTTCCGAGCGGCCTATATTTCATATTACCTTCTTTAAATGATTGAACAGGAACCTGTCTCTCTATCGACAATCTATGTCAGTGATATACTTAGGTCATAACTTTAGTAACAGGCGGTAGACTATGCAAGCAAACCAGAGTTCCTATTCAGTTAGGTTTAGTATCTTCGTTCTCTTCGTTGCTTTGATATCAATCTTGCCGAATCTAGCCTCTGCCAATGTCGACGTGCAATCACGGGAACAGGTATCTGTTTTTTTAAGTGAGCTAGAGTCTACTGCCAATGACGTTAGATCAACGCTTAGTGAAATCGATTTGTCCGCTATTAATGCTTGGCACGATGGGTCGTTGAAAGAGATTGCTGAAGAAGAAAAAGCAGTTTCTGATGAATTAGTAGATGCGGCTGCCATGCATTGGGATCAGGTTCTTGAAAATGAACGCCTCGCCAATGAACGTTTGTCAGGAGCTCAATTAAGACTGAGTGAGTTACAAGGATTTTCTGAAAATATTCCTCTTTGGCGATCTCGTTTAAATGATTTAGTGATGTTTCGATCAGACTTCATTGAAGATGATGCATCTCTGTCGCAGTTAGAGGCATCCATTGGTGATCTGCGCACAAGACAACAGCAAATTATTTTAGAACTGGATCAGAAACAGTCCAGCCTTCAGCGTCTAGAAGAACAAGAGCGAACGCAAACTGAATTGCTTAATCGTTTGATGAATGAGCTTAATCAAGAGTCACTGGAAATTCCTTATGATCCAGAGAATATTAGATTGATGAAGGCTCTGGATACATTAATGGTGTCTACACAACGTCGCCAAGATGCACGTTTATTGGCTGCACGTTTAGATCAAGCACTGTTACAGCCAAGAATTCAAGTATTAAGGATAGAAGTCAAAGGTGCAGAACTTGAGCTTAGCTTAATTGCTACTACTTTACAGTGGTTAGAAAACGAGCTAAATCTTCGTTCAACTCAGGAACTAAGGGAATTAAGCGCTTCTATATCAAGATTGATTGAAAGAGATCCTGAGATCGTTCAGCAATTTTCAAATGAAATTACTGAAATACGTCAACGCATCAACAGTGTTGCGGATCAGTATGATCGGATTCGTAGCTTACAAGGTCAGCGATCAGATTACGAAAACTGGATTGGAGAATTAAGACACTCTCTTCGTGCAGTAGAAGAGCGTTTAGAAATTGGAGGGTTAACACAAGCGGTAGGCACTCAGTTTTTAGATGAACAGAAGCGTTTAGAGATATACGGTAATCCCCGTGCAACTCTTCAGGCTCTTGAGAGAGAGTTAGTACAGTCGCGTCTAAGAAGTGTTGGATTGCGTGATGATTTGCGCAGAGTTCGGCAACTACCGGAGGTCAGTGCCTTAGTTGGTGATCTTCAAGAATTAATGAGAATTGGTACGGGGCTTTTAGATCTTCAAATTCAAGCGGAACAGCAGCTAACTGAAGAATTGCGACTGAATGAATATCGCTTGCGTGAAGTGTCAGAATTATCGACGCGACTTGATTTAATCCTAAAAGAAACGCTGCTCTGGTGGCCCAGTCATAGCCCTATTAGCGCGGCTTGGTTTAATCGAGTTCCTGACGCAGTTCCTGTTTTGCTTGAGGTATCGGTTTGGCAAGGTGTAGCTAAAGGGATAGTTTCATCATTAGGAGAGTCACCACTTATCAGTTTACTGGTCATTCTTTTGGTTGCTGGTTTATATGTTTTTGGGCGTAAAACAGACACTCACCTTCAAGAGATAGCGAAGCAGACAACACATAAATATACAGACAATATCGGATTAACATTTAAGGCAATGGGATGGAGTTTGTTAGCAGTGCTTCCCATTCCTGTATTTTTATATGGCTTTTCCTATGTTTTCTTGAAAGGTGACATCAACCCTGGCGTGGAGATCTTATCTAGTGTGATGTTTGCGACTGCAAGCTGGTGGCTGGCTGGACACCTGTTTTTAATTTTTACCAAAGAGCACGGAGTAGGTCGTGCTCATTTTGAATGGAACCCATTGTTGTTAAGACGAATCCGTCTTAATTTAATTTGGTTTTTACCTTCTCAGTTAGCATTAATAATTTTTGTGGCGCTTACTTATGGTCATCCAGATGATCTGATTTATGATGTCTTTGGTCGCATAGGACTTTGCACGATTGTTCTGTTGAACATGTTAATTACATGGAGAATTCTTGCTCCCGCTGAGGACGATCAAAGCCCATTTTTCCAAGGAGCTAAACGTAAAATCATTCGCTTCTCTTTTACGATTTTGTTCTTCTTCACACTCATTTTGACTTTGAGTGGATATCTTCTGACCGTCAGTGAACTATTGCCAAGGTTTGTTGATACGCTCGTTGTGTTCAGTTTAG
>REDB01000146.1 GCA_007693685.1 Oceanospirillales bacterium
ATTCGGAGCTCAGAACGATTCATGTTATCGACACGAGAGTTGGCTGATCGTATTTTAGTGCAGGAGCATTTTGCTCAAGAACATTTACCAGGCGCGTTAACGAATCAGCAACAAGCTGCGTTAACTGAAGAGATACTCGATCTCATCAAACAAAAAGACGCCTGTCTTGTTGCACACTATTACACTGACCCGGTTATTCAGGCCTTGGCTGAGAAAAGCGGTGGTTGTGTTGCTGATTCGTTAGAGATGGCACGTTTCGGTAGCCAGCATCCCGCATCGACTTTGTTAGTCGCGGGTGTTCGCTTTATGGGAGAAACGGCAAAGATACTCAGCCCTGAAAAACGTATTTTGATGCCAACGCTAGAAGCAACCTGCTCTTTGGATTTAGGCTGTCCTATCGATGAATTCTCTGCTTTCTGTGATCAGCATCCAGACCATGAGGTCGTCGTCTATGCGAATACCTCGGCAGCAGTCAAAGCTAGAGCAGATTGGGTAGTAACCTCTAGTATTGCTTTGAAGGTCGTCGAGCATCTGCATGACCAAGGCAAGAAAATTATTTGGGCGCCAGATAAGCATTTAGGCGACTATGTTCGCCAGAAAACTGGTGCTGAGATGCTGCTTTGGGACGGTGCTTGTATCGTGCACGAAGAGTTTAAAGCTAAGGGGCTGATGGATCTCAAGAAAGTGTATCCAGAAGCAGCAATTCTGGTTCATCCTGAGTCTCCAGAAGCGGTAGTAGACTTAGCCGATGTTGTGGGCTCTACCAGTCAATTGATCAATGCTGCGGCAACCTTGCCCAATCCGATGTTCATTGTTGCAACGGATAGAGGCATTTTTTATAAAATGCAGCAAGCCGCTCCAAACAAAGTGTTAATAGAAGCGCCGACGGGTGGAACAGGTGCTACCTGCCGTAGCTGTGCTCATTGTCCCTGGATGGCGATGAATGGTTTAGAAAACCTACGTGATGTCTTGATCAATCATGATCAAGAAATTTTTGTATCTGAGCACTTAATCGAGCGTGCTAGAAAACCTTTACAGCGGATGTTGGATTTTCCACTCAAATAATAGCGATACAAACTAGCTATTTAGAGAATAGCTAGTTTGTAAATCAACATGATATATCTGCTTTAGAAATCTTCTTTCAGTTGGCGGCGGATCTCGATCGTTTCTGCTTCCAGCTGTTCCAGTCTAGCAAGATCGGCTGGTTGTAGATTACGTTCACGTTTTGCAAAGGTGACTTGTTGCATAGCGCTATCGATATTGCCAGTGAGTAAAAAGTACTCAATTCTAGCTTCGTGAACTCCGGTAATATTACCTGCCAAACCCTCGGCTTCTGCTAACTGATACCAGCTGTCCACATCGGTTGGAAAGCTTTGCAAAATGCTTCGGTAAACAGGCACTGCAAGGGCAGGTTGACCTGATTGATACAACACTGCTGCATGAACTTTCATCACTGGATAGCTTCCAGGATAAAGTGACATCATGCGTTCAGATTTCTGCTGTGCAGCTGTGAAATTTCGTTCAGCAAGTAATAGTTCAATTTCAGATAACTGTACATAGAGATGCTGACGCCAGTTGTTGGGTAGTTGATCTAGTGCATTTCTAGCCAGGCTCAACTCATTGGTTCGCATTGCAGATAATAAAACTCCATAATGTCCTTTCGCAGAGTTATTATCACGGCTTTCCGCTAAAAATCTTTGTAACGATTCACCCGGTTGGCTGCTTAAGTGCACCTCCATGCGTGTTTTGATAAGATCAAAATCTATCGAGGCTGGTCTAGGTGTAACTGTTGGTAAGGCTTCTGCTCTATTTAGAGAGTCAGCAATACGAGATTCGGTAACAGGGTGGGTCAGTAAAAACTCTGGTGGCCGTTGACCATAGAAACGATAGCTACGTTGAAGCCTAGAAAACATCTGCGGCATCGCACGAGGGTCGCGATTGGCTGCAACTAAGGTTTGCATGCCAATTCGGTCGGCTTCTTCTTCATTGCGTCGACTAAAATTAAGTTGAGCTTGCGCTTGAGCACCTATGGTGCCCGTCAGTGCAGCTGCACCACCTTCAGGGCTGGCTGACGCGATTAAAATACTGGCCAATACACCCGCTAACACCATAGGGCGATTACGGCGCTCTTCTTCTATACGCTGTGCATAGTGACGTTGACTCAAGTGAGCAATCTCATGAGCCAGCACTGACGCCAATTCGTCTTCAGATCCTGCTGCTATAATCAGTCCACTATGAACGCCAATAATACCTCCAGGTACCGCAAAAGCATTAAAAGTGGGATTGTCGACCACAATAAGTTCTAAGCGTCGATCTGATAGCTCGCTGTGAGGAACAAGATCCCAAAGTAGCTCATCAATATAGTGGAAAGTGAGGGGATCATTTAACAAAGGTGCTCTTCCACGCAAGATTCTCGCCCAGTTTCGGCCTAATCTATATTCCGTTGAAGCAGACGCAGAAAGTGAAGGGTTTGCCAGTGTTGGCAAGTTAGTGGAAGCTTGACTGGGTTGCGCAATAGCTAGCCCGATTGTCGGAATACTAATCAGAAGCCCCAAAAGGAAATTTTTCAAATCTTGCAGCCTATAGTTGATCAAAGTTTAGTTGTAATAGCCTGTTCAGCACTTTAATCTAAGCAGATTATTGTCGTCTAGTACGCTAATCATCATCAGTTAACTCACAGTGCTTTTATTTTTGAGGTATTTATGTCTAGTTTACCAGAGCCAGATCAATTCTTAGATGCATCCGGATTGAACTGTCCTCTACCTTTATTAAAAGCTAAACAAGCATTAAATCGCATGCAGCCGAGTCAATTGTTGAAAGTGATTGCAACAGATGCCGGCTCAGTCCGCGATTTCAAAGCTTTTACTGATCAGTCAGACCATAGTTTATTAGAGTCGTTCACCGAAGACGATCGCTACATCTATCTTATACGTCGCGGTTAACATTTTTATATAGGTTTGGGGCTTCATGTTTAAAATAATTAGCAAATGGATTCATCGCTATTTTTCTGACGAAGAAGCATTGTTGCTCTTTGTGCTACTTGCTGTGTCATTAATTATTATTCTTACGGTGGGTAAATCTTTAGCACCGGTATTCTTCAGTATTATCTTGGCATTTTTAATGCAAGGTGCCGTTCAGCGATGCTCTAAATATATGCCTCATAAGGTTGCTGTGTTGCTTGTTTTTAGCAGCTTTATGGCAGCTTTTTTAGCTTTTATGTTGCTCGTGCTTCCTCAAGTCTGGCGACAATTACTTACATTACTGAATGAAGCGCCGCGTATCGTGACGGAAATTCAGAAATCACTACTATTTTTGCCTGAGCGCTATCCTGAATTGGTCACTGAAGAACAGATTCGACAGTTAAGTTCTGTTGCGGCTGCAGAGATCGGTCGAGCTTGGCAATGGGCATTAACTTTCTCGCTGCACTCTATTACTAATATTGTAGCCTTGCTGATTTATCTCATTTTGGTGCCTATTCTGGTCTTCTTTTTTATGAAGGATGGTAACTATTTGGCTGGAAGTTTAACCACCTATTTACCAGAAAAGCGCGATTTGATGCGCCGCGTATGGACAGAGATGGATGCACAAATTGCCAACTATATTCGTGGTAAAGTGATTGAAATACTAATCGTGGGCGCAGTGTCTTATGTCGTCTTCGTGTTCTTCGGCCTAAACTACGCGGCGTTATTAGCTGTGATGGTCGGTTTGTCGGTGGTTATTCCCTATATTGGTGCTGCTGTGGTGACCTTACCGGTTGCGGGTGTGGCGTTTTTCCAATGGGGGTGGGGAAGTGAGTTTCTGACTCTAATGATCGCTTACTTCGTGATTCAAGCACTTGATGGAAACGTGTTAGTACCTATTCTTTTCTCTGAGGCGGTTAATCTACACCCTGTATCGATAATCGTCGCTGTGTTGTTATTTGGAAGTATGTGGGGAGTATTAGGGGTGTTTTTTGCCATACCCCTCGCTACTCTGGTTAAATCGATTGTTAATGCATGGCCAGCTGCACTGGAACAGGTGGCTGAAGAATCTCATGGACCTCCAGAAGAGCATGAGTCGTAATAGACTCTGTTCTTCTGAAGAAAGTAATCATGATTCTTACAGTTGCTTAACACTTTCAAGAACCGCTTCTGCATGACCTTTAACTTTCACTGACCGCCACTCTTTGCGAAGAACACCTTCTTTGTCGATCAAAAAGGTACTGCGATCGATGCCTAAATATTCTTTACCATAGAGTTTTTTGAGTTTAATAACGTCAAATAACTTGCATAGCTCCTCTTCAGGATCGCTGATAAGTTGGAAAGGAAAAGATTGTTTAGTGCGAAAGTTTTCATGGCTACGAAGGCTGTCGCGTGAAACACCAAAAATTTCGGTATCTAAGGCTTGAAACTCAGCATAGAGATCTCGAAAGTCTTGGCCTTCCGTGGTGCAACCAGGTGTGCTGTCTTTAGGATAAAAGTAGATGACCACATTGCGACCTTTTAACTCACTCAAGCTTACTTGCACATCACTGGTAGCTGAGGCCTTAAAATCAGTGATGGGTTGGTCGATTATTGGCGTTTGCATTATTAGCTCCTAAAAAAGTCTATTGAAAAACGTATCTACCACTACGCTAAAGGGGGGTACTTCGTTTAGAATGTTGGCACATTCGAATACGATAACGATAGCAGAAGTGGTTCAGTAGGTTAACCTTGCTTTTTACAGTTGCGGTGTTGAGTATCGCGGCATCGCCTGAATAATATGGAGAACACAATGATTTGCGGCAGTTTGGTAGCGTTGGTCACCCCTATGACCCTAAATGGAGATATCGACTGGGAGGCGTTGAAGCGTTTAGTTGAATTCCATGTCGAAAAGGGGACTGCCTCCATTGTTGCCGTGGGTACAACAGGTGAGTCAGCAACCTTAGATTGTGATGAGCACACTGAAGCTATTCGCTTTGTGGTAGATCAAGTGAATGGTCGCATTCCTGTTATCGCTGGAACCGGTGCAAACTCAACACGTGAGGCGATTGAGTTAACTCGCGCTGCCAAATCTGTCGGTGCTGATGCCAGTCTTCTAGTGACGCCTTATTACAACAAGCCAACCCAAGAAGGTTTGTACCAGCATTATTGTAAAATTGCTGAAGCTGTAGATATCCCTCAAATCCTTTATAATGTACCTGGTCGAACTGCATGCGATATGTTGCCAGAAACTGTTCTAAGATTGATGTCAGTTTCGAATATCGTAGGTATTAAGGAAGCAACAGGTAATCTAGAACGCGCTCGTCAATTAATTGAAGCTACGCCAGATGACTTTGCGGTTTACTCCGGAGATGATGCTACGGCAATTGAGCTGATATTATTAGGTGGCCAGGGTAATATCTCTGTAACCGCTAACGTCGCTCCAGCCGAAATGGCTGAGCTGTGCCGCCTAGGTTTGGCAGGAGAAGCAGATGCAGCGCGAGCCTTACAGCAGCGCTTAATGCCTTTGCACACGACGCTGTTTGTTGAAGCTAATCCGATACCGGTAAAATGGGCGTTAGCAGAAATGGGCTTGATGCAACAGGGTATTCGTTTGCCATTAACACAACTTTCTTCACAATATCATGACCTTGTCCGTCAGGCTCTTAAAGACAGTGGAATTGCATGATTACAGGTGCTCATATGAACAGGATCCCTTTACTAGTGCCAACCCTTGTGGTGTTGGTCTTGTCTATCACAGGTTGTGGCTCGATTAAAAATCCTGTTTATGGAGAACATGGTTTAATTCGTGACCGTAGTCAGGATTATGAACTGGCTGAATCAGGTCAGCGTTTGGTGATTCCTGAAAATATTCAAGCTCGCGAAACGCGCGATCTACTGGTGGTACCTCAGGTAGAGATGACGGCTAGTCGTTCAACAGGGCGTTTTCAAGTTCCTAGACCTGAATTCTTTTATGCAGATCCGACTTCTGATTCCGTTAACCTAGCAAGGCTTGAGGGTGAGCGAATTATCTTTGTTGATGAACCCATCGCGGATGTATGGAACAAAACACTCGATTTTTGGAGTTATCATAACGTCCGTATCGCACGAACTGATCCACGTCAGGGCATTATAGAAACCGATTGGATTCGCACCGATGGCCGCGAATATGGTTTTGTTGATCGTTGGATTAAACGCTTAACCCTAACCCCTATGGATGGTCCTACGGACAATAAACTACAAGTTTTGGTTAGACCTGATCCTGACAACTACGATAGAACCTCTATTCGTATGCGTCACGTGCAGTTTGCTGCAGGAAATCAGCCGGAACAAGTTGAGTGGGATGGCTTCCAGAACGATATCGCTTATCAAAGTGATATGATGTTTGAACTACTTAGATACCTAAGCCGTTCAACTGCACCGACTACAGCTAATACACTTTTGGCGATGCAGCAGCAAGGTCAAGCCAGCCAGCTTGGTCGTGACGCTCGTGGAAATCCAGCACTCAGAATCAATACATCTCCGGATAGAGCTTGGGATATGGTAGCACAGGCTATCGTTGATGCTGATTTAGATTTAGGCTCACAAGATCAAGGTTTAGGTAAGTTTTACATGACTTACACTACCACCACGCCTTTTGATGACACTCGTAAGATGGGCTTTTTTGAATGGTTACACTCTGACCGTGGTGAGATTAAGTTGGATACCGGCTTTATCACATCAGCGCTCGGTTTTGGTGACTCTTCTGAACAAGATGCAATCTCTTATTCCTCCAGAGGTGTAAGAACATCTGCTGAGCTAGCGGGTGATGAAGATATTGCCAATGATCTTAATGATCCCAATAACCCAGCTAATCAGCCTGGCTACAAAATCTGGTTAGGTGGACGAGTTATCTTTGTATTTGGCGGAGGTCGTACAGGTGTTCTGAATGCGGCCACAGGTCAATATGAACATGTCGGTCGTTATCAAGTCGTATTGAACCGCACTCGAACAGGCGTGATCGTGACAGTACTAACTGATGAAGAGATTGAGGCGCCCGCTGTGGTTGCTGAAGAGATTCTTTGGCAGATAAGAGATCGGTTACCTCAGGCTCTATAAATCCTTCATTGGAATGAGTATTAAGCCTCTTAATTTTGTTTAGATCATAATAACGCCCAATTACTGGGCGTTGTTTATTGGAGAGATAAATGGAAAAGCGTAACGAGCTTTATGCAGGTAAGGCTAAATCTGTTTTTACGACAGATGACCCGAATCGTATGGTCATGGTGTTTCGTGATGACACCTCTGCCTTCGATGGTAAGAAAGTTGAACAGCTTGACCGTAAAGGAATGGTCAACAACAAGTTTAATGCCTTCATTATGCAAAAGCTTGAAGCTGCGGGAATTCCAACACATTTTGAAGCGCTGTTATCTGACACTGAAAGTCTAGTTAAGTGCTTGAAGATGATGCCTATTGAATGTGTAGTGCGTAACTATGCTGCAGGTTCCTTGTGTCGCCGTTTAGGTGTTGAAGAGGGAATCACCTTGAACCCACCCACCTTTGAGATGTTTCTGAAAAATGATGCATTGGGTGACCCTATGGTGAATGAGTCTCATATCGCCACCTTTGGTTGGGCTGATCCTGCTCATATTGAGACCGCTAAACAATTGACTTTCAAAACGAACGAAGTGCTGAAAAAACTCTTTGATGATGCTGGCTTATTACTAGTGGATTACAAACTGGAGTTTGGGCTTTATCAAGGACAAGTGGTACTGGGTGATGAATTCTCCCCTGATGGTTGCCGTTTATGGGACAAAGAAACGCGTAATAAAATGGATAAAGATCGCTTCCGCCAAGGTTTGGGTGGTGTCATTGAAGCCTATGAAGAGGTAGGTCGTCGCTTAGGTATCGATTTCGGTTAAGGTTTTAGCGGCTACTGCAGCAATTGTCAGTAAAGGGGTAAGCGATGAAGTGTGTTTTTCTGGATACAACCAGCTTAGATGATTTAGATCTAACTGCGCTGGATGCGAAATTTGAACAGTTTGTTACTTATCCTTCTACTCAACCAGAACAAGTTGCTGAACGTATTGCCGGCTTTGATGTGGTCATTACCAACAAGGTTGTCCTCAATGCTGAGGTTATCCTTCAAGCCACTGCTCTGAAGTTGATTTGTGTGGTTGCTACGGGAGTCAATAATGTTGACTTAGATGCAGCGAAAAAAGCAAACATCAGCGTTTACAATTCTCAAGCCTACGGCATAGATTCAGTTGCTCAGCATGTATTGATGCTGATGTTAGTGTTGCATACTAAGTTTGTTAACTATCAACAATCGCTAAAGCAGGGTGATTGGCAAAAAGCCTCTCAGTTTTGCCTGCTCGATTTTCCTATTCTTGAATTAAAAGGCCGTAGGCTCGGAATCATCGGCTATGGTGCCTTAGGGCAGCGAGTAGCTCAGTTAGCTCAAGCCTTTGGAATGGAAGTGTTGGTTGCTGCACGTGCCGGTACAGAGCCTTCAGAAGGTCGCTTAGCGCTTAAGGATCTTTTACCTCGTGTTGATGTACTGAGTATTCATTGTCCTTTAACAGAGCAAACCAAAAACCTGATAGATAAGGATGCCTTGGCATTGATGCCCAAAGGTAGCTTTCTAGTTAACGCCGCGCGCGGTGGTATTGTTAACGAAGAGGACTTGGCTGCTGCTTTGCGCAATGGACATCTTTCAGGTGCTGCCACCGATGTCTTAACTCAAGAGCCGCCTAGGGATGGAAATATCTTATTGGATGAGTCTATCCCCAATTTAATTGTTACGCCTCACAATGCTTGGGGGTCTCGCCAAGCACGTCAAACGATTATCAGACAGACCATCGAAAATATTGACGCCTGGCAACAGGGCGTTGATCTTCGCAAAATTGTCTAAAGACCAAAGCAAATGATCGTCTAAAAAGGGCAGAGTGATTCAAACTCTAGCCACTGACCGTTAACCGGATGCTTCAATGCCAGTTGATCTGCGTGAAGCATTAAACGTGGATGCTTTTGATATTCACCTTCTTCCGTGTAAAAGTTATCTCCTAATATTGGATGCCCTATTGCCAGCATATGGACTCTAAGCTGGTGTGATCGTCCTGTATGAGGATAAAGCAGCACTCGGCTTTGTTGTTCACTTCGCTCAAGACAAGTCCAATGAGTCAATGAAGGCTTCCCGTTTTCAAGATCTACTTTAGAGCAAGGACGGTTCTCCCAGTCTTGTGATAGAGGAAAATCGATCATCCCCTCATCTTTCTCAAGTTTTCCTGTGACCAGTGCTTGGTAGCGTTTTTTTGGAACACGTTCCTGAAACTGTATGCTTAAGGCGCGATGAGATCCGGCATTGAGCGCGAGTACCAGTAATCCAGAGGTGGAATAGTCGAGACGATGCACAATACGTATCGTCGGGAATTCGACCTGTAGCCGACTCACTAAGCAATCTTTTTTAGCATCTCCGATACCGGGAACCGAAAGCAGGTTGTCAGGTTTTGATACCACAACCATGACATCATCGGCATAAAGTAGATCGATCATTTCTTAGCCTCAAACAGTGCCATAGATTCAATATGAGAGGTGTTAGGAAACATATCTAAAACACAGAAGCGAGTTAGGTGATAACCCGCCTCAACCAATGTTTGTGTATCTCTCGCTAAGGCTGCAGGATTGCACGCGATATAGAGAAACTTCTTCGGCTTAAGGGGAAGAAGTTGTGGGAGTAGTTCAGCTGCGCCGGTTCTGGGTGGATCAAGTAAGACTAGATCAGGTTTAGATTGACGATACCACGCAGTTTCCTTGATAGGTTGGCTTAGATCGGCACAAAAGAAGCTGGCATTACTGATCTGGTTCAATTCTGCATTGTGTGTTGCTCGCTTTACCATTTCACCACTGCCTTCGATGCCAATGACCTGCTTGAAATGCCGAGCTAAGGGTAAGGAGAAATTCCCTAACCCACAGAAGAGATCTAATAGAATTGCGTCAGAGTCAGCGACTAACCACTCCTTAGCGCGAGCAATCATGGCGCGGTTAATTTCGGCATTTACCTGTAAAAAATCACCCGGTTCAAAACTCAATTGAGTCTCGTCATCGGCGGCAAAACTTAAGTTGCTGTTTGGTGTTAATGCGAAAGAACCATGCTTGCTTTCCTCTATCCAGGCACTGAGCTTGAGCGTCTGCGCAATATCAATTAGGCGCTGTTTCATCTCTGCTGAAGCAGGTTTGACTAAGCGAAAGCGCAAACTACCAGCATGATCGCCTAAGCTAACCAGTACCTCAGTGATATTTCTGATGCCATCAAGATCAGCTAAGCCCTTATGAAGTTCACTAAAAAGAGTGTCAAGGCGACTATCCAGCACTGGACAATGATCAACATTTAATAGTTTTGCGGACTGGCGTCTGCGAAAACCTGTTAATAAAGCTCCGTCCCGTTGACGTTGATTGATTCCTATCCTTGCGCTTCGTCTGTAGGCGATAGGCTTAGATAGTATGGGATCTTCAATATAGGAGGGTATGGCATTAGCGCTTCGCTTAAGCATATCGAGAACTAACTCTTGCTTAATACTGGGAGCCTTAGACGGGTTTAAATGTTGCAGATCACATCCACCACATTGGCCGTAATAGGAGCAGGCAGGTGTGACTCTATCATCACTGGCTTTTATGATCTCAGTTGCTACTGCTTCATCATAGTTCTTGTGAGTAGTTTCAATAGACACCTGGACCTGTTCACCTCGCAGCGCATTGCGAACAAATACTGTTTTACCTGCATGAGTGGCAATACCTCGACACTCATTGCTATAGCGAACCACCTCAATAACATCACTAATGATTGGTAAGGCTTTAACAGGTTGATGATTAGCACGACGAGCCTTGTTGTTAGGCGATTGTTTAGATCGTACTTGTTTTGATAGCAGTTTTTTGGACATAATGCTCTGCAAAATAGAGGGATTATAACCCTATTCTGATGTGATTTGAGCTGCGAATTGCTAAAAAATCTACACTTCTTTGATCGACGTATCATCTAATTGTGACGATGATTGGTAATATCCGATCAATTTACTCGGAATTAAATTCAGTGTATGCTATACACCATGTATCTATGACGGTTGTGAGTAAAAAACGATGATCATTACAGTAACAGATGGCGCACAAGATTATTTAGCCAGCTTGCTTGAAAAACAAAATGTTGAAGGTATGGCAGTTAGGCTCTTTGTCACTCAACCCGGTACGCCTTACGCTGAAACCTGTTTGGCTTATTGCCGCCCAGATGAAGTGAATGAAGCTGATGAAGTAATGGAAACCGTTAAGCTCCGTTTTTATTTGGAAAAAAACAGTATTCCATACTTAGAAGAAGCCGTAGTTGATTTTGCAGAAGATCGTATGGGTGGTCAATTAACCATCAAAGCACCAAACGCTAAAATGCCTAAAGTAACTGCTGACAGTCCTATGCAGGATCAAATCAACTATATTCTTTATTCAGACATCAACCCAGGCCTTGCTGCTCACGGTGGTGAAGTTAAACTGATTGAGTTGATTGAACAAGATGCTGGGCATATCGCTATCCTTAAGTTCGGAGGCGGTTGCCAAGGTTGTAGTGCGGTAGATTTAACGCTTAAAGATGGTGTTGAAAAAACCTTGATAGAAAGAGTGCCTGGTTTAGTTGCAGTAAAAGACGTAACAGACCACACTAATACTGCTAACGCTTACTACAAGTAAAGTTCACTAGACGTAATTTTTACGCACCAAAATTAGTTTCAAGCCGTATTACTGTCAATAACAGGATTCGGCTTGTAATTTCTCATCCTGTCCCCATTGACTGATACTGTCAAACTGATATTTTCAAAAGAGCTCAGTCCAAACCGGGCTGATACGCAGCACAGAGGCACAGAATTATGGATCATTACGAAGCAAAAGATGATAGCAACGTGAAAGGCCGTGTTGATATTGAGCTTCCAGTACTGCCACTTCGTGATGTCGTGGTTTATCCTCATATGGTTATCCCTTTATTTGTGGGTCGCGCTAAGTCAATTCGTGCGCTAGATAATGCGCTAGCACATGACAAGCAGATTTTGCTTGTTGCTCAAAAAAGCGCGTCGGAAGATGAGCCCGTTGCTTCTGATTTATTCCATGTGGGCACTGTCGCAACGATTCTTCAGATGCTGAAGTTGCCTGACGGTACAGTGAAAGTGCTAGTTGAAGGTGAGTACCGAGCTCGTATCGCTTGTTTGACTGATTTAGATGAGTGTTTCAATGCGAGCCTAGAAGTGATGGTCACTGAGGAAGCGACTGAAGCTGAAAGTGAAATTTATAAGCATACGGCACTAGATCAGTTTGAACGCTTTATTCAGATCAATAAAAAAATACCCGCTGAAGTGCTTAATTCGCTGCAAAATATTGATGATATTGGTCGTTTAGCTGACACGATTGCAGCACATATGTCTTTGAAACTTGAGGATAAACAGAAAGTCCTCGAAATGCCGAGTAGTCGTGATCGTCTTGAATATCTGATGGCTAAAATGGAAACCGAAATTGACTTGGTTGAAGTTGAGAAGCGTATCCGTGGACGCGTCAAGAAACAGATGGAAAAAAGCCAGCGTGAGTATTATCTGAATGAGCAGATGAAGGCTATTCAGAAAGAGCTGGGCGATATGGATGAAAGTGGCGGCAATGATATGGACGAGTTACGTCGTCGTATTGAAGCTGCTGAGATGCCAGAAGATGCGCTGAAAAAGACCCTAGCTGAACATAAAAAATTAACGATGATGTCGCCCATGAGCGCGGAAGCAACAGTTGTTCGTGGTTACATCGACTGGATGCTTCAGGTGCCATGGAAAAAACGTTCTAAAGTACGTTTAGACATGCAGCGCGCCCAGAATATTCTTGATGAAGATCACTTTGGCTTAGAAGAAGTCAAAGAACGCATTATTGAATACCTTGCGGTTCAAAAACGCGTTCGCAAGCTCAAAGGACCTATTCTTTGTCTAGTAGGACCTCCAGGTGTAGGTAAAACCTCGCTTGGAAAATCGATTGCTCGTGCGACTAACCGTGAGTATGTCCGTATGGCATTAGGTGGTGTGCGTGATGAAGCGGAAATTCGCGGTCATCGTCGTACTTACATAGGTTCAATGCCCGGAAAATTAGTCCAAAAAATCACTAAAGCAGGTGTTAAAAACCCACTTTTCTTACTCGATGAAATCGATAAGATGGGTATGGATCATCGTGGCGATCCCTCTTCTGCATTGCTAGAAGTGTTAGATCCAGAACAAAATAGCACCTTCAACGATCACTATCTTGAAGTAGATATGGATCTTTCGGATGTATTGTTTATCTGTACTTCTAACTCGATGAATATTCCAGGTCCTTTGCTGGATCGTATGGAAATTATTCGTATTCCTGGCTACACCGAAGATGAAAAACTTAACATTGCTAAAAAGTACCTTATTCCAAAGCAGATGAAGCAAAGTGGCTTGAAAGATAAGGAAATAACTTTTGCCGATGACTCCATTTTGGATCTTATTCGCTACTACACTCGTGAAGCGGGTGTGCGTGGTCTAGAGCGAGAAATTGCAAAAATCTGTCGTAAAGCTGTTCGTGAATCAGCCTTAGGCAAAATGACTAAAGAACTGCAAAAAATCACTTCTGAAAATCTTGAGCATTACTCCGGTGTGCATAAGCACAGCTATGGTAAAGCGGAAGAGGAAGATCTTGTTGGTCACGTAACAGGTCTGGCGTGGACTCAGGTTGGTGGCGAAATTCTCAGCATCGAAGCTGCGATAGTGCCAGGTAAGGGACGTCAGATTCATACCGGTTCGCTTGGCGATGTCATGAAAGAGTCAATCCAAGCTGCTTTGACGGTGGTTAGAAATCGTTCGATGCAGTTAGGTATTCGTCCTGATTTTCACGAGAAACAAGATATTCACATTCACGTCCCTGAAGGTGCTACTCCGAAAGATGGTCCAAGTGCAGGTATTGGCATGTGTACCGCGTTAATCTCTGCGTTAACAGGTATCTCTGTGCGTTCAGATGTGGCCATGACAGGTGAAATTACCTTGCGTGGACAAGTGCTTCCGATCGGTGGTTTGAAAGAGAAATTACTGGCTGCACATCGCGGTGGAATCAAAACTGTTATCATTCCAGATGAAAATAAACGCGATTTGAAAGAAATACCTGAAAATATTAAGGCAGACTTGGATATAATCGCGGTAAAATGGATCGATGAGGTTTTGGAGGTCGCTTTAACCAGAGCACCCGAACCTCTTGACGAGAAAGAGACCGAGATTGTTGCTAAGGAAAGCTCAGGTGTAAAAGTTGAGCCAGGACAATTAAGTACTCATTAATCGCTGTAGCCCCCATAAAAAGGGGCTTTTCAGTTGACACCGCAATCTGAGTGTTGGTATAAAGTGGCCTGAAGTGTGACTGGGCATGCCACGCGAACAGAACAAAATAATGATGCATTAAGGGGAACAATGTGAATAAGTCAGAATTGATCGATGCGATTGCAGCTTCTGCTGATCTACCAAAAGCAGCTGCAGGCCGTGCATTGGATGCTACGCTCGAAGCAGTGACTAAAGCTCTACAGAACAACGAATCAGTTGCGCTAGTTGGTTTTGGTACCTTCTCTGTGAAAGAGCGTGCAGCTCGTACAGGCCGTAATCCACAAACTGGCAAGCCTATTGAAATTGCTGCGGCTACTCTGCCTACGTTTAAGCCGGGCAAAGCGCTTAAAGATGCGGTAAATAAGTAATCTGACCTTTCTGGTCTAAGAAAGCGCATTCCGATGAGTGCGCTTTTTTTTATGAAAACATAAGGTAATTGTAAACAATGCTTCAAGCCATCAGGGACAACTCAAAAGGCATTATCGCCAAGGTCATCGTAGGTCTTATTGCGGTCACGTTTGCGCTGTTCGGTCTGGAATCGTTGGTCGGTCTAGGATCAAAAGAAAAGCCTGCAGCAGAGGTTAACGGACAAGATATCGCCGTTATTGATCTCTTGCGTGGAGTCGACTTGCAACGTCGTCAAATTTTGATGCAAATGGGACCGAACGCTGATCCAACTCAAATCGATGATAATCTACTTCAGCGTGGAGTATTGGAAAGCCTTATTGAGCAAGCTTTATTAGTTCAATCGGCCGAGAATCAGGGTCTATTTCTCTCTGAAGAGATGATTGACCAGTTGATCGTAGCAACGCCAGAATTTCAGATAGACGGTCGATTTGATCGCAATCAGTTTGAAATGGTTCTACGCAACGCAGGCTTCACGCCACTGATGTATCGTGATCTGCTGCGTAAAGAAACCCTCATGGATCAAGAAAGAGCTGCGTTTCTGCTCTCTTCTTTTACTACCCGTGATGAAGTTGATCGTATTGTTAGACTTGATCAGCAAACCCGAGATGTTGCTTGGGTCAGAATTCCATTGCTAACCATTTTGAACGATACCGAAGTAAGCGAGTCGGAAATACGCGCTCTATATGATCAGCGCGCTTCCAGCTTACAAACACCTGAACAGGTTGTTTTAGATTACGTGCTGTTGGATCGCAATGATTTTGTTGATCCATCGATCGTCAGTGACGATGAAGTGCGTGAAATTTACGAACAGATGATGACCGAGTTCGTCTCTCAAGAACAGCGCGCTGTTTCTCACATCCTGATTGAAGTGGATGGTCAACGCGATGCACTAGCCGCTTTGGCTCAAGCTCAAGAGATATTTCTTGAGCTACAAGACGGAGCTGATTTTGCCGAGTTGGCAGAGCGTTTCTCTGATGACCTAGGTTCTGCCTCACAAGGTGGTTCTTTGGGTTTGTTGACGCGTGATTCATTGGTAGATGAGTTCGCTGATGCCTTGTTTGCAATGTCATCACCAGGTGAAATCAGCCATCCAGTAGAAACCCAGTTTGGTTACCACGTCATTCGATTGGATGAGATACGTCAAACTGAGCGTCCTAGCTTCGAACAGGCAGCTTTTGACCTGCGCCTAGAGATGGCAGAACGCGATGCTGAAATGCGTTATGTGGAGCAGATGGAGCGCTTAGCTGATCTATCTTTCTCTGCTGCAGATTTGATTGTTCCTGCTGAAGAGTTAGATCTAGTTATCGAGCGTTCGCAGCCGATCAGTCGTGATGGTGGAAGTGACTTCTTAGGAAGAAACTCTCGTGTAGTTGAAGCTGCATTCAGTAGTGACTTACTGCGTGAGCGTTTAAATAGCTTACCTATCGAGTTAGATCGTGAAAGAACAGTAGTAGTGCGTGTTAACGAGCATCTTCCAAGTCGTCAGTTGACCTTTGAAGAAGTGCGTGACGAACTCGAACTTGAATTGATTACGGCTAAAGCAACAGAAACACTTCAACAGAAAAGCTCTGAGTGGTTGGCTGCATTACAGCAGGGCGAGGCTTTAGAGAATCTTAATGATGATCTGGCTTGGAGTGAAGTGGTTGAAGCAGGAAGAGCTGACTCAAGAGTTCCTTCTGAAATACGCAACCGTTTGTTTGCTATGTCTGCTAACGAAACGCCACGATTCGACCTGATGCAGTTGCGTGACGGTAGTTTTGCGCTGCTTCGCTTAGATGCTGTTCAGCATAAAGATAATCAGTTGAATGAAGATGAGATGGCGCTGATGATGTCTATTCTAGGTGCCACCTTAGGTCAGCAAGAGTATCAGAATCGTGTTGATAGCTTGAGAAATCAGGCAACCATAAAGCGTAACTAATCAGTCAAACAAAGCTAACCCGTTATATTGGGTTAGCTAAGCGCAAGGACGCGCAGTTTCACCAAATGCCGCTTTTAAAAGTTGTTGAGTATAAGGGTGTTGTGGGTTATTGAAAATATCACTCGCTTCACCTTGCTCTACAGCCACTCCAGATTTCATCACCAAAAGCTGATGGCTTAACGCCCTAACTACCGCTAAATCATGACTAATAAATAAATAGCTGAGCTGATAGCGAGCTTGTAAATCACGTAATAGCTCAATAATTTGCTTCTGAACAGTTCTATCGAGTGCCGACGTAGGTTCATCTAAAACAATCAGTTCAGGTCGAAGTACCAAGGCTCTAGCAATCGCAATACGTTGTCGTTGACCACCCGAAAACTCGTGCGGATAACGATTTCTGATATCAGCCGGTAAACCAACATCTTCTAATGCTTGAATGACGCGCTTTTCAATCTCAACAGGATCGGTGACGCCATGAACTTCAAGCCCTTCGGCAATAGATTCACCCACCAGCATTCTGGGGCTTAGGCTACCAAAAGGGTCCTGAAAAACGATCTGCATCTGTTTGCGCAGTGGTTTGACAGCTTTTTGTGGAAGTTGGTTTAAATCATGGCCTGCGAAATGTATCTGCCCATGCGATTTTGCCAGTCGAAGAATAGCAAGAGCTAGCGTCGTTTTTCCTGAACCTGATTCACCAACCACACCTAAGGTTTCACCTTGCTTTAGGGTCAGATTAATATCGTTAACTGCCTTGTGATGATCTTTAACTCGCTTAAATAGGCCGCTTTGTATCGGGAACCAAACTTTAAGGGCATCAGTTTTTAGAATCACTTGGCTATCAGAAGGGATATCTGCGGGTTTACCGTCCGGTTCTGCGGCAAGGAGTATCTGTGTGTAGGTTTCTTTAGGTTGTGCGAACAGGTCTGCTGTTGCAGCAGTTTCAACTAAATGACCTTGATTCATCACATAGACGCGATCAGCAAAACGCCTAACGATATTCAGGTCATGTGTGATTAGCAGTACAGACATGTTCAGTTTTTTTTGCAAGCTTTTCAGTAATTCAAGGATCTGCTGCTGAATGGTGACATCAAGTGCGGTAGTTGGCTCATCAGCAATGAGTAGCTCTGGTTCATTTGCCAGCGCCATCGCAATCATGACTCGCTGACGCAAACCGCCTGATAGTTCGTGTGGATACTGTTTCAGGCGTCTTTCTGGTTCTGGTATGCCAACCAAGTCTAATAGCTCTAAAATGCGACTGCGAGCTTGCTGTCGGCTCATGGCGGCATGTAGCTGCAGGCTCTCACCAATTTGCTTCTCTACTGTATGCAGTGGATTAAGAGAAGTCATTGGCTCCTGAAAAATCATGCTAATACGGTTACCGCGTATTGCACGTAGTTGAGGCTCCTTTAGCTTAAGTAGATCGAGATCGTTAAAGAGTATTTCACCGCTAGGATGGCTTGCCAAAGGATAGGGAAGTAAGCCTAGCACAGAAAGTGCGGTCACAGATTTCCCTGAACCTGATTCGCCTACTAAAGCAACACATTCTCCTGATCCAACTTCAAGATCGATATCCTCTACGACTGTTTTACCAGTAAATGCCACAGAAAGGTTGCGGATGTTCAGTAAAGGATTATCCATATAAGTTCTACCTGTTATGATCAAAGGGAGTTTGCATCACTATTTAAGCCTAGTTGCATGTGGAAGGTTGTACCTGAGCTTGCATCAGAAGTAACTGCCATATGACCTTGATGCTGATCAGTGATAATAAAATAGGCAAAAGAAAGGCGTTTACCTGCATCACTGGTCTCCGAAGAGCTGTCAGAGCTGAAAAAAGGCTCAAACAATGACATTTGTTCTTCTTCGCTTAATGGTTTGCCATTATGGTTAATCCGAATCCATAAACTATCATAGGATTCAGTAATATCTATTTTAATTCTGGGGGAGATGCTGCCAGCTTGCTCCACTAATGCATCAAAGCAATGCCTAAATAGACTTAAGAAAGCTTGCTGTAGTTCAATGTTATAGCAGCTTAGTTTAGGTAGTTGATCGGCGTAATGTTTTTCAATATTAAAATCATTAAATCTTACATTTTCGGCAGAGATAAGCACGTCACCAGCTAACTCAAGCGCATGCTCCATGAGTTCACTTGCATCAACAAGAATCTTTTTATCTGTACGTTGACGAGAAAAATTCAAGAGGTTGTTGATGATGGCTGTGACATTGCGACCTTTTTCAGAAGCGTCTTCCAGTAGGTGGTTCAAACGTTCTACTTCTTTACCGCATTCGCTGTCTTGTTGCATAAGGCGTCCATTCGCTAACAGGCGTTGGAAGCTACTCAGATCAAAGAGTATGCCTTGCAGTGGGGCGTTAATATCATGTGCCATGGTGGCAGCTAATTCACCCATCGACGCCATTTTGTCATTATGGACGAGCATATTTTCAGCGAGTATTTTTTGTGTCACATCATCGATTAATAGAACGGCTCCACCATTTTCCAGCTCTTGCAGCGGATAGATAGTAATGTTGAAGTAGTAAAGACCGCTTTGGCTTTGTTTTATGTAGATAGGTTCTTGTTGTTTAATCGACTGCTCAATTTGCGCAGGCGTAATACTGATAGTGGGATAGATTTGCCATAGGTCTTTTCCAAGTGCATCTTGAGTTGATACCCCAGCAATCTGTTCTGCCTGTCGGTTCCAGTGAGTAATTTGACATTGATTATTTAGTCCCACCAGCATTAAAGGCAGCGAACGAAGAATGTTAGCGACATAGGACTCTGAAGCTTTGAGTTCTGCGGTGCGTCGTTCAACCCGTTGCTCCAATTCGTTACGAATGGCCGTCAACTCACGATTAGCATGGAAAGCTTTGCGCCATGTTAAAAGTAAAAAAATGGCAACGATAGACAGTGTGATAATCAATACACCACTTGAGAAGTTAGCAACGTATTGCCAGTTGGTGCTGCCTTCCTCATCCTTAAAGTACTGTATTAGATTGAACTGAGCCTGAGCGCTAGTAGATTGCAGTAAAAGGACTGCTGCTAGAAGTGAAAATGAAAAGCGCTGAACCGTTGGCCACATCAAAGGCTGTCTCCCTGATCTCAATCGATAGATTATTCTCTATTCTAGCAGTTTTCTTACACAATTCAGAAGGTTGATTGATTAGCAATCGTTCCGACGCGTATCGCAAAGTCTGCTGCGATTGACTTGGTTTAACCAAAATTGAATCTCTTCCTCAGGTAAGCCGATAGCTTCAACAGAGCGGAAGGGGATGGTTCGCCATGATTTATTCAGGCTATACAGGGTGTTTTCACCTGAAATGATGCGTGTTAATACAATTTCACCCCACTGGGCACCTGCGACTTGACCACACCAGCTGATTTGCACAGCTTCACTATAGTGCGAGCTTACAGAACCAGAGAGTGTCCGAAAATGAGTAAACTCACAGCTTTGGCTTAACGCTTCTTTTAGTTGATCTAGATAAGCTTGAGGCGGCATTCTAACTTTATCAATGACTTGAAATGCTAACATTTCTCGCCAGTTAATAATGGTTTGATCGGAAGGAACGACTTCTTTTACACCACGGTTATCTAGCCATTCTTTGTGAACTGTGTGCCAATTAGCTGGCAAAAAGACCTGCAGAACTTCACCTTCTTCAGAATTAAGTACTTCAGGTGTCGCTAAGAGACGAAATTCGCCACTACTTTGAGCAACTGCATGTGAAGCTAAAAAAATAGTAGTGGCAGAAACAACACTGATAAAAAGAGAGCTTAGAAGAAACCGATTCATGACGCATCCTCTGTTGTAAATAAATGGCCAGATAGCATTCGCTATTATTACATATAATGCTGCCAGATAAGCCTTAAGCTAATGATCAAAGAGATTCCAACGAGTAAGGGTCGAATCAATTTAACGCCGTGACTGACAACCATTCTAGATCCAACACGAGCGCCCAAATATTGACCCACTGCCATCGCCAAACCTACTGACCATAGTACATGACCGCCGAGCGCAAAAAATAGTAATGAAGCTATGTTAGAAGTGAAGTTTAACAGCTTTGTATGAGCTGTTGCCTTGGCAAGACCAAACCCAGCTAAGGCAACAAAGGCTATTGCAAAGAAAGAGCCAGTCCCAGGTCCAAAAAAACCATCATAGAACCCAACGCTTGTACCTATCACAAAAGCAAACATTAGGGGTGAAAGGCGCTGTTCGCTGTCATCATTACTGATGCGAGGCGAAAAAAGAAAGTAGAGCGAAAAACCGATTAGTAAGAAGGGAAGGAGCCTGCTTAGGAAGGTAGGATCAAGATGTTGAACCAGCAAAGTACCTATAGCGCTACCCAAAAAGGTACAAACAATATGGGGCCAGAGTTCGCGGATTTTGATCAGTCCCTGACGCCAAAAATATAAAGTTGCTGTGAATGAACCAAAGCAGCTTTGTAATTTGTTAGTTCCTAACGCAAGGGCAGGTGGCATACCTGTAGCTAACAGAGCCGGAACGGTGATCAGGCCACCGCCACCAGCAATTGAATCTATAAAGCCCGCTGCTAATGCAGCTAGCATTAACAGCAAGATGACGGAGAGTTCCAGCTCCATTTACGAAGGTGTCATATTGACAGTTATCACGCCTTGACTAGGTGCCGGGTTGAGATTCGTTACGGCGCATAGCAAATTGTTCTTCTCTAGCAACTTCCATTACCGTCACTAACTCTTCAACTCGTTTGTTAAACTTAGCCAGTTGTTCTCTAGGAACCGAGGTTGAAAGGGGTAGATCTGCGGTCATAGGGTTAACAGGTCTGCCGTTAACATGTAGCTCAAAGTGAAGGTGTGGACCTGTTACGCGTCCTGTTGCACCAGAAAGACCTATACGTTGACCTCGTTTAACCGATTCTCCACGACGCACATCGATACGATGCATGTGAAGATAACGTGTTGAATAGGTGCTGTTATGACGGATTTCTAAGTATCTACCAGCAAATGGGTGATTTTCTACACGAGTTACCACGCCATCACCGATAGTGACAACCGGGGTTCCAGTTGGCATCGCAAAATCAGTACCATTATGAGGAGCAACACGACCGGTAACAGGATGGCGGCGGGTAGGATTAAATGCTGAACTGATTCTAAAGTTTTGATTGTGTGGTAGACGACGGAAGGCTCTGGTTAAGCTCTCACCATTGCTATCGTAGTAGTTGCCATCTTCAAATAGAAACGCAGTGTAAGATTTACGACTCTGCTGAAGTCTGATTGCTTCAATTGAGGTTTGTCCAGTGAACTCATCGCCAACATACTGAGCATTACGGACCACTTGGAAACGGTCGCCTGCTTGGATTTGACGGTTAAAATCAATTTGCTCACCTAGTAGCTTATTGATTTCATGGATTTCAGCCTTGCTCAAACCGGCACGAATGGCAGATACATAAAAACTGCCATAGATTTCACCAGCGATAATCTCTTGTTCCCAATCACCCTCGTGTAATACTTCTTCAAAGTCGAAGTTTTCATTATCCACACGACGATAGATGATCTGTTTACCCGCATGAATGTAGAGTTCCATTTCCTCTAAATCATAAGACTCTGGATTTTTACGAAATGTCAGAACGTTGCCTGGTCTTAAGATGTCTAATGCTAAGATTTGCTCATCAGCGGATAAAATTTGGTACATGATCGTTTGACCGACATTAGCTTGGTCAAAAAGGGTGCTTAAGGTATCACCATCATCAATGGTTAAACGCAGTTCTAATTCAACTTCAGGTGATGCTGTTTCTGATTCAAGTGCAGCAAGGGCTTCAAGATCAACTGACTCATCATGGTTATGAGCAAATTCTTCGTTATGATAATCAAAATCTGAATAATGATTGTTAAGAGTATCTGGATCATTTTCAGGCATAGACTGAGTTAACTGAACTGTTGAAGAGTCACCCTCAAACTCAGTTTGGTTCTCTGTCCTATAACGTATCTTTGGTGAGAATTTCGATGAGGTATCATTGCCAGGAATGACAAGATTATCTGTTGCTGTTGACGATGAACTTACTAGTGAATTTCTAGTCTCAGAATTATCACCTTCGGGCCAGAAAGCCGCAGTAAGAGTGACAACGACAGCTAGACTAAATGCGATAACATGTGTCGTAGGAATGCCCTTAGCGCTGAGAGCTGATGGATCGATTTTTCTCAGTTGCATCCTGTACCCTGCTATACCTTGATCATCATTTTCGTATTAAAAGTATAATTGAGCGTGATTATCACGTGATTTAGCCCCTGATTGCAACGCTAATGCAGAACCTAAGCTAAATTTTTGCTAGTTTCTTTCGATTTATATGAGCTAGATCAGTTTTTCATCGCCTTTAGTGTTAAAGACAAGGTGAGATTAAGGAGCTAGGCTGTTAGTCAATATAATAAAAAAGAGATCAGAATATGACCCAGTCTGGATGGCGAACTCTCTTTGCCAAAGATAACCTGCCCGACACATCTCAATGGCCTGATTGTCTGTCTGAATTAAAAACTGCCTTCAGTCACATACAATCGAGTCAGGATCTTGCCGCTCTTAAAGGTTGGCAGCCGGAACTTGTCAGAGCGTTTCAAGCGATCGATATTCCTGCTTGGCGAATTAGTCAGATCATTAGTGATCACAATGATTGGATTTATCGGTTAACAATAAGAGAGTCTTTAGCTGAGATGAACCAGCAAGGCTGGGGACATCCTCCTTGTGATTTTTGTGTGTTGACGCTTGGCTCAGGGGCACGTCATGAGAGTTTGCTTGGGCCTGATCAAGACAATGCCATGATATTGGAAGATTACCCACTGGATCGTCACGTAGAAATAGATACCTGGTTTCAGTCCTTGGCAGAACGTTTCACTGATAAATTACATCAAGCAGGTATTCCGCTTTGCAAAGGTCATGTCATGGCACGTTGGCCTTTGTGGCGCAAACCTTTAAAAGAGTGGTGTGAACAGATGCGTTTGTGGAGTGGTCGGCGCACGGTAAAGCTGGTTCAGCTATCGAATATTTTATTAGATTTTGCTCCCGTTTATGGTAATGCTCTGTTGGCAGAACAGTTTAGGCAATATTTGATTGAGTTAATGCCAAATGCAGGTCTTTTCCTTGATGAAATGAACGCATTACAGGATGAGACTCGTGTTGCCTTAGATAGATTTGATCGGCTAGTGGGAGATGATCAAGATGCTCCCCATCAACATGCCTTAAATCTCAAGCGCCAAGGTTTGCTTCCACTTCAAGCGGCTTTGCGGCTGTTTTCTTTAAGGAAGGGAGTGGCAGAGCAAGACTGTAGGGGGCGACTGGAAGCGCTGCGCTCGATGAACCTTATAAGTGCATCTAAAGCTGAATCCTTGCAAGAAGCTTTATCTTTATTATTAGCACTGTTACTTGAATCACAAATGAAAGCCGTTGAATTTAATCGTACACCTGATGGCTGGGTGGATCGCCGCGAGTTATCTGAAAGTCGCCAGGTTCAGCTAAAAATGGCACTGCTTGAGATTCGCAGTTTACAAAAGCTAGCAGCAACTGCGTAAATAGTTTCTAACAACGCTCTAGTTCTCGTTATTTGACTCGCTAGCTTGAGGGGCTGGAGCTTCGGTTTGTGCCAGCTCCATAATTAAACTTGCACCACCAAGTGTTTCAGGATCATCAACCCAAAGTTTTCCGCCAAGATGCGTCAAAATCCCTCTGCATATGGGTAATCCCAGTCCTGTGCCTTTAGGTCGGCCTTTTGGCTGCTCTTTGCTGCCTTGTTCGACTTGATGAAACTTCTCAAATACACGATCACGATGATCAATCGGAATGCCCGTTCCGTTATCTTCAACACGAACGCGATATTTATCTTCCAGTGCAGTGAGAGAAACATGTACCTTAGGTTGATCTTCTGCAGCGAACTTGCGAGCATTTTCCAATAAATTGATTAGAACTTGCTGTAAACGGTCTACATCCGCAATAACCCAGGCAGTATCAACATCCAGTTGTAAAGTGAGTTCAACATTTCGCTCTTCATAAAGACGTGTCACCGCATCGATGGACTGCTTAACCGCTGCAGCAAGATCGATATGCTGAGGTTTGAGTGTCATGCGACCTGACTCAAGTCGAGCTAGATCAAGAATTTCTTCGATCAAGCGTGATAGACGCTCACTTTCTCTGACGATAACTTCAAGAAAGTGTTGTTGTTTTTCAATAGGAATGCCTTGATTATCTTTTAGAATTTCGGCGAAAGCTCTGATCGAGGTGAGTGGTGTACGAAGCTCATGGCTTACCATCGCCACAAACTCATCTTTAAGTTTATCTAGCTCTCGTAAGCGATCGTTGGCGGCACGAAGTTCATTACCGATACGAGCCAGTTCGTTCGATTTTTGCTCTAAGCGTCGGTTATATTCCAGCGTTTGCGAAGTGGTATCTAAAATACTAAGAACCGCTTGAATATCCAGAGCCTCCCCACGAACAACGGAGTTAATAAGAACCCTAGCGGAAGAACTTCCCAAGGCGCCTGCTAGCTGTTTTTCTGCCTGACTGACCATATCAGGTGAGGCGGGTGTCTCATCTTTAACGTTCTTGTCGGCATCATTGTAGGCTTTAAAAAAGCGCTGCGTAGCGACAGGCCCCAGATAACGATTGAGTAATTGTCTTAACTCGCCACGACTGGTATGTCCTTGCCATAAGTTGGTATGTAAACGATCTTGACTAAATGCTTGAGTAAATAATGCTGCCTGTGTTTGCTCTAGGTTCGTTTGACGAGTGAACTGTGACACCAGCAAGATTAAACCGACATTGACAATCATGCTCCAGAAAAGTGCATGGGTATGAATATCTAAACCTGTTAATCCAAATAGTTGGTAAGGGCGAAGCCATTCAACGCCCCAAGGCCCTTCTGTAATTAGAGATAAAGGAAGCCATCCTGACTGAGCAAAGCCCGGGATCAATAAGGTGTGACACCAAACAATAAATCCGCCGATTAAACCTGCCGCAGCCGCGGTGCGTGTCGCACCTCGCCAGAACATACCCAATAGCAGTGCTGGAGCAAATTGCGCGGCTGCCGCAAAGGATACTAAGCCAATGGTGACTAGGGAGTAAGAGTCACCGATCAATGCGACATATAAATAGCCTAGCAACAGAATAAGGATAATGGCGACTCGACGAATACTCAGTAACCATCCACTTAAATCGCTACTTTGATCCAAGTGCAATCTGCGCCAGCGAAGTAGAAGTGGCATAACCAGTTGGTTACTGATCATGGTTGATAGTGCAATGGTTTCAACAATAACCATACTAGTTGCCGCAGACAATCCACCAATAAAGACTAATAATGGAAGATATTCCAATCCAGCAGAAAGTGGCAGTGTTAAAACAAAGCTGTCGGGTGCTCCAGCAGCTTCTCCTAGCAGCAACCCAGCAAGTGCAACAGGAATTACGAAAATATTGATCGCCAATAGGTATAACGGAAATAACCAAGAAGCGCGTTTGATATGACGTTCGTCAACATTCTCTACCACTAATACCTGAAATTGTCTTGGAAGCGTTAAGAACGCCAGTGTCGCTAACAGCAGTAAACCTACCCATCCCGCTGCTCCACCGGGAACATTCGCCATGCCAAAGGTGCCTGCGATATCAGGGTGTGCAGCCGCTTGCGCAAAGAGGTCAGTGGGGCCGCCATACATAACGAAGACTACAAAAATACCAACGGCCATAAAAGCGAGTAGTTTAATCAGGGACTCAAAGGCGATAGCCGTGACCATGCCTTCGTGACGCTCACTGGCATCCAGTTGTCGGGTGCCAAAGAGAATGATAAAAATCGCTAAGACGATAGAGATCCAGAAAGACTGATCTAGTAAAAAGGAGATGTCAGCGCCACTTTGGCGTCCATTCATCTGATAACCGGTAAGTACATCAAAACTCACGGTGATGGCTTTTAGTTGCAGCGCGATATAAGGAATGATGCCAATCACCGCAATGCCTGCGACTAATGCACCGATTCCTTCGCTTTTGCCATAACGTGCACTGATAAAGTCCGCGATGGAGGTAAGTCGTTGAGCACGTGCAATACGTACCATTTTTCGAATTAACATCCAGCCGATAAGCATTGCAATCGTGGGGCCAAGATAGATCAGTAGGAAGCTAGGTTCAGCCTCAGCGGCTCGACCGACACTGCCGTAAAATGTCCAAGCGGTACAGTAAACGGCAATAGATAGCGCATAAACCGTTGACGAATTAATTACTGATCGACCTTGCTCTGCTCTTTTGTCACCCCAGGCCGCAATTAGAAATAACAATGCTAGGTAACTAAAGGCGACAAAGAGAACCAGTAATTCATTCTTCATCACTGCGCTCCATCACCCAAGCGGTCAGAAGAATCAACACAAGCCAGCTGGCAAACAACCAGATAGGTAGCATTGAAAAGCCGTAGCTAGTGGGTCGATCAAACAGCAGTACCAAAGGTGGGATAAAAAAAAGCAACCCCAGTAGCGTCAAGGAGACTAGACGACTCACCAAGGAAGGGCCTTGCATAGATTAACCCACTCTCACAGTTTCAGCGGTGGCTTGGAAATCCAATGCTTGCTGAAGTGTTGTTATTCCGCGAGCTTCAAGTCGAGGAATGAGATTTAACAATAGCTCTGCGGTCACACGTGCATCTCCTAGTGCCGTATGCCGAGTTCCTGCAGGAAAGGTGATCTGAAAACGATCAGAAAGAGCATCCAGTCCATGAGTTTCCAAGTCAGGATCGATAGCGCGTGATAGCAATAAGGTATCTAGCACTGGCATGTTGAATTGAATTCCAGCATCTTTAGCGGGAAGGTCCAGCGCCAGAATATCGAAAGCAGCATTGTGCGCAACCAAAACCGCTTGACCTACAAAGTGACGGAAACGTGGTAAAACCACTCGCATCGGCGGGGACTGCTTCACATCCTGCTCGTGAATTCCATGTATCGCTGTGCTTTCTGCTGGTATATCCCGCTCGGGATTCACCAATTGGTCAAAGTGCTCATTTGCCAACAGGCGGCCATTTAAGATACGGCAAGCCCCAATGCTAATGACTCGATCACCATCACGCAGTTTAAGCCCAGTCGTTTCTGTATCAAAAACCACCATTTCCAGCTGGCTGAGCAATTGATTACCTAGTTCTGCATCGGGTGGTGGTAGTTCAGCAATACTGAAGTCATGAAACTCAGGTCGAGAAGTATACTGACGTTCCGGTTCAGCATAACGGTCTGTTGCTGGTAAAGGTATCCGTAAACGAGCATGTTCACGATCATGATCAGGCAGGCACCACCAGTCAGAGTTATGTTGGCTTAGCACATCACTAATGCGGGGTGCTAAGGGCTGTTCACTTAGGGGTAGGGTACGCCAAGAATCTAACTGATGCTGTGAGATAGGGACGCCCAGCCATACAATATCTAAGTAAACTCGTTTATTGCCGAGGCAAAACTCAATCTCAAACGAATTCCGTTTACTGGCTTGTCCCAAAGCTGGTAATAAGATCTCTAACATAACCAGTAATGTTGGACTGTCGGCACGAAACCAGGCGGGAATTCCAATAGGGGTGACCTGAATGTCGCGGTTTTCACAAATGTCGATTAATGCAGAAGTTAAATCACCAGACCATGTATCGGTTAAACAGGTTTGATCTAATTGAATCGATTCCAGAACTCTAGACAGTTGATCAATTAGATCTCCCATCACTTGGCTTTCTTCATGCATCGCTTTTTCTAAGCGTGGACGTATATCACTTTGCTGTGGCGCTCCACTCAGTGCCTCTGCAGTGGTGGTTAAGCTTGCAGTATGTCCACGCAGTTGAGGTAATAAGTTTGCCAAGGGCTGGCGCCAGCGTTGATGACTGGCATTAGCTTCCGTGGTATCGCTGAGTGTAATTAACGCTTCACCTTGGTTGGCTCTAACCCGTCGCAGATCACAGCGCAACCAGCGATCTTCATGGTGTAAAAGTACTTGTCGAGGACTGCCATCCTTAGGTAGTTTTTTTAGTGTCTCTGTCAGGTTAGGAAGTGGTAACAGCTGACCTAGATGTCTGCCTAAGCCTAACGCAGGATGATTACTAAAAAATGCCTTAGCAGCTGGGTTAAGCATCAGTACTCGTTGATGACGATCACATAAGAGTAGGGGTACTTCTAACACCTCTAGTACAGCCTCTAATTCATGTCGAATACGAGCAGCGTCTTGTGCACCGGCTTCTCTTGCTGAGTTCAGCTTTTCTCTATCCTGTCGCCAGCCTTCTCGTAAACGTGAAAAGTCTTGGCCTAAGTTACTCAGCCATCCCTCTGGCATAAAGTCATCTTTAGCATCAGGATTAGCAGCTAAACGGGCGAATTGAATTTGTAAGTGTCGAAGTGGGGCAAAGAGTTTTTTTTCTAACCACACGCCGGCTATTAATAATAGTGAGGGTAAGATGGCGACGAGTATCCACAGTATTGTGCGCGACTGAGGATCGTCGTTAAGCTTGCCATCAAGAAGGGCACCAAATATCAAGGCAGCAAAGGTAACAAGACCTGTTGCCAACATCCAGATTCCAAGAAGAAACTGTCGTTTAGGCATGGCTTATTCCTATTCCTGAAGAAGGTTCCTGACTTTTTGAACCAGCGCTTGGGTTGAAAAAGGTTTCGTGATGTAGTCATCGGCACCGAGTGCCATGCCTTTTTCTTTTTCAACTTCACGACCATGAGCGGTCAGCATAATCACTGGTAGTCGAGTAAAACGCTCATCTTTTCGCAGATGCTCGAGTACGTCAAAACCACTAATGCCAGGTAAGCTGATATCCAGTAGAACTAAGTTGGGCTCAATGTCGCTGATGCGTTGAAGCGCGGTTTCTCCATCCTCGGCAGTGGTGACATCAAAGCCTGCCTGCTGCATTAAGAATTCAAGTGATAAGAGGATGTTAGGTTCGTCATCCACAACCAGCACTTTGGTCATATGGGCTCCTTATTGTTTTTATTTTCAGTCTAGTGCGGATTGACGGAAGTTAAAAGGGCGACCTAGGTTTAATAAGCGAGATATCAGTCGACACTTTTTAGCAGAAGAGCGAAACGATTGCCGTTAGGTTCAACTTGTTCAAGGCGAACGACTAAATAATCCAGCTCAGGAGCAAACCAAATCAATGTTTCTCTATCTGAGTCTTCACCGCGATCGCGCTCTACGCGCACAGCAGTAAAAGTGCCTGCAGGTGTTTCAACTTCGTCTTCACCGGTTACTTGAAAGCGATAAACTTGTTTCTGACCACCATCAGCAACAAGATACTCAAGCGTTGTTAAACCTGCTTTAAGGTCAAAGGGCATTTGTAGCTGATAACTGAGTTTGTCATGAATGCCCGGCTTGATAGCCATTCGCCAAGGTTTGTCATCTATATCAGTGGTGACGTGACCGGCATCCCAATCAAAGCGAAGTTGTGCTTCACGATTACGAGTCAAAATTCTACGTTTGTAATCATACTGCAGAGGTAGAATCTGTCCGTTCTCTAGCTTGATTTGGCTAGATTCGCGAATGTTAGCCATCATGGCTGAGGCTTCCACTGAAATTTCCCAAGTCTGGTCATTCAGTTGTTTAAGCTCTCTAATCGCTTCACCACTAAATGAAATAGCGGCATCCACACGATTGGTATAGGTTGCACGGTAGGGCTCGAAGGTTACAGGAGACGCTAAGGAAAGCGTCGTAATACTGGTCATAACAAGTGCAATCAAAAAAGAACGCATGATGCCAAACCCTCTTGAAATCAGTTTTCTAGCTGAAAGCCAGAAGCAGGTAAAAGCGATCCATCCAATAGAACGCCTTCTTCGCATTGTTCTAATCGACCAGCACAAAACCAGCTGACCGCTAATGGGTAGATCTGATGCTCTAATGCGTGAACTTTGGTTTGTAACGAGTCGATGGTATCTGAAGTTAGAACCGTAATTTTGGCTTGTATCGCTAAAGGACCGCCATCGAGTTCTTCTGTCACAAAATGGACAGTACATCCATGCTCAGAGTCACCGGCTTCTAATACTCGTTGATGAGTATTAAGTCCTTTGTAACGTGGAAGTAGAGAAGGGTGGATGTTGAAAAGTTTTCCAGTGTAGTGTCGCACAAAATCGGCACTGAGAATGCGCATAAAACCAGCCAAGACAACTAGGTCAGGTTGATAAACGTCAATCTGTTGTATCAATGCTTGGTCAAAATCCTCTCTACCCTTAAAGGATTTGTGATCAATGAAGTGGCCGGGAATTCCAGCCATTTCAGCACGCTTTAGTCCAAAGGCATCATCTCGATTGCTTATTACAGCAACGATCTGTCCATCAATACTACCCTGCTGACAGTGATCCAAAATTGCTTGAAAGTTGGAGCCACTGCCAGAGATTAGTACGACAATCCTTTTTTTCATGCAGCAGTCCCGTTGCGCATTTCTACTTGTGGTTCATCACCATTACGGCTTTCGATTGAACCAATTTCCCAAGCGGTTTCACCTAGGCTGGTTAATAAAGTAAGCGCTTCGGCTTTGTTCTCTTCAGGAACCACAATAACCATACCCACACCGCAGTTGAAGGTACGATACATCTCGTTCATTTCAACGTTACCGGCTTGCTGTAACCATTCGAATACTGGTGGGAATGACCAAGAGTTAATATTCAGAACTGCTTTGGCATCGTCAGGCAATACGCGAGGAATATTTTCCAACAAACCACCGCCAGTGATGTGCGAGAGCGCATGTACCGGTAGGGTTTTGATCAACTTAAGCAAAGGCTTAACGTAGATACGCGTTGGCTCTAAAAGAGCTTTAGCCAAGGTGGTTTCACCCATTGGCTGCTGTAAATCGGCATTGCTGAATTCGATGATTTTTCGAATCAGAGAGTAACCGTTTGAATGCGCACCAGATGAGGCGAGAGCTAACAGTGCGTTACCTGCTTTAACTTTCGAACCATCAATGATTTCGTCTTTTTCAACGACACCCACGCAGAAACCAGCTAGGTCGTAATCATCGCCTTCATACATGCCTGGCATTTCGGCGGTTTCACCACCTACCAGCGCAGCACCAGCTAATTCACAACCTTTTCCTATGCCCGTAACGACGTCTGCCGCCATGTCCACATTTAAATGGCCGGTTGCATAGTAGTCTAGAAATAGTAAAGGCTCTGCACCCGCGACAACCAAGTCATTGACACACATGGCAACTAAATCGATACCGATAGTATCGTGAGTTTTTAAGTCCATGGCTAAACGTAGTTTTGTACCAACACCATCGGTTCCGGAAACTAAAACAGGTTTGCGATACCCTTCAGGTATTTCGCATAGAGCACCAAAACCGCCTAAGCCACCAAGGACTTCAGGGCGTGCAGTGCGCTTGGCAACGCCTTTGATACGCTCGACTAACGCATTGCCAGCATCGATATCGACACCCGCGTCTTTGTAACTAAGAGAGGTTTTTGCAGAATCTGTAGACATGTTGTATCCGACCTTTAGATCACGGATGAGAAGAAATTCAGTGCGTAAGTTTATCAGGTTGATGGTGACTGGGCTATTGTGTGTTAAAGTTGTTGCGTATTTTTATCGATTAAATTCACGAAAAAACTAGGCACATAATAATGTCCATGACACGAAACTCAACGACACGAGTCAGTGCGAAGAGGTTTTTACTGTCTTTTTTACTATTAATTTCTAGTAGTTCACTGGCAGCGGATACCCTAATAATTTGGTTGGCAGAAGAGCGTGCTGGCGTTAGAGATATGGCCGCAATATCCCACCCAGTCGTCAGAGAGTTACGTTCGCAACTCCCATCCTCTTTAACCTTGCTAACCCCTTTAATGGATTTGACCGATCAAATGTTTATTGATGCGAACATTCTATGGCAGGGCGATCAAGATACTATTCAAAGTGCCTCAGCACGTTATTCCACAGAACATATTCTTGTTGCACGAATTATCGAAGGTACTCGTCCACTCACTGAGTGGTTAATTTGGTTGTCAGGTGATCGAAAAACCTTCTCTACCCAAGGAGAGTGGTCAGCGCAAGCTGCTGAAGTGATAGCTTTTATCAACGAAAATGTTGATCTTTCATCAATAGATGATATGACCAACGACGCCTTCAATAATCAATCTGAGGCCCAGCCTTTAGATCTTGCACCTATACCGGGTTTGGCTGGTTATCAAGTGATTATATATGACTTAATCATGCCAATGGATTTTCTGGATGCTACTGAAACTTTGCGTGAAATGTTTGGCGAATCCGCTGTCAGAATGATCAGCTTTAACTCCGGTATTTTACAAGTCAATATCGATTACGAAGGCGCTTTAAGTGGATTGCAGCGAGAGCTTCAAGCACATCCTCGTTTTAGTGAAAAATCAGACGCTCGATTGGAATTTACTTGGAACTAAGTGATGTCTGAAATGAACTTACCTGTTCAGTTGCCGTTGGGTATTTCGCTTCGTGAAGAAGCGCGCTTTGAAAACTTTATTCTGGGTGATAACGGATTGTTATGTGAATCACTTAAATCCTCAGCCAGAGGAGACGGTGATCTGGTTGTGTATCTTTGGGGTGCATCAGGTAGCGGTCGATCACACCTTCTTCAGGCAGTATGTCATGAAGCGGATGCGTTAAATCGCCAAGCTGTATATCTGCCAATGGCGGAACTGATTGAATTTGATTCCTCCTTGTTTGAAGGGTTGGAGCAAATGGACTTGGTCTGCATCGATGATCTTGAGTGTTTAGTGGGCCATCGAGTTTGGGAAGAAGCGATGTTTCATCTATTCAATCGCTTACGTGCAGCCAATGTGCGTTTAATCCTCGCAGCTTCTGAATTACCTGCGAGATTAAATTTCTCTCTTGCTGATTTGACCTCTCGTTTGCAGTGGGGATTGGTGTTTCAGGTGCAGCCCATTCAGGAAGATGAAAAGATAGAAACGCTAAAAGCTCGTGCTATTAGTCGTGGGTTTGAGCTTAGTGATGAGGTTTTGCGCTATATCATGCATCATGGAAAACGCGATTTAACCGATCTGCTGCGTGTGCTGGACCAGTTAGACCATGCATCTTTAAGTGCGCATCGACGTATTACTGTTCCTTTTGTCAAACAGGTGATGGGATGGTGATAGATGTAAACACCTCTGTACCCTCTGCAGAGGAAGATGCAGCGCTGCGTTTTGGTGGTATTCAACGACTTTATGGCAAAACCATCAGCGACTTCTATCGTCAAGCCCATGTTGTCGTTGTCGGCATAGGTGGCGTTGGATCATGGGTTGCAGAAGCACTGGCTAGAACGGGTATTGGAGAGATCACCTTAATTGATCTAGATGACATTTGTGTCAGTAATATCAATCGCCAAATTCATGCGACCGACGACACGGTGGGTCAGATGAAGATTGATGTGATGGCTGCGCGAATAGAGTCGATTAATCCCTACTGTAAGGTCAATGCTAAAGCTGCTTTTCTTCAAGCGAGTAACTTAGCAGAGTTGATTTTAGACGATGTTAACTATGTGGTTGATGCTATCGATAATGTCCGCGATAAGGCAGCCTTAATCTCGTGGTGTAAACGCCGGAAGATTCCGTTGATCACCATCGGAGGTGCGGGTGGACAGATAGATCCGACACAAATTCGAGTGGCGGATCTCACCAAAACCTCACAGGATCCCTTGGCTGCTAAATTACGATCGGTGTTAAAACGTCATCATGGCTTTAGCAAAACCGATAAGTTTGGCATCGACTGCGTCTTCTCCACGGAGCAGTTGCGTTACCCTCAACCCGATGGAACGGCTTGCCATCGTAAACCCGAAACGGATAGTCCTACTCGTCTAGATTGTGCAGGTGGCTTTGGTGCGTCAACCTGTGTGACAGCCACTTTTGGATTTATTGCAGTGGCACACCTGCTGAAAAAAATGGAAGCTCGTTTTTTAAGGCAGCAAGAAACTTTTGCACCTAAATAATTGCCACAGTGCGTTAATACCATCGATTTATAAGTTAGAGGCACAGATTTAATGAATGCTTTAGCCAGAATTTTTACCTTAAGTGTGTTGCTTGTTTTTATAGTCGGTTGTTCCGATAAAACTCCCGTTGATCCCATTAAGCGTATTGAAGGTAGTATTTTTGGTACTTTTTGGATGGTCAGCATCGCAGATGATATTAACGACAGAGAGTTGAATGCATTAGAAGCAGGTATCAAGGAAACGCTTGATCGTGTCGACTGGCAGATGTCCACATGGAAGCCTGAATCTGAACTGATGCAGCTTAATCGACATCCTGTTGGAGAGTGGTTTGAAATTTCCCCAGAATTGATGAAAGTGCTGGCAATCAGCCAAGAGATTTCTGCCCAGAGTGATGGTTCGTTTGATGTCACTGTTGGTAATTTAGTTAATCTATGGAGTTTTGGGCCAGAACAAAGGCCTAACTCTATTCCTGATCAACAAGAGATAGATTCTCGTTTAGCCATAGCAGGTCATGAAGGTTTGGAGCTAAATCTAGAAGAAAACCTAGCTCGTCGAACTAAAGACTTCTTTATCGATTTGTCTGGTGTGGCAAAAGGATATGGCGTTGATGAAGTGGGTCGTTATCTGCAGTCACAAGGATTGAACAACTTTCTTGTTAATATCGGTGGTGACCTTTTGGCGATAGGTATGCGTGAAACAGAGCAAAATTGGCGAATCGGCATAGAATTACCCCACAGTGGCGTTCAAGTTGCGCATCATATTATTCCGGTCAAAGACATGTCCGTTGCCTCTTCAGGCGACTATCGTAACTATTTTGAAGAGGATGGGCGTCGTTTCTCACATACGATTGATCCTAAATCCGGTTGGCCAATCAATCATCGTGTTGCCTCAGTCACCGTGTTAACACCCGATAATGTTGATGCAGATGCTTGGGCGACAGCATTGATGGTATTAGGAATCGAAGGTTTAGCTTTAGCTGAAGAGCTAGATCTAAAAGTATTGATGCTAGAGAAAGATGACGAAGGTTGGGTAACGCATCTGACATCAGCCTTTGCAAACTATGTCGGCGAAGAAAAAACTCAAGAATTGTTAGAGACTAAGTAGTTCTTGCGTATCTCACTTATCCATTGCCAACTTAAGTAGGTTAAGACAAGTCATGAATCGCATTAATCCTGAAAAACTGCTTCAAAGTAAATGGACAGCAGTTATTCCGCAAAATAAGGAAAAGCACTTTATCGTCACCGAGTTACTAAGGGATGAGCAAGAGCAGGTGACGCACTGTATCTTGCAAGCGGTGATGACGCATCAGGAATATCAGCTTGATTGGAAAACACTCAAAAATGACGCAGATTGGCGTATAGGATGGAAATGATCTATTCCTGATCTTTCGTTTGAAATAAGTCATTTTCATGACAGTTTCACAGATTTTATTGACAAAACATGTCATTTTTCAATATATTATGCCTATCTTGATGGTCTGATATGAGGATTCCCATGGACCCCAGTCGATGTTTGTTAAACATCAATACATTGATTTTTACCTGCTCAGCACTAGCCCACCGTCTCACTGACATCTAAAGATTCTGTCAGTACGATGGGCTTTGAGCCTGTCTTGGAGACTGACGATGAACTACACCGAACTCACCGAAGCGCTACGTATTGCTATGGAAAAGCAAGACAGCGTAGCTATTGAAGCGCTTGTCGTAGAGTTTCAACCCGCTGACCTTGCAGAATTCCTCCATGATGAAGAAGTTGACGTCTGTCTAAAGTTACTTGCTCATCTAGAAATTGAAGAGCGTGCGGAGGTCTTTGGTTACTTACCTCTAAATACGCAATTTGAAGTTTCTGAAGAGATGACAGCAGAAGGGTTAGCACAACTCCTCAACTGTATGGATTCAGATGAGCGTGCTGACTTATTTAATCTGATGGAAGAAGATCGTCAGACAGCCGTTCTTAAACTCATGGCGAAGGAAGAACGTGAAGATTTGCGTCGCATGGCTTCCTATGAAGAGGGAACCGTGGGTGCAATCATGACCAGTGATTATGCCAGTGTTCCGGTCACTGATACGGTCGTTCAAGCTTTAGACAAGGTCAGAAAGACCGCCCCTGATGCTGAAACCATTTATCAAATCTATGTGCTCGACAAATTGCATAGGCTCGTGGGTACCGTTTCATTAAGAGAGTTGATTGTCAGTCGTCCAACTGCATTAGTTAGCGATCTGATGGAAACTGATTTGATCACCATGTTACCGGATCAAGAGCAAGAAGATGCCGCCAAGATGATCAGTCGTTACGACTTGCTGGCGCTTCCCGTTATAGACAATCAACAACGCCTCATCGGTATTGTTACCTACGATGACGCGATGGACGTTGCCGAAGCAGAGGCAACAGAGGACATCCTGAAAGGGGGTTCGGTTGGTGGTTTAGAGGGCAGTATTAAAGATGCCTCTAAGTTTTTGATTTACCGTAAACGTATTTTTTGGTTGTTATTACTGGTTTTTGCCAATATTTTCACCGCAGCCGGCATCGCAATCTATGAAGATACCATCGCTAAATATGCAGTATTAGTCTTCTTTATGCCTTTATTGATCGGTAGTGCAGGTAACGCGGGTTCTCAGGCATCAACGCTAATGGTACGTGCGCTAGGTACAGGCGATGTAGTGATGTCGGATTGGGCGCGATTATTCGGTCGAGAAATCATTATTGCTCTGGCTTTGGGCCTTACCATGGCTTTTGCTGTTGCATTTATAGGTCACTTTAGAGGTGGATATGATATCGCCTTAATTGTCGCACTCAGTATGGTTTCTGTTGTAATGATGGGTAGCTTATTGGGTTTGAGCTTACCCTTTATCCTTAAACGAGCCGGATTAGATCCTGCGACAGCAAGTGCTCCACTGGTTGCAACCATCGCTGATGCTGCGGGTATTCTTGTTTACTTTGGAATTGCGACGGCGGTGTTGGGGCT
>REDB01000058.1 GCA_007693685.1 Oceanospirillales bacterium
GTTGTCTAGATGAACCTTTCATCGAATCTGTGATAAGCTAATCCCATTCTTAAACCCTAGCTGAAAGATAGCGATTCCTATGATTATTAAGCCTAAAATTCGTGGTTTTATCTGTACGACAACGCATCCTGTTGGCTGTGAGGCCAATGTTCAAGAACAAATCAATTTCACCCGTTCACAGCCTAAAGTGGATGGACCCAAACGTGTGTTAGTGATTGGCTCTTCCAGTGGTTATGGCATGTCTTCTCGTATAGCCGCCGCTTTTGGTAGCGATGCAGCAACCATTGGTGTGTTTTTTGAAAAGCCAGGTTCTGAAAAGAAAACCGGTACAGCTGGTTGGTATAACGCTGCCGCTTTTGATCGTTTAGCTCATGAAGCAGGTCTTTATGCTAAGAGTATCAATGGCGATGCTTTCTCTCATGAAGCTAAACAGAAAGTAGTTGAATTAATCCAAGCGGATTTAGGTCAGATAGATCTGGTGGTTTACTCTTTAGCTTCTCCAGTTCGTAAAATGCCTGATACGGGTGAAGTGATTCGTTCGGTATTGAAACCTATTGGTGAGCCATATCGCTCCACTGCCATCGACACCAATAAAGATTGCATCACCGAAGCAGAAATCGAACCTGCTACTCAGGAAGAAGTTGATGCAACTGTGAAGGTGATGGGTGGTGAAGATTGGCAGCTATGGATCGATGCTTTAGCTGATGCAGGTGTACTAGCCGAAGGCTGTAAAACAGTTGCCTACAGCTACATAGGTACCGATATCACTTGGCCTATCTATTGGCATGGTGCATTGGGTAAAGCGAAACAACATCTCGATGAAACTGCCCATACATTAAACACCAAATTGTCATCTATTGGTGGTCAGGCAAACGTAGCAGTGCTGAAATCGGTCGTTACGCAAGCTAGTTCTGCCATTCCTGTGATGCCTTTGTACCTGTCTATGGTATTCAAAGTCATGAAAGAGCAAGGTTTGCATGAGGGTTGTATGGATCAGGTGTGGCGCTTATTTAGTACGGGTCTTTATGGCTCAGGTGCCCAGATGGACGATGCCAACCGTTTTCGTTTGGATGATTGGGAACTTCGTGATGATGTTCAGTCAGCTTGCCGTGATCTATGGCCGCAAGTGACCACTGAAAATCTGTTTGAGTTGACCGATTATGCAGCCTACAAAGCAGAATTCTTAAAGCTGTTTGGTTTTGGCATAGCCAGTATCGACTACGATCAGGATGTTAGCCCTGAAGTCGCTTTTGATGTTGTAGAGCTTAGTTAAACTTCTAGTTAAATTGAGCTTTTTCATTTGATGAATTAAAGGAAATCAACGTAATGCGTTTTCACGGCATGAAAGATTTCAGTCACTCTCAAGGTGACCGAATTGGTGTCTTAATTACAAACCTCGGTACTCCTGATGAAGCAACTACGCCAGCATTGCGTCGTTACTTGAAAGAGTTTTTATCTGATCCTCGTGTCGTTGAGGTACCTCGCCCGATTTGGTGGTTTATTTTGAATGGTATCATTCTAAATATTCGTCCTGCCAAATCAGCTGCCGCATACCGTGAAGTCTGGACTGAAGAAGGCTCACCATTGATGACGCATACCGTCAACCAATGTAAAGCTCTGCGATCTTACTTTGCTGACCGTTACGGTGATCGGGTTCAAGTTGAATTTGCGATGCGCTACGGCAATCCGTCGATTACCTCTGTGTTGGAAAAAATGCAGCAAGACGGAGTTCGTAAACTGGTGGTATTGCCGCTTTATCCGCAATATTCAGGAGCGACGAGCGCTTCCACTTTTGATGCTATTGCGCATGACTTTATGAAGCGTCGTTGGTTACCCGATATGAATTTCATCAGTCATTATCACGATTTTGAGCCTTATATCGACGCCTTAGCTGCTAAAGTTCGTGAATTTCAGGCAAGCGCTGGTGTTCCTGATAAACTGATCTTCTCCTATCATGGTGTTCCGAAGCGCTATCTTACTCAAGGTGACCCTTACCATTGCGAATGTCATAAAACCTCGCGCCTGCTTGCTGAAAAGCTGGGTTTAACGGCTGATCAATATATGACGACATTCCAGTCTCGTTTTGGTCGGGAAGAGTGGCTAAAGCCTTATACGGATGAAACGTTAAAAGCTTTACCTTCTCAAGGTGTTAAGTCGATTCAAGTTTTCTGCCCTGGTTTCTCATCAGATTGTTTGGAAACCATAGAGGAGATAGGACAAGAGAACCGTGAATACTTTATGGAAAGCGGTGGTGAGTCCTATGAATATATTCCAGCCTTGAATTCAGATCCAAGTCATATTGATATGATGGTGCAGTTGTTAGAACCCCATCTGCAAAATTGGTTACTCAGCCCAGAACGTAATGGTGAAGAAACTTTGGCCTATGCCAAAATTCATGGTGCTGATCGTTAATAAGATTTGTTAGGAGTCACAATGGCTGCCGTTATTTTTCGTGAACACGCTACCTTAGATGGACATATCATTGCTGAAATCTGTTTAAATTCAGAGCGCACACTAAATGCACTATCTCAAGAGATGATTCAACTGATTAACCCTCAGTTAGATCAATGGCTTGAGAATCCAAAAGTGGTCGCTCTAATATTAGACAGTGCTGGCGAGAAAGCTTTTTGTGCCGGTGGTGATGTCGTGGGTGCCTATCACTTAATTCAGGCAGAAGAGTTTGATGCCATCGATGACTATTTTGCCAATGAGTACCGACTAGACTATCGCTTACAAACCTTCCCTAAGCCTATTCTTTGCTGGGCGAGTGGTTATGTCATGGGTGGTGGTTTGGGACTCATGAACGGATGCAGTCACCGAGTGGTCACGGAAACGTCTCGTTTAGCAATGCCAGAGATAGCGATTGGACTATTTCCAGATGTTGGAGCCAGTTTTTTTCTAAACAAGCTACCAGCAGAAATCGGTTACTTTTTAGCCCTAACAGGAAGTCAGGTACCTGCAAAAGATGCTTGCTGGTTGGGTCTTGCTGATTACATGCTTAAATCTGAACAGCATGATGTTGTGCTTGATAGATTAAAATCTGGTATTTGGAATCAAGGCGATAACCACGGTGTGTTGTCACAGGTGCTAGCTGAGTTATCACAGCAGGTTGAAGACGATTTTGCCCAAGCTGAAACGCCTGTGCAAAACAATCAAACTATCATGAAGCAGTTGCTGCAAGATGATAGCATTCCTAATTTTGTCTCTCGTTTAAATGCATTAAAGACCGAAGATCCTTGGTTACTTAAAGCACGTAAAAATGTAGTCGATGGAAGCCCTTTGTCGCTTTACGTCATACAAGAGCAGCTAAAACGCAGTCAACATGCTGATTTAAGAGAAGTCTTTTTGATGGAGATGCAGTTAGCTGCAAAGTGTTGTCGTTTAGGTGAGTTTGCCGAAGGTGTGCGTGCACTACTTGTAGACAAAGATAAGTCACCGAAGTGGCGCTATGATAGTGTCGAAAAAGTCGATATGAGTGTGGTAGCATCTTATTTCCAGTCACCCTGGGAGCATAATCCACTAGCAGATCTGTGAATCTGCTTTTGACCCAAGGAGGTCCGCCATGAGTCAGTCATCACCTCATCCAAAATTTATGGAAGCGATGCGCAAACTAAAGCAGATGAGTGAAGAAGAGCGTCTTTCTGAAGAGAATGCGGAACTCTTTGAACAAGCGATGCAATATGCACCTTTAGATATTCAACCTGCGTTGATCGCGATTCGTAAAAAGTACGAACAAACCTATCATTAACAATTTTTTATCACTGAATGAGCCGCTAAAGTTACAAATATCTTTAGTGCTCATTCAGTGTGAAAAAACATCAGCAATTAGCTGCTTACTGCGGTGAGCCAGCTTCAATCTCTGCTTCAGTCGCAGCACGAACTTCAACGATTTCGACATCAAAATTCAGTGTTTGACCCGCTAAAGGATGGTTTCCATCTAAAGTGATGTTGTCACCTTCGATGCCAACGACCATAACAGGCTGCTCGCCCCATGGTGTTTGTGCCATAAACTGCATGCCAACTTCGATCTCATCAACACCGCTGAAGTTTGCACGGTCAACTGACTGAATCATCTCTTCACGAACTTCGCCGTAGCCATGCTCAGGTTCAACTGTCACTTGCAAAGTTTCGCCAACTGCTTTGCCAGTCAGTGCATTTTCAAGACCAGGAATAATGTTGCTAGCACCATGCAGGTAGGCCAGCGGTTGCTGTCCAACGGAGCTATCCATCACATTTCCTTCCATGTTAGTCAGGGTGTAGTGGATGGATACGACGGTGTTTTGATCTATCTGCATGAGTACTCTCCTATGAAATTTAGCCGACCATGCTAACTATCCAATGCGATGCTTGCAACCTTATGGAACTTTTGCGTTGCTTAAATAACCAAGCAAAATGTTTAAATTTAAATTTATATTTTGTATAACCTATTGATGTGCAATAGTTAGGTTCTGTATTTGTGACCTAGCATTGGTTATGATCAGATTTTTCTATCTATACGGCCGTATTCATCGGATTTCTTCATCTAACCGTAATACTTGATGTGTCTTATGGAAGAAATTCCTTTATAACGGAGACTATAAATGTCTAAAACAATAAACACAGGGCAGACTGTCGCTATTATCGGTGCAGGTTTGTCGGGTTTGCGTTGTGCCTCTCTGCTCGTGGAAGCGGGCTTTAGTGTGTCTGTATTTGAAAAAAGTCGTGGAACGGGTGGGCGTTTATCTTCATCGCGTTTAGGTAATTTGACGACTGATTTGGGTGTTCCTTTTATTGAAACTCAGTCTGATGACCTAAATAACTGGTTAGCAGGGCACCCTGATACTGTTCAGCGTTGGCTGCCTTACCAAACAGATTTTAGTTTGTCTGAGCCAAAGCAATTAGCAGATCGTCAATTATGGGTCGGTGTGCCGCGCTCTAGTATGTTGACACGTCTATTAGCCACTGGCGTTTCATTGCATACAGAAACTCGCGTCAGTGTCATTTGGCCAGATCGAAATGGTATTTTGTTGCGTGACGAGCATGCCGAAGTGCTGGGGCACTTTGATAAAGTCGTCATCGCTGCACCAGCTCCACAGGCCGTTCCTCTATTGGATGCCCTGCAATCCTATCAAGCTAAAGCTAATGCAATAAAAATGCTTCCAGCATGGGTTCTTTCTGTAGAACTGGAAGAGCGTCCAGCTTCATTGGCGAATATTGATTTAATTGAAGGTGATCATCCGAATGGTGTAGGGCAAGAGTTCTCCAGAATTTTAAGAGATAGCAGTAAGCCAGGTCGAAGTGGCGAAATTTGGACGCTTCAAGCAAGCACCGAATGGTCAGAAGCCTATTTGAATTTGAGTGGTGAAACCGTCATGCATGAACTAATTGCATCACTAGTGGCAATGACAGGTGATCCTATAAAAGCTACAAATTATCGAGCTCACCGCTGGTTATATTGTGATGCTCAAGCGCCTGACGATATTGATGCGCTTTGGGATGCAGACAAAGCTATTGGTGTGTGTGGTGAATGGCTTGCTGGTGGTGGCGTTGATGGCGCTTGGAAAAGTGGTAGTGCGTTAGCCCAGATGATACTGTCATCTGAGTGAGTAATTCATTTAACCCACAAATTATGGAGTATTGATGGCAGATGCACTGGTAAAGCAGGTTCAACTCGCCTGTGAAAAATTGGATCAGGTTATCTTAGGTAAATCACAGCAGATACGTTTAGCAGTAACCTGCTTACTGTCATCAGGCCATTTATTGATTGAAGATTTGCCAGGGATGGGGAAAACCACCTTGGCTCATGGTTTGGCATCAATTTTTGGTTTAGATGATTCACGCATTCAATTCACTAGCGACATGTTGCCGGCTGATATTTTAGGGGTATCGGTGTTTGACGCTGCCAGTGGTGGATTTGTGTTTCATCCGGGACCTATTTTTACGCAACTGCTGCTGGCAGATGAGATTAATCGCACCACACCCAAAACACAGAGTGCGTTATTGGAAGCGATGGAAGAGGGGCAGGTGACACAGGATGGCGAAACCCGATACCTGCCAGAGCCTTTCTTTGTTATCGCCACTCAAAATCCTCTGACGCAATTCGGTACTTTTCCTTTGCCAGAGTCTCAGTTAGACCGTTTTTTGATGCGAATTAATCTTGGGTATCCAAGCCCAGAGGCGGAAAGAGCCTTATTGATGCGTGGTGATCAGTATTCACGCCGAGACAGAGTTTCGGCGGTGATGAGTCCAGAAACGTTAGCTCAAGCACAAAAAGCCTGTCAGTCGGTTCATGCGTCGGCTGACCTTATCCATTATGTACAACGCTTAGTTCAGTATACCCGTGATGCCGACAGCTTCAGTTATGGTGTATCCCCACGTGGCGCTTTGGCGCTTCTGCGTTGTGCTAAAAGCTGGGCATGGCTCAATGATCGCCAACACGTTGTCCCTGAGGATGTTCAACATGTGCTTGAAGCCGTGGTAGGTCATCGTGTTCGTGCTGCCGAAGATATGGCAGGACATACGGCAACACGATTAGTGAATGAATTGCTCTCCAGTGTCGATGTTATGGCAAGCGGATGAAGCTGAGTTTATTTGATCGATTGACCCAGCAACGCCAGGGAAAGATCTATATTTTCCCTACTAAGGCAGGCTGGGGCTTTATGCTGCTGTTATTTCTGTTGTTGATTTTATCGATCAATTTTGAAAACAACTTGGCTTTTGCGCTCACTTTTTTACTGTCTGGCATAATGGTGGTGGCTATCTTGCACACCTATAGTAATTTAGTTGGTGTGACCATTGATCGTTCCAATGCCCAAGCCTGCTTTGCGGGTGAGGAAGCTGGATTCACTCTTTTTATAGGTGCCAATAAAGAGCGCGAGCACCAACAAATTCAAGTCAGTTGGGTTAATCGTTATCAGATCAATTCAGTTGATCGTGTCGTTGCCGTTGATCTTATCGACTCCTCACAAGTTGCAGTTGAACTCTCGTTGCCTACGCGTCGTCGCGGTTGGTGCACCCCCACCAAAGTAAAACTACAAACCGTGTTTCCTTTAGGGCTTTTTAGAAGCTGGAGTTATCACTCCATTTCAGCCAAAGCGCTGGTTTATCCCTCACCTGTTTCTAGCCAAAACTTGCCGGCAACATCTGGCGCGGGTGGGCAGGGAGGTTTAACTGAGCAATCAGGCAGTGATGATTTTAGTGAATTGAAACGCTTTGAGGCAGGAATGTCACCTCAGCATATTGCTTGGAAAGTCTATGCCAGAGGTCAGGGATTACATGCCAAACGTTTTGCTTCTCGACAAGATCTAGATATTTGGTTGGATTATGACGCTTGGCCTGAAGCAGATCAGGAATTACGTTTATCACGCATCTGTTATTGGGTATTAAAGTTACATCGTGAAGATCGCTGTTATGGAGTGCGTTTACCCGATCGTGAGTGGCCACCTTCGCGGGGTGATCATCATCGACAACAAATATTACAAGCCCTAGCTTTATTTGGTTTAGGGAGTCGTCAATGAAACGAACCCAAACTGGCGTTGATAAAATCAGCCGCTCCGCCGTTATTTGGCAATTAATTGCATGTGTTGCCGTGGTGCTGCCGCTGTTCTCTTGGTTACCTGCTTGGGTGTTGTTGTTAGGGCTGGGTTGCATCGGCGCTCGCCTAATGATCCATTCAGGGCGTTGGTCATTTCCACACTGGAGTATTCGACTGGTGCTAGTCGTTGCTGTCGGTGCTGGCTTGTTGATGACCTTTAATCGTGATGCCAGCCTCAATGCTATGGTGGCACTGTTAACTGTAGGCTTGTCATTAAAATTACTGGAGATATATCGACGCAGAGATGCATTAGTACTGCTTTACGTGGCCTTGTTTGTGGCTGCTAGTGTGTTTCTATTTGAACAAGGTATTCTAGTTGCTATCTACATGCTGTTTGCAGTGCTGTTGGTGATCGCTGCGCTTGTCAGTGTATGGCAAGACCCTTTACGTGAAGAGATGCTAAGGCCTCTAAAGCACGCTTGGCGCTTGCTGTTACCTGCATTTCCTTTAATGTTGGTACTGTTTTTTATTTTCCCGCGCATCGGTCCTCTGTGGTCGGTTGAGTTAGATCGCTCATCAGCACGCACAGGTTTATCAGAAAGCATGTCGCCCGGTGATATTAGCCGACTAACACGATCGGATGAGCTGGCATTTCGTGCTGTATTTGAGGGCGCCCCACCTGCACCTGCCGAACGCTATTGGCGTGCTTTAGTGTTATCCGCCTTTGATGGGCGCGAATGGACACCGGGAGCATCCTCCTCTGTGGTTGAGGAGTTGAATGTTATTGGCGAAAGTATTCAGTATGAAATCGTTCAAGAACGCAGTAATCAACGCTGGTTATTTGCCCTTGATGTTCCGATGTTAGCTCCTCAGCAAGCGCGCTTAACCTCTCCAAGAACCCTGCTGGGGCATGCTGAAGTCAGTCAGCGAATTCAATACTCTGTTGAATCAGCTCGCCAATATCAACTAGGGGCAGAGTTGACCTCTGATCAGCTAGATTTTTTTAGTCGAATTCCTGCTAATAGTAACCCGCGAAGCCAAGCGTTGGCTCGGCAATGGTTTGATGAAGCTGATAAAGATGTATCGGGTTTAATTAATCGCATTTTTAGACACTTTAACGAAACCTTTGTTTATACCTTAGAGCCTCAACCTTTAGGGCGCCATAGTGTTGATGATTTTTTATTTCAAACGCAGCAAGGCTTCTGTGAACATTTTGCCAGTGCTACAGCAGTGCTATTGCGTTCAGTTGGTGTGCCTTCTCGGATAGTGACTGGCTATCAAGGTGGTGAATGGAATGCGTCACAAAACTATTTAACCCTGCGTCAGTACGATGCTCATGCGTGGGTTGAGGTATGGTTAGAGGGTCAAGGTTGGGTTCGAATAGATCCTACTACGGCAGTGGCACCTGAACGTATTGAAATGAGTGCAGAGCAGTTGTTTAGTGGTCAGGCAGGCTTTTTGGCAGATTCTCCCTTTACTTCACGTATTGGGCGGCAAGGCTGGTTATTGCAAGCCAGAATGCAATATGATTCATTGAATTTTGCTTGGCAGCGTTGGGTGCTGAACTATCATCATCAGCAACAAAACCTGCTTCAGGACTGGCTGGGCGATCTAACTCCATGGAAAATGATATTGGTGCTTCTGATACCAGCCAGCCTGATACTAGGTTTTATATCTTGGCGCTTATTTGGTCGACGTACCATCCAAGATCCTATTGAGCGTCAATTACATAAACTATTTTTTAAGTTAGAAAAGCAGGGGTTATATCGACAGCCTGATGAAACATTGAAGCGTTTCAGCCAAAGGTTAGAACAAACCCATCCTGAGCTAGCTATGATATTGATGCCTGTTGCGAATACATATGAAACGCTTCACTACCTGCCAGTAGATCAAGCCCATCAACGTAAAATATTGATGGATTGTATTAATCAAGCTTTGAAGCAATTAAAATAAAATTTGTGTTTTAAATCACACTTGTAGTGCTAAGGTCTTAACAAGTCATCTGGTTGCTGACTTGTTTCTAATTTATAGTAGGGATTGACTCATAATAAACATAAGAGATAACAATGAGCTTGTACAAATCGATTGAGAAAGCCTTTTGGCACACACTCACCAGAAAAATAATCGGCAATGTGGTATTTCTGTTGCTGCCTCATATAGTGCTGATCGTGGTGGGTGGCTACTATGCTTCGGATTTGAAGCAGTTAATCCTATCTGCACAGCTTGAAAGTTCGACAGAGTCACAGCTGATGTCAGGTCTAAATTCGCTCCTTTTTGCAGCTAGTGCAACTATAGTGTTCGCATTTGTGGCTGGCATTTTTACTATCTTTTTCATGCGTCATCTCTTCCTAAAGCCGATTCACGAAATGACTAAAGTCCTTAAAGCGATTCGTGAAAAAGAGGGTGATATCTCTGCGACCTTGCCTGCCTATACCTATGATGAAATCTCTGATATGGCGCGCAGTTATAATGACTTCACCGATCAGCTTCGGGCGATGATTGA
>REDB01000077.1 GCA_007693685.1 Oceanospirillales bacterium
AGTTACCAGGAAACGCTACGCAGTTGGGGATAGGGAAAACTGCTATTTTTTCCATGATATAGTCAAGCCTCAATTTTTAAATAAATTATAAACACGTTGTGCTAATCTGTTCTAGAGAATCAGGACATTTTAATTAGAAATAGACATTGCTAAACTATATCTCCACGACAAATTAATAAACGACCCAATCTCCTGCCGAGAAACTGTTGATTAAATTGACAGCTTTTTTTTTGTTGAAATTTTCAAACGTAGGGTTACTCGTTTCGTTTTGAATAAATTCAACTTCATTAGCTGTTTCTTTGTTCTTGAAGAGAGCATAACCCATCGACCACTGCTTGAACATTCTACCCTTAATACTAGTCATCATAATAATATTAATATCTTTATGTCTAGTATCGGTACAAATAACTGAAAGTCTATTCTTAATGGCATTTATATTGCCTTCTAAGAACTGTAGAAAATATCCATCTTTATAGAAAAGAGCACCAGTTATACTTAATTTGCTATTGTTTTCATTAGATTTATCGATAATTCCTTGTATATCCGATTCATCTAAGTTATCTGTTGCTTTAGATGTGTAAATAACCATAACATCTTTAGCTGAATTATGATTAAGCTCAGAAAAAACAATTTGCATATTGTACTCATCTATATGAGCTTTAATTGAGTCGTAAAAACTAGAGTCTTTTAAGTCAATTTTTGCATGTGTTGATAGTGCAAGTTTTTTCTTTAGAGCATCAATAGATACAGGTTTTGTTAGAAAAAAATTACAATCCATAAGTTGAGTTTTGAGTACAATGTCTAGAGTAGATTCACCACTTACTGCAATGATAGGAATGTCTCTTTTAGCAAGTGTTCTTCCTGCTCTAATTTCTCTGATAATATCTATACCTGAATTATTATTCAGAAATATATCTGAAATGAGAATATCAATTTTATTATTTTTTAGTATCTGTATTGCCCTTGGCAAATCTAATGCACTAAAAGTTATACAATCTTCAATTCGCTTCACGATTGACGTTAGATTCATTTGCATCATGGGTGAATCGTCTACGATCAGTATGTTGCGCATAGTAAATGCCTATTTTTTAAATTTTCGATTGTTACGTATCAGATCATCAATTGGATTCGAATAAGAATCTCTGTTATTTTTCTTTATCTAATAGAATTCTAATTGTTATCAAATCGATCATCTATCAACTCAATGACTCCCTTGTCATCTGGGGTTCTGATTAATCGACCTGACGCTTGAATGACTTTGCGAGTGTCTTGACAGAGATAAGTATAGCTAAAGCTTTGCTGGAGTCGGTTCTGCAATCGAGTAGCTAGTCGTTCGTGATAGTGATCTAAGTATGAAAAGCTAGAGAAGTAAACTATATAATTTTCTGGTGAAGATCGGTACTGCTGCTCAATCCGCTTAACTATGGGGTCGATCGATTTCTCTCGATCATTAAACCGCGTGCTCAAATTTACTATCCGCAAATTCACACAAAGTACGTACAGAAACCTTCATGATTCGCTCACGGTAAATTCAGTCTTCTTCTAAATATTCAATGGGTTGGCTACCAATGATTTGTCCCTGGTGCACCTTTGATACGTCCTTCAAGGTTTGGCGTAACCCACCCACCATAAAAATCACCCGGCTGAGGTATTACTTTAACGTCACCGACCCATGCTTCATCGACTTTGCCGGCATAAAAAGCAATATACCCTGCAATCGGTAAGAATGTTTGAGTTGGATTTTCATACGTCCAGGCTGCACGTGATACTGAACCTTTTTCTGTTATCAAATCAAAATAACGAGCCACACCTTTCCATTCGCAAAATGTATTGCCGCTGACTGGTTTAAGGGTTGCCAGAATATCTTCAACAGGTAGGTAATAAGTCGGAGCATGGTGGGTTTCCAGTACCCGATAGGCTCGATCAGTTTGCACTATGAGTTCACCTGAATGGCGAATGATGATTCGCTGCTCCACTGGTTCAAGCGCGGGTGGGCGAGGGTAGGATTGTACGTTTTCGATGGGTAATGGTTTCATGGACTAACCTCTTCGCGCGTTTAGTGATTTAGAAATCAATACGACCAAAAGCGCGGAAGAGATTGTAATCCATCTTATTCGCAGTTTGATCGAATGCCTTTCTGCAATAAGGCAGCACTCTCTCTGATGGTGAATCGATAATCTATCTTGTATTTGAAAAGCGTCTTGAATAGGGTATTCAGTATAAACATCCTCAAGCGCATGTTTTGGAATGGGATGCATTGGATTTACTATCTTTAAGAATTTCATGTTTGAATTTTGCTTTGCAGTTACCACTCATGCACATGGTACAGAAATGTTGGCGATCTTCGTGCGTGGTGCCCTGTGACAGCTCTACTCCACAGCCGTTGCAGAGTAGGGTGGCAACAGATCCTTCAACTTTTACGATAGCGTGTTTGTAATTCATAATTCAACTCACAGTAAACTCTATTTGTTTGCGTTTCGCGTCAAGATTCAAGTCTCGCCGAAAGCTCTAGCGTATCGACTGACCAGTGACGCTCAGATCTATGCTTGTATACGTCATGTTTGCCTTGTTTAGGTCTGCAGGTCAATACAGATGAAAACCATTATTAAGATGCTTGAATTGAGGTTTTTTCTTGTTGGTTGTCCTTTTTTGATGTGATCTATATAGCCACTTCAATCAATCCTAGTTTCTATCTAGTAAGCTGAAACTTTTCACATATCTACTTAATTTATATTCTGGTTCAGTTGTTTTTTTAAGATCAGTGTTGCTATAATTTTATTAAATATTAAAACCAAGTAGGAGAGTTTGATGATTGTAACAATTACCCACCCGGCGAAGTCTACGGCGTAAATTACACTTTTAATTTTTTGATTTAACCTTCCTTCGCCCGGTGTATTCTGACCGGGATCTCTGAGCACCGATTAATTCGGTAGATATCTTTTTTTCAGATTTCCTAACCATTTTTTACTGTGTGTACAGTGCTTAACTGTGCGCAGAAGGAAATGAAATGAACTTACCCTTAAAATTGCAACAGATGGGGTGGCAGGCTTTTTTTCAACAACAGCTTAATTTAGATGAGTTCGAAAATACTATTATCGCCCGAGTTATTGCACATCATCGCAGTGTCTATGAACTGATGACAATACAGGGACCTTATCATTTAAAAGTGTCTTCGAATTTACCACAAATAACGATTGGCGATTGGATGCTGTTGGATATAGCAGGTTGCTATATTCGCTTGCTGGAAAGAAAGTCGTTGTTCAAACGGAAAGCTGCCGGTAACCAAACGGTAGAACAACTCATAGCAGCAAATGTTGATACGCTAATAATTGTTAGCTCGCTCAACCAAGACTTTAACTCAAGTAGGATAGAGCGCTATTTGACGTTAGCTTACGAAGCTGGAGCACAGCCATTACTAGTGTTAACTAAGGTTGATCTTTGTTCTGATGTTGAAACCTTTTTACAGCAAGTAAGAAAAATAGATCCCAGGCTCATGTTTGAAGTGGTTAATGCTCTCGACACTAGTTGCATTAGTTCACTGCAACACTGGTGTAAAGACGGCAGTACTATTGCATTCGTGGGCTCATCTGGCGTCGGGAAGTCGACCTTAGTCAATTCACTTACTGGCATTACTGGGCAAAAAACGGCAGCAATACGAAGCGATGATAGTAAAGGTAGGCACACTACCACATCACGCTCTATGCATTTTACTCCTTTAGGGGCAGTACTGATCGATACACCTGGCATGCGTGAACTTCAATTAACTGATTGTGGTGAAGGTATTCGCCGCACATTTTTAGACATTGAATTATTAACGACACAATGCCGTTTTCATGACTGTCAGCATTTAGCTGAACCAGGCTGCGCAGTTCAACAAGCTATCGCCCAAGGAGAATTAGATACAAGGAGATTAATTAACTATCAGAAATTGAATACTGAACAAGCCCGAAATACTGCATCACTGCAAGAAAGGCGTGCGCAGGAGCGGCAATTTAGTAAGATGGTAAAGACCGCTAAATCACTAAAATCCAAAAAAATGCTCTGACTGTAATAGATGCCGCCGAAAGGCGGCGTTCTTTCAGTCCTTGGTCATTTATTCATCGGAAAAACCCTGCGGCAATCTCACTGGCTTAAATTGGTCAATAAAATAAACCTGCCTTGACCAGAAATCTCGGCTTATCCATTTCTAAGGTCTACTTAGATGAAGGTGCCTTAGAGCATGATTAGCGAGAGGTTTTTCCGTTCTCAAAAAATCTAGACGTTTCTTGCTCTGGGGTACCCTCCGGAATCATATCTAGAGATAGGTATGGGTGCTCTTTCGAAAGTATTTTGGTAATACTGTTTTTCGCCTCTATGATATCTTTTCTGGCATAAGAGGTTCCATCAGTTGAAATGTAAATGAGAACAATATATCGGCTGCCATTTTTGCTAATAAATATGCCTTCAATCTTTAAGGTCTCGGGCATATTCGAATAGATTGCAGTCTCAAACTCTTCGCGTTTCTCCTGATCCTGTAATGTCCCACCGGCAAGTTCAATTACGGATTCTTTAATAATGGTCAAAGGTTCCTTGATCAGCAACGCGGCCAGGATCAAGACGAAGAAAGAATCTGCCAGATAGGGAATAAACCCGCCGCCAGCACCTGATCCTTCTTGAGATAAGAAGAATACTCCCAGACCGATACCTATTGAAAGAGTACCATCAACGAATGTTGCTTTCTGCTCAGTTTTTAAGAGGATACTCGTATTACCGATTGAACGGTTTTGCTGAAAGTAGAAAAAGGATACCCCGTAGCAGATCACAGCACAGGCTAAAGCATAATAAAGAATTGGCTCTGGGATGAGCATGGGAATATTTTCTGAGGCTCCGGTAAAATACATCACAATTCTAATAAGAGCCGTAGCAACGGACATTACCAGAATACCAAGAATCATCAGTCCTTTTACAAAGCTGTAAAGTGATTCATAGAAAAATTTTCCAAGGGGAAAGGTTTTTGTTTTAGTCGCCCTGACGGCAACAATTTTCATGGCTACCAGTACACCTAGAAACATAATAAAGCTGTAGTTTCCATCTAACAGTATTGCTTCGGAATTAGAATAATAAAAAGTAAACCAGGCAATCAATGCCATAAAAATATTGGCAGCTGCTCCAATTAACAGAGCGCGATTTTCTTTGTTGTTATGCATGCTTGAACTATCCTGTTAGATGGCAAGTCGAGCTGTATTAGCAACGTAATGGAATTCAAAGCTGATTTATAATTGACGGAGTATCTAAAGATAATATGCACGTTATACGTCATTAGCGTCAATATGATATGTAAACCGATCTTAATCACAGCGTAGCGATCACTTGTTATGCCTAGATGTCAGCGTTCATTTCTGTAGTACAAACATGTGATAGCCAAATTCTGTAGGATAGCGCTCGTAAATCGCAATTTCTCTCTCTAAGTCCGCAATTGCTAATGATTCTGGCATGCTAGGTTTGAGCGCAATAACACGTTCTTTCAGTGGGTTATAGTAATCGAACCCAGCTTGCTCACTGAGCTTAAAATGGTCAATTACTTCAAAGCCTGCCTGCTGTATTTGCGCCAAACGCTTCTCCACAGTTTTCATATCGGGGTATTCTTGTTGCCAAAATTCATCAGCTTCTGGGCTTGGAGTATTGGTCAACCACACTAGATCACTGAATACCATACAGCCTTTCCTTTTCAGTAATGGTCGCCATTGTTGTAAAGCTTGCTCTACGCCCATGATGTAAGCCGAACCTTCCGACCAGATCAAATCAAAACATTCTTCTGTAAATGGGAGCTCTGTCATACTTGAGCAGCTAAGCGTAACCCGAGTGTCCAACTGAAGCTTAGTAAGTCGGTCAGCAAGTTCATCAAGTGCGTTTTGCTCGTTATCTACCGCAGTGATATGCGCTGTTGTGTGCTGTGCCAGTAAACTGGTGGAAAAGCCTTTACCGCACCCAATATCAATAATGTTTTGCGGCGTAGTGGGCAGTAATGCCAATGCCTTTAGCGAGTCAGCATCGGTTCCTGGACCCCATCGTTCAATCGTTTGGAACACCGTCATAAAGTCGGCCATGTAGTCGTCGTGTTCGTTCATATCTTTAGATAACCATTTCAAATGAAGTGCCTGTTTTTCATCGAAGCCCTGCTGTTGCAACCAGTCTAGATAGGCATTTGGGGGTAATTCAGTTATGCGATACACAGGTAAGATTATCTCCAAAGCTGGCTCATAATGGCCTGATCTTTCAATCTAAGAATACGATAACTATAAAGTTATAAACAGGTCAAATGATAAACGCAAAAATTATGATGAATTAGCCATAGATATGGTTAAAACTTGTATAAGTAACTATTATTAAATTAAGTTTTTCACGTTTCATTTGCCAACTTTGTGAGATTCCATCCCGAGCGAATACTACTTAGCTTTTTACTGATGATCGATTTTGTCTACAGTCGCTATCGTATCTAACCATGCAGATTAATCTTTTAGATATAATCAACCTTGCATCTTAGAATCGATCAAAACGGTATGGGCTTGGATCTACCAAGGGAATTGTGTTCATAACAATGTCTGCTGCGAGCTGACCAGCAGCTGGACCAGTACCAAAGCCGTGTCCGGAAAATCCTGTCGCTACACTGAGACCAGGAATTGTTTGGATACGATCAATTACCGGCGTTGAATCTGGTGTTACATCAATTAAACCTGCCCAAGATTCATCTATCTCAGCGTTCTTAAAAATAGGCCAAGCATTGCTGGTGTTTTTCAAGGCATCTTTTAATAAGCCATGATTAATTTCTGGTTCTTTAACGCGGATGTCTTCGAATGGCGAACGTATAGTTGCGTGCCAAGATCTAGCGATAGCCAAGTCTTCGAAAAAAGACTTACCGAAAGAAATATTCAATGCGTCTTTGCCAAACCTCAGCTGCTCTTTAAATTGCAAACCTATTTTTAAATGATCCAATGTAAGCGGAGCATCAACTTTTCCTCGCTGCATGATGATAAAACCACCATCTTGATGTTTTCTGAATGAGAAATCTGGACCTCCCACTGCAATTTCAGTGGGACCTGACATAGGTTTAGTTCGAAGTACCGATGCAATTACTGGCAATGTTGGTAATGACACACCAAGGTTTCCAAGGAAGCGGCGTGACCATGCACCGCCAGCTAAAAGGACTTGATCGCAGCGGATTTCGCCATTCTCTGTATGTACGCCACTTACTTTTCCTGCCGTCATACTTAGAGTGCGAACAGCGCAGTTTTGGATAATGGTTGCTCCTTTTTTGATAGCAGTGTTAGCGATCTCACTAGCGGCAATAGTTGGTTCACCCCGACCATCAGAGGGGGTGTAAACGCCACCTTTCCACGAGCCTTTTCCTCCAGGAACGTATTGATCTATCTCTTTAGCACTCAGTATTCGAGAATCAAGGTTAAGTTCAGATGCAGAGTTTAGCCATTGTTCATACATTGCCATTTGTTCGTCTGTTTCCGCTAAAAACATGATGCCAGTTTGACGATAGCCTACGTCTACACCAACTCTATCTGACATCTGAGCCCAGATTCGATCCGCTTCTTGAGCAAGCGGTATGTCATTTGCGTGACGGTTCGTTTTGCGAATCCAGCCAAGATTTCGTGAAGATTGCTCACATGCTATTTGACCTTTTTCAAGCAAAACCACTGGAATGTTACGTTCTGATAAGGCTAGTGCTGCTGAGACGCCAATAATGCCGCCACCAATAATGACAACAGAGGTCGACTTGGGCATCGTGTTGATGGTGGTAACCTTTACAAGTTCTTTTAACATAACCGTTTCCTAAGATGAGAAGCGTTAAGATGTCTTAACGCTTGTGAAACTTTATTGAGTCAACATGATCTCTTTGACTTTTGCTTTAGAGGCTCCTCGAAAAGCTGTTAACTCGAGTTCAACCTTGTAAATAGTGGAGCCTAGTGGAGGGCATGTGACGGTAGTTGCAGGGTTTATCCCTCGAAACTTTTCGCCCACCACCGCCATAACTGCGTCGGTATCTTCAGGATTCTGAATGAACACACGAGACATTATCGCGTCCCCAAGGGATGCATCTACGCTTCTTAAAGCTCTTTCAATGTTCGTAAAGACCTGTCGAATTTGCACCTCGATATCATTCGGAATTTCCTTTGTATCAGGATTACGGCCCGCGGTATTGGATACGAAAATCCAATCGTCTACTGCAACAACACGGGAGTAGCTTGCTTTGTCTTCAAAAACATTGCCTGTTTTTACTTTTACAATTTGGCTCATAATCTGCACTCCGTATATATTGTCTTAGCGAAGCATTGGTGTGTCCCAGAGATTTAACTTCACCCCGATATCCTGTTTGATTGCGTTGTGATAAATCTTAGTTGCCCAAGCAACATCTTCTGTTGGTAATCCACCAACAGACAAAACGATAATTTCATCGTCATTGAGGCGTCCGGGAGATGCACCAGCGCAGATAGCACCCAAATCTTCTAATTCTTCTTTTTTCATCAAGCCTTCATCGATCATATCCATAAAGCGACATCCAATTATTGGTATGTACATATGAGCAGGTTTTGGTGCTTCTTCGTGCCAGGCTTCATATAGCCCAATATTGTCCATGACTTTACGAACATCATTAGCCTCTAAATCTGCATCGAAGCGACAGTAAGCGGGCATCGAAATATAAGCACCAGGTTTTACCCACTCACGTTTGACGATAGGGTAAGTGGACACGTCTCCCGTTTCACCTGAGTTACAGTAGGTCACAATATCAGCGTCACGTACGACATCTTCTAGAGTGTCGACAACGGTTACAGTGATTTGTGGGAAGGTTTCATTAACCCATGATAAGAAGCTATCAAGGCTTTTTTTACCCCTGCCTTTCACTTTTATAGTGTCAATATTTGGGCAAGCGGCCATAAAAGCTGAGATTGAGGTTTTACCCATAACGCCAGGGCCAAGTAGACCGACTATTTTCGAATTTTTGCGAGCTAGATGGCGAGCACCAACACCTGGAACCGCCCCTGTGCGATAGGCGGATAGCAAGTTAGCTGACATATGGGCTAATGGTGCACCGGTGTCGGTATCATTCAAAGTGAACATCAAAATGGAGCGTGGAAGACCTTTTTCACGGTTGGCGATGTTAGAGCCATACCATTTCACACCGCAAGTTTGATAATCACCACCTAAATACGCTGGCATTGCCATCAAACGACGATCTGGTGTATGGCGTGGCATGGTTGGAATGTCTGGCTTTTCAGGAAAGGTTACCATGGCACCATGAGAGTCATTGTTTGGTCCTGCCATTCGATAGTCGCCCTTGTGTAAAAGCGCGAACATATCTTCCATTGTGTCTACGCAGCTTGGCATGTTGGTTACACCCGCTTTTATCATGTCAGCCTCAGACAGATAAATGAAATCGATTTTAGTGTTATCAGACATAGTCATGGACCTTTAAATATTTAGTTTATATGGCTTCCAACTTAGAGCTGTTAAACAATAAAACTGTTAGTTACATGTTCTATTTTGCTTTTCAACTGAGTCGGATGCTCTAGAGATTAAATACATGAATATATCGAGTATTGTATTTTTGCGACATATTAAAATTGTTTGAATAACTTAAAAACTGGCATCTATATTGCAAATTTTAATGCACTGCTAACTTTATTTTGGACTTCAAATGAAAACAGGGTATTTGATTAATCGTCTTGGACGTATTCGTTCAAAACAACCATGGTTAGTGCTTAGCGCAGCTGAAAAATTTCTATTGGCTGGTTCTGATAATCCTGTGATTTCACATTTTTATAGCTTTGAAATGTCACACTCTTCACAAGAGACAATTGCTATACCTGATGGCTGTGTCGACATTATTTTTGACTGTGACTCTAGCAAAGGAACAGCGGAAGTGTTCGGTACTCCAATGAGGGCA
>REDB01000055.1 GCA_007693685.1 Oceanospirillales bacterium
GGGCTTGAGAGCTCTTACCTGCCCGATGTGCTGGGCTGTTGTCTCAAGCGAGGTGCGTATGATATAGAGCGAAATTATGTTCGTCAACACCCTTTTTTAATTTTATTTTTACTAAACGAAATTAACCGAAATGCTGGATATCTATCAGTTCAATTTGATCAACATCAACCGCTTCACTGTAGAAGTGCTTCGCTACTCGCGCAAATCGTGCAGGACCATCAGTCACCAAGAACCTTACTCGTCCAGCAGCATCTTCCGTTGAAAGCAAGTTAGTTTCAGTTAATTGATCTCTCAGTTGTGTTGCCGATGTTTCTGCAGAGTCTACTAACGAAACATCTTTACCCACCACATTAGCAATGGACGATTTTAAAGCTGGAAAATGGGTACAGCCTAACACTAGCGTATCCAACATATCTTCTCCATGACGATAATGATCGAACAAACCGCTGAGTGAACGCTTTACTATTGCATCTACTAATTCACCGTCATGCCAACCTTCTTCTGCGAGTGCTACAAATAATGAGCATGCCGCAGATTTAACGATAGCTTCTGGCATACGGGATAGAATGGCTTTTTGATAAGCTTGGTTATTAACCGTACTTTCTGTGGCTATAACACCAATATGCCCTTTTTTAGTCATCTTAACCGCAGCTTCAGCACCTGGCTCTACAACACCTAACACCAATAATTCCGGATATTTTGCTATAAGGGTATCCAGGGCAACAGCTGAAGCTGTGTTACATGCAATAACTAAGGCTTTAATGTCATAGCGCAACAAAGCTTTTAGCGCCTGCTCGGCATAACGTGTAATTGATAGAGGGCTTTTGGTGCCGTAAGGAACTCTGGCGGTATCGCCCAAATAGATGAGATGCTCGTTAGGTAAAGCCTTACGAACTGCATTAAGAACCGTTAAACCGCCCACGCCAGAATCAAACAAACCTATTGGGCGGTTATTTGCAGAACTCATTGCTTATTTTTTCCGCGCACGCTTAATGGATCGTTTTTTCAACTCTTTAATATGATCCATATTTCGCTGTTTTTTGAGTTTTTGACGTGCCGTCAGAATATTTCGCTTACCCGCGAACGGATTATCGCCTGTCTTAAACTCAAATCGAATCGGAGTACCACGAATTTTTAATACTTTAATAAAGCGGTTTTCTAGATAGCGCTTGTAGGAGTTCGGTAAGGCATCGGTTTGATTACCGTGAACAACAATGATTGGCGGGTTGGAGCCACCCTGATGCGCGTAACGTAATTTTATACGATGGTTATTAACACTGGGTGGCTGATGATCAGCTACGATATCTTCTAGAAGACGAGTCAGCTTGTTAGTAGACCACTTAGCCATTGCTGCATCATAGGCCTCATGAACTGATCCATATAAATCACCAACAGCGGTACCATGTAAAGCTGAAATAAAGTGCATTCTTGCAAACTCAGCAAACTCTAAGCGTCTACGAATTTGCTCTCGCACCTTATCTTTTTGATCTTGGGTCATGCCATCCCATTTGTTCAGCGCAATTACCATAGCTCGGCCTGCATCAATAACAAAGCCTAGCAAATGAAGATCCTGATCTGTAACTCCTTCACGTGCATCGATAACCATGATAACGACATTGGCATCTCTGATCGCCTGAAGCGTTTTAACAATTGAAAACTTTTCTACTGCTTCAGTGATGTGCTTACGACGTCTAACACCAGCAGTATCGATCAATGTATATTTTTGATCTTCACGCTCATAAGGAATGTAAATACTGTCACGTGTAGTTCCAGCCTGATCAAAGACGACAACCCTATCTTCTCCCAACATACGGTTGACTAGCGTTGACTTGCCTACATTTGGACGACCTATAACAGCAATTCGGATACTGCCATCATAGCGTGGATTTGCATCGGAGATATCTTCTTCTACTTCCGTCAGAAAAGGCTCCAGCACATCTTCCATCAGTGATAGAACACCTCGACCATGCGAGGCAGCGATAGGTATAGGATTACCAATACCCAACCCATAGAAATCACCCATAGCAACATCTGGGTCAATACCATCAGTCTTATTAACGACAAGATAATGATTTTTGCCACTGCGGCGAAGATGGTTAGCAATTAACTCATCTGCAGGATTTAACCCTGCGCGACCATCAACAATGAAAAATACGATATCTGCTTCTTCAATCGCCATTAACGATTGCTGAGCCATTGCCTTGTCTATTCCAGCTTCGTCACCGGTAATACCACCGGTATCGATAACAATATAGCCTTGATCGCCGATACGTCCTTCACCATACTTTCTATCGCGAGTTAAGCCAGGAAGATCAGCAACCAGCGCATCCCTTGAACGAGTAAGTCTGTTGAACAGTGTAGATTTTCCAACATTGGGTCGCCCAACGAGCGCAATAACCGGTAACATAGTTTCTTCCAGATAACGATAATAGGCGCTAAGCGCGCCTATCGGTCATCATTTAATCAAATTAATTGAGTGTTAATGCAACAAGACGTCCAGCATTACTTAACACATACAAGGTATTATCCCTTACCAGCAAATCTCCCTGCAAACCAGAGGAATCAATGCGATGTCGAGCTACGAACTGACCATTAACCTGAGATAGAAAATGCAGATACCCTTCTCTATCACCCACAACAATTGCCGTTCCAATGGCAGCTGGTGATGTCAATCTTCTGTTAGTCATCGCGGTTTGCGACCATACACTCGCACCTGAAGCAGCATCATAAGCATGTACATGACCTTGGGCGTCAACAGCATAGATATTACCGAAACCGGAAGCCAAACCTCGGTAGCTAGATACATTTTGCGCCCATAGTGCCTGAGCATTAAAAGGATTGATTGCTAGCAGCCTGCCCTGATAACCCACAACGTATAGTACATTATTGACGATTGTGGGACGGCTATTAATGTCAACGATACGCTCAAGATCTGAACGACCCTCATTAAGAGAAACACGCTGATCCCAAATCATTTGACCGTCGACGTTATCCAATGCAACGATACGACCATTTGCCAATCCTGCAAAGGTAACATCGGCTGCAACTAGTGGCACACCCGACCCCCTTAGAGTCAATGCGGGAACCTGAGCATCGAATGACCATTTATGCTCACCCGTCATGCGATCTAAAGCGGTAACGCGACCATTGATTTGCTGAAGTACGACTATCTCTCGATTTATTTGTGGCTGAGCGGTTACCTCAGAGGATAGTTGATGACGCCATAGCTCTTTGCCATCATTTCCATTTAACGAGATCACTTGACCAGAACGAGTAGTTAGCATCACCTGGCCAAAACCAGCTCCTACGCCACCAACAATTTGTTCGCGCAAATTAGTTGTCCAAGCTCGAGCACCTGAATTGCGATCAAATGCTGAAACGGTACCATTGCTATCGGCTGCAAAAATACGATCACCGTCTATAGATGGAACCATTTGATGAAAGCGACTACCTGGGCCACTACCCACTGTAGCACTCCATCTTACAGAAACATTGTTTTCTGGAGCGAAGTCTACCAATTCTGCTGGTTGAACCTCATCACTACCACCCCAGAAACCACAGCCTGCAATAAGGCTTGTTAAGATTACTGCTAATAACGGCTTCATCCAGCTGGTCATTATCCTGCCTCTCTGCCTAGTTCATCTCGTTTCATTTGCAGTACAGGTTGATTCGGCATGTTCTCAGCTGCTGCAAGCGCTTGATCATAAGCCTGTGCAGCTGAATTCAAATCACCTTTTTGCAATGCGATATCACCTAACAACTCATAATAGAGTGCACTAAAGCTTCTTGGTGATAGCCCGCTCAACAATGAAGCCGCTTGATCTACCTGATTCATTGCCAACAATACTCTTGCTTTACGCAAACTAGCAACAACCTTTAAATCTTCTTCAGATGCACGCTCTAATACCCAATCTAATTGAGCTAAAGCTTCGTTGTAATCTTGTGTTTGTACAGCGACACGCGCAAGCATCAAAGCAGCAAACTGACTATAAGTTGTTTTAGCATGATTCTCTTTAAGCTGGTTACCAAGATGTAAAATAGTTTCTAGTTGTGGATTTGGATTTTCATCCAACTCTCTAACGACCGCTTCGACTAGATTTTGGTATAACCATGAAGCTTCTGTTGCTTGACGCTCTGTATAGGACTGCCAGCCTTGCCAACCTATGACGGCAGACACGGCAACTACTATACCGATCACTAATGATCGACCATTCTCTTTCCACCAATTTTTTAACGCTTCAAGTTGCTCTTCTTCTGTACGTAGCTCTGCCATGCCCAGTTACTCCTTAAAATATCTATTTTCAGCCGATAGCACGGCAGCAATCTTATCAAAGGGGATTAATTCTTGCTCATCTTGTGTTCTTAGTGGCTTTAAAGCAACAACGCCCTGCTCTAATTCACTATCCCCCAAAATTAACGCCACCCTAGCACCGCTTCGGTCTGCTTTTTTCATCTTGCTTTTAAAGCTGCCACCGGAACAATCAAGAGTCAATCTCCAAGAAACTGAATCTCTCAGGCTCTCAGCTAAAGATAGAGCTTTTTGCTCAGCAGCATCGCCTAGGGCAGCAATAAATATGTCAGTCTGTCGCTTCAATCGCTCTGGAAGCGTACCTTCAGCTTCCAACAACAGAATGAGGCGCTCAACACCCATAGCAAAACCAACGGCGGGTGTTGCACGACCGCCCAATTGTTCTACCAGACCATCGTAACGACCGCCGGCACAGACAGTACCCTGAGCACCCAACTTATCGGTAACCCATTCAAATACCGTTCTTCCATAATAGTCTAATCCACGAACAAGCCTTGGGTTAACTTCATAAGCTATCCCTAAAGAGTCTAAATTATGCTTTAGTTGATCAAAATGTTTTAGAGATTCATCATCTAGGCAAGCATGAAAATCAGGTGCATTTTCCAATAACGCTTGAACCTGTGGATTTTTGCTATCTAAAATTCTTAGCGGATTGGTAGTGAGTCTTCTTTTACTGTCTTCATCAAGCTGATCGACATGATCTGTTAAAAAAGCTACAAGTTGATCACGGTAATAAGCACGCGCTTCCGAACTTCCCAAGGTGTTCAACTGCAGGGTGACTGCGTGATCTATACCCAGCTTTTTCCACAAACGAGCGGTCAGAAGAAGCAGCTCCGTATCTATATCAGGACCAACCATACCAAAGGTTTCAACACCTATTTGGTGAAATTGACGATAACGTCCTTTTTGAGGTCGCTCGTAACGAAACATAGGGCCTGTATACCACAAGCGCTGAACTTGATTGTAGATTAAGCCATGTTCTTCACAAGCCCTAACGCAACTTGCAGTTCCTTCAGGACGTAACGTAAGGCTTTCACCATTACGGTCATCAAAGGTGTACATCTCTTTTTCAACAATATCTGTAACTTCACCGATCGAGCGACAAAATAAATCAGTGCTCTCAACAATGGGAGTTCTAATCTCGCTATAGCCGTAGCTAGACAAAATCGAACGAGTAGACTCTTCTAAATACTGCCACAATGGGGTTTGTTCCGGCAGTATATCGTTCATACCACGAATGGCTTTAATCTTGGCCAAAACCTTATTACCTTAACTGCAAAAATTATTATTAACGGAGTGGAAGTGAGAAGCGAGCAACGCTTCCAGATGCGAAACGTCCCAGATCGACGACTTCACCATTGAAGGTAATTTCTGAAACTGCTTCACGACGCCCAATCACTAAAGACAAAGGAAGCTCACCCTCTAACAGAAGTTCTGAGCCACCCGCAGCAACACCTGAATACAACATTACCTCATTGGCATCTCGAACTTGAACCCAGCAGTCACCACTAAAACGCATAAATAAGCCCATAGCATTATTTACGACTTGTTCAACTGAAGACGGCTCTGGTTGATCTAAAGACCCGAGATCATCTGTTTGACTTGATTCTAAATCATCAGACAAGTCATCCTCTTCAGGTATTGCGTTCGAATCAGAAACATCGACAGCGTCACGCTCTGAAGACGAGACAGGTAATTGTGGTGGTGATAACCTTGTTGGATCGAACACATCGTCAGGTTGATTAGCTTCAGAGGAGCTTACGGCTGGTGGCTCCGCTGTAGAAAACCAAGATCGACCAGATTGTTCACGTGACCACCAGATAATTATAGCAATCATAGCGATCACAAAGAGCCATGAAAAAACTTTCATGAAGGGTGACTTTGAGGGATCACGCTCTTTAACACTGGTTGTAGATTTAATAGATACAGGCTTTAAGTCTACACCAGGCAAATTAGCATAAAGATTTGCGTAGTGAGTAGCGTCCATACCTAAATGTTTCGCGTAAGTGCGTATATAACCCCTAATAAATACGGGATTATGGAAACTTTCAGGGTTACCAGATTCTATAGCTTTGATAACCTTAATAGGTAAGTGTAGCTCTGTGGAAATTTGCTCTACACTTAAGTGCAAACGCTCCCTAGCCTGAGTAAACTCATGCCCCGGAAAACGTGATGATTGGATATCCTGTGCATCAACACTCACTGTTCCGACTCCTTAAAGAGCCTATACTCTTCGCTATCCGGATATAAATTTCTTAATAGTAAACCATAGGTCGCAGCAAGAGATGGATTTCTATCTGCTCGAGCTATACGGACTCCAACCCAAAGACTATTAGCATCTTGCTCTGCCATGCGAGCATCGACTTGAGCGCGAAAACGATTGTACAAACTGACTGCTTCAGGAATATTTCCTTGATCAAGCAACAATCCCGCCATAGCAACTTGCGCAAAGGGCCTATCACGCTGAAGATCAAGAGAGCGCCGTAGTGCGTGCTCAGCAACGTCTAGTCTACCTAGCTGAATATAACAACGCCCCATGTTTTCGAACGCTTGAGCCCTTGCAGGATAAAAGGGGTCTTCAGTAGCACGCGAGAACTGGTGACAAGCTTCGGCGAAACGCTGACGTGCATAAAGGAAAGCGCCATAGTTATTATGGAAAATTGCACTCATTGGCTCCAATTCGATAGCACGTTTGAAGTAGCGTTCAGCAAGTTCAAAATCACGCTCTGCCTGGAAAACCAAACCTAGAGCATTATGAGCAGGAGCATACCGCTCACTAATGGTAAGCGCTCTTTGCAAAGAGCTTTTTGCATTAACTGTATCGCCCGCCTGCAAATATTGAATACCTAACTGCGTATAGGCCTGTTGAGCCGCCTCTGGTGACGCGTCTGAATTAACTGTGCGCGAGGAAGCACAACCACTCAAAAGTAACGTCAATAATAGAACACTGATCAGTCTGTATTTCACTCAGCTTTCCCCTGCCGGAGTTAAACTTTCGGTTGTAGAATCAAGTTGTAACACAGACAGATATTTTTGACTACGTCGCGTACGATCGTCAACCTGACCTACAAGTTGTCCACAAGCGGCATCAACATCATCACCTCTTGTCTTACGGACTGTGGTCACGATACCACCGTTTACAATAATTTGTTTAAACTTAAGGATCGCTTCACTTGAAGGCTTAGTGTACCCAGAGTTCGGAAAAGGATTAAACGGAATCAAATTTAACTTACAAGGAAGTTGTCTTAACAGTTTTAGCAGCTGTCGAGCATGCTCAGGCTGATCATTAATGCCTTCAAGAAGGGTATATTCAACGGTAATAACACGCTTATCATTCAAGTGACTTAAATAATTATTACAAGCTGCAATTAACTCTTTAAGAGGATAGCGCCTATTAACCGGCACTAGCTGATTACGCAGTTCATCATTGGGTGCATGTATGGAGACAGCAAGTGAAACATCGCTCAGGCCGGCTAAACGATCAATGGCAGGAACTACACCTGCTGTACTAATGGTCACACGACGCTTAGATAAGCCATAAGCGTTGTCATCCATCATTAATTCAGTGGCTGCTACCACATTGTCGAAATTAAGAAGCGGCTCGCCCATACCCATGAATACAACATTGGTTACTCTACGCTCGTCTTTCGGATCAAAGGGACCAAATGAACGAATGGCGACGCGCAACTGCGCAATAATCTCTGCTGCGCTTAGGTTGCGATTAAAGCCTTGCTTACCCGTTGAACAAAAACTGCAATCAAGTGCACAGCCTACTTGAGAAGATACACACAGGGTTTTGCGGCTACCTTCTGGAATCAGAACCATTTCTATACTGGAACCACCATCCATACGAATAACCCACTTTCGAGTGCCATCGTTAGATATTTTTTCCAGAATAACTTCTGGTTCCCGTATATCAGCAACTTCGGCCAATCTTTGCCTTAGCGTCTTACTGATATTGGTCATCTCATCAAAGCTACTAGCGCCCTGTTGATGCAGCCATTTTAAAACCTGAGTGGCACGAAAACGTTTTTCACCAATAGACTCAAAAAAGTCCTCGAGTTGTTTTGGCGACAAGCCGAGCAGGTTAATTTTTTCTGGCTGTTGTGACATGACCCGGTACCCGCAGTCTAATTAGTTAAAGGCCGGCATAAACCGACCTAGAAACTGATGCTGATTAAGCACCAAAAAAGTATTCAATTTCACGGGCAGCTGAAGTTGCGGAATCTGAGCCATGAACAGCATTCGCGTCAATAGAAGTAGCGAAATCACGACGAATAGTTCCTTCAGCCGCTTCTTTAGGGTTAGTTGCACCCATCAGTTCGCGATTTAGAAGAATAGCGTTTTCACCTTCTAAGACCTGAACAACAACAGGACCGGAAGTCATAAACGCGACAAGATCCGCAAAGAAAGGACGCTCTTTATGCTCAGCATAAAAGCCTTCAGCATCTTCTTTACTTAGTTGTTTCATCTGCATAGCAACAACTTTCAAGCCCGCTTTTTCAAAACGACTTACAATTTCACCTATGACGTTTTTTGCTACTGCGTCTGGCTTGATGATAGATAATGTACGTTCAACTGACATGTTTAGGAATCCCCACATAAAACTAAGGTCGACAAAGGGCGATAATTATACGTGAACAAAGAACAAGAAAATAGATAAGGAATGGGCTTTAGACGGATAGTTTTAATGCTTGTGAGTAAGTGAACGCTCATCCTGCAACTCTCTATGCAGCAACGCCATCAATTCTGCTTCGGGTCTACCTATTCCACACGACTTCACTAGGTCATCTACGCCGGCACCCATTTCCATTAGCCTTGCCGCTTGATTATATGCCAAGACTCCTGGATCACGGTTTTCAAGTTCATGCTGCTTTTCGACAGCAATATCGAGCTTTTGTTCAACCGTCATAAGACGCTTGCCCATGCCTATAGAACTACCCGTCATTCCTTGAATTTCATTTCTCAAAACATTGATAAGCACTTGGTGGCGCTTTTCTTGGCGGCGAATCCGCACCCACAGCATACTAGTAATGACGAGTGCTATTATGGAAAACAGCACTAGAGCCAAAACAATCAGCCATAGGTAATTGGATGCGGATATAACACTCATTAGATAATCATAACCTCAAACTCATCTAAGAGTTGATTGGTATCTAAAACAGCACAACGCTGCTTCAAGCAAGTTCCATGTAACCAAGCCCTTCTTTCTTTATCAAGGTTAAGGTTTACCTCGTTATCGGGCAGATCAACCGATTTTATAATCTGGTTACAGGCTAGTGCCCATTTCCTACCTTTCAAAATCAGAACATCGCTATATGCAGCCTGATCTACCGAGTAAGTTTCAGGAATGACCCAGCGACCAGTATCCACGACGTGAATCAGGCTATCGTCAGGACCAAAGTTGCCAATGATCCAGTCATGATGCATGTCGATGCTCATGGTTAGGCTGCTAATCTCTTGAGCACCATCAACTTCGCTCATGGGTATGGCGAGTTTAAGTCCATGCACATCCACCAAAATACAACGCAGACCCGTTGGTTCTGGTTCTGGTTCTGGTTCTGGTTGTTCTTGTGGTTCTTGTTAATGTTATACTTATTCTTATTCTT
>REDB01000167.1 GCA_007693685.1 Oceanospirillales bacterium
GCATTGGAAAAACTGGCTCATTTTGATGCATTAACCGGCCTGCCTAATCGTATATTACTCTCTGATCGACTAAATCAGATGATAAGTTTGTCACGAAGAAACCATCAATTGGTGGCAGTCGCTTATTTAGATCTCGATGGGTTTAAGGGCATCAATGACAGTTTTGGACACGAAATGGGTGATCGTGTGCTACAGCATCTTTCTGTATTGATGCAACAGACATTACGCGATGAGGATACCTTAGCTCGAATTGGTGGTGATGAATTTGTGGCAGTGCTGGGTGGTTTAGATAAGGTTGAAGATTGTGAACCCGTAATGATGAGACTTTTAAAAGCTGCCTCTTCTATTGTGCAACTGGAAGGTCATAATTTTAAAGTATCGGCAAGTATAGGAGTCACTCTCTATCCACTTGATGATGCTGATCCAGATCAGCTCATGCGTCATGCCGATCAAGCGATGTATCTTGCGAAACAAGCAGGTAAAGATCGTTACCATCTTTTTGATATTCAGTTAGAAACAGAAATTCGAGAAAAGCAAAAAGCGCTGCATTGTATAGAAGAAGGCTTGTTAAATAACGAATTTGTGCTCTACTTCCAACCCAAAATTAATATGAAAACCTTGATGTTTGAGGGTGCAGAGGCTCTGATACGTTGGCAACATCCTGAAAAAGGTTTAATTCCACCTGGGAAGTTTTTACCGGTGATAGATGGTCACCAGTTAGAGTTAGAACTTGGTAAATGGGTAATGGATACCGCACTGAAGCAATTACAGGATTGGCAACAGCAGGGATTTAGTTGTCCACTGAGTATCAATATCGCGGCACAGCATCTACAACGAATTGAATTCATTGATGAATTAAAAAATTTATTAAATGCTTACCCACATATTAATCCACAGCTTATTCAGCTGGAAATTCTTGAAACCAGCGCCTTAGAAGATATTGAACTAGTATCAAGTATTCTATCTCAGTGTCGTCAGTTAGGCGTTAGTTTAGCCTTGGACGATTTTGGAACAGGTTATTCCTCTTTGGCTTATCTTAAACGCTTACCTGTGGATTGTTTGAAAATCGATCAGGCTTTTGTGCGTGATATGTTGGGTGATCCTGATGACCTCTCGATTATCGAAGGTGTGCTAGGCTTGGCTAAAGCATTCAATTTGCATGTGATAGCAGAGGGTGTTGAAACCCCTGCTCATTGCCGCCAATTATTAGCGTTAAATTGTTACTCAGGGCAAGGTTACGGAATTGCTAAACCCATGCCTGCAGATGAGTTGCCTGCTTGGGTTCGTCACAGCTTACCCCAACTAACGTTTTAGTCTGTTTTTGCGAACTCTCCTACTAATTGCGTTATCTGATCAACAATATGCTCACCAATCGGTAAAGATGACGTTGCCGCCGGTGATGGAGCATTACACACATTGACACTACGCTTAGTATTCATGAATAGAAAATCATCGATTAACTTACCATCACGACTAACCGCTTGAGCGCGAACACCGGCTGGATAAGGTTTTAGGTCTGACAATTCAATACTTGGACAGTACTTGCGCACCTCTTCTAGATAAGCCGGTTTGAACAAGGAGTTCTTCATTTCAACTAAACCCGGTTTTAGGTTCTTTGCCAAGACTTTAAGAATGCCGGGGTTGGTAAACATCTGAAGAAGATCTGACGGCGATATATCCGTTTTACGGTAGCCTTCACGTTTAAGCGCTAACACCGCATTAGGTCCTACGGTGGTGGTACCATCAATCATGCGAGTCAAGTGCACCCCTAAAAACGGCATCGAAGGATCTGGTATGGGGTAGATGAGATGATTAACTATCTGATTGTGCTTCTCGGGTAATAGGTAATATTCGCCCCTAAAAGGACAGATGGTAAATTCAGGTTTGAGTCCTAGCATTTTCACTATGCGATCTGCCATCAGTCCGGAACAACTGATCATATAGCGGCTAGTAAAGGTTTCTTGTTCTGTGGATACGCGCACTTCATTGGCTGTTTCAAGCAAAGCATCCACTTGGTGACCATACTTTATTTCGCCACCGAGCTGTTGAAAGACTTTTGCCATAGTTTCGGTAACTTGGGCGTAATTGACGATGCCACTCGAAGGAACAAAAATCGCTCCCATGCCGACAATATTCGGTTCTCTTTCTTTTAATTCCTCTGCAGACAACCAATAACGTTCAAGCCCGTTAGCTTCGGTTCTTTCCCACAAGGCTTGCATGCGTTCCATTTCGATGGCATTGGTGGCAACCAGCAATTTTCCACATTCATCATATTTCACCTTCTGTTCATCACAGAAAGCTTTCATACGACGATTACCCTCTAAACAAAAGCGCGCTTTTAAACTTCCAGGTGTGTAGTAAACACCTGCATGTATCACTCCACTATTGTGTCCTGTTTGATGCTGCGCGGGTTTTGATTCCTTTTCTAACAGTAATATACGTTTGTCGGGAAAGCGCTGCTGCAGTTGCATCGCCGTTGAGAAACCCAGAATACCACCGCCGATAATGATGAAATCGTACACGCGAAAATCCTCTTATCATTAGAATTTGTAACTATGATGCCATCTCTATCGTTTGTTGCAACAGAGAGAGATAGGTTTCCAAGATTAAGTTCGGGCGACTACCTTTTCGTGTGATGGCTGAAAACTCGGTTGAAAATTGCCACTTTTCTGGCTCAATCGCACGCATCTGCCCCTCTTTGACCCAGCGTTCGGCATAATGAGTGGGTAAAAAGCCAAGATAGTGTCCTGTCAGAATCAGAAAAGCGATCCCTTCCCTGTCGGTAGCCGTTGCACTGACATTCAGGGATTGGTACTTGGCTAAAGCATCTTCGGTCTGGGCATAAGCAGCGGCGACAACATCTGATTGACGTAATTGATTGGTGCTAATCGTCGCATCTTCAAACAAGGGATGATCATGACTACAGTAAAGTTGCGATGTTTCACTGTAAAGCGGTAAGTAATTGAGTCCTGGTAAAGGTTTAATCACCGGAACGACGCCTAAGTGTAAGCGTCCATCTAAGACAGCCACTTCGATTTCGGCGGGAGGCGTCATTCGGATATTGATCATTACCTCGGGACCGCGTTCTTTAATTTTGCCGATCGCATGGGTGATGTGCATCTGCGGCATTGTCACCAGATTATCGGTGATGCCGATATTTAATTCGCCTTTGAGGTAAGCATGTAGACTGTTGACCTGAGTGCGAAACTCTTCTAAGGCAGACAGTAACTGTAGGCTATAGGCATACACCTCTCGACCTTCTTCGGTTAAGGAAAAACCGCTACGCCCTCGCTGACACAAACGTAGGGACAAGCGTTGTTCTAGATCAGACATAGCGGTACTGATGGCGGCACGACTGATGTTCAGATCGACTTCTGCTGCAGCGAAGCCACCCCTTTCTACTACCGTTCTAAAGATGCGCAATAGCCGAATATCAGCATCGGCGACTTGTCCAGTAAGTGCGGGTTTTAACGTTTTCATGGTGAGTCTATTTTTTTGAGAGTGTGCTTCAATTTTAGTTAACTAAATGGTTAAGTAAACATAACTAAATAAATATTTTAAAAAACTAAAATCGGTATCACACTGGCATCAATAATAGGCGTAGATAGGATTATCTTCGCTGTAACTTGATTAGCGCTAGGAGATCGTCATGGCGAATGAAAAAGCGGCTGGCCTGAGTCGACAAGAGCTCGAAGCCCATTGGATGCCTTATACTGGCAATCGTCAGTTTAAAGACAACCCGCGTATGATTGTAGCCGCGGATGGCAAATACTATATCGACGCCGAGGGTCGCCGTATTTTTGATGGTCTATCGGGTTTGTGGTGTTGTGGTGCAGGCCATAATCGTCCAGAAATAGCCGAAGCGGTCAGTAAACAGCTGACACAATTAGATTACTCCCCTGCTTTTCAATTTGGTCACCCTAAGTCTTTCCAATTGGCGAATAAGATTGTCGAATTTATGCCTGAAGGACTGGACCATGTCTTTTTTACTGGTTCTGGCTCTGAAAGTGCGGATACCTCACTGAAAATTGCGCGTGCCTATTGGCGTAAAAAAGGAATGCCGACCAAAACTCGCTTGATAGGCCGTATCAAGGGCTATCACGGCGTTAACTTCGGCGGTATTTCTGTCGGTGGTATTGGTGCTAACCGTGCCATGTTTGGACAAGCTGTCGAAGCTGATCATATGTCCCATACCATTTTAAAAGAGAATGCCTTTACCCGAGGTATGCCGAAAACCGGTGCTGAACTGGCGAATGAGTTGCTAGAAATGATCACCTTACATGATGCATCCAATGTAGCAGCGGTGATTGTTGAGCCGATGGCAGGTTCTGCAGGCGTTATTCCACCACCAGTAGGTTATCTACAACGCTTGCGTGAAATTTGTGATCAATTCAATATTCTACTGATTTTTGATGAAGTGATCACCGCATTCGGTCGCTGTGGTACCAAAACCGGTGCAGAAGCCTTTGGTGTTAAGCCCGATATTTTGAATATTGCTAAACAGATGACCAATGGTGCCGTACCCATGGGTGCCGTCGTCGTTCGTTCTGAAATATACAACACCTTCATGGAACAGGGTGGCCCTGAATATATGCTGGAACTGCCACATGGTTATACCTACTCAGCCCACCCTGTGGCTTGTGCAGCGGGTTTAGCCGCACTGGATCTGCTTGAGAAGGATCAGTTAATTCAACGTTCTGCCAGTATGGCGCCCATTTTTGAAGAGAAGCTGCATAGCCTAAAAGGCAGTCGTCATCTGACCGATATTCGTAATTATGGTTTAGCGGGTGCAATGACCTTAGCGCCAATTCCCGGTGAACCCTTGAAACGTCCCTATCAGGTAGCGATGAAATGCTGGGAAAAAGGTTTCTATGTGCGCTACGGTGGAGACACGATTCAATTAGGTTTGCCATTTACGGTGGATAGTGAAGAGATCGATCTACTGGTCAATGCGTTGGGCGATGCCTTGAACGAAACTGAATAGTTGATTTTTTAACAAGTTGGCTGAATTAAAGCGATAAAGAGAGACACTGATGAATCAAATCGGACATCTAATCAATGGCGTAGTTGTAACACCTGAAGGTCGTCAACAAGCGGTTTATAATCCTTCCACCGGTGAAGCGCATTCGCAGGTGTTGCTAGCTTCTAAAGCGACTGTCGAAGAGGCGATTGCCAGCGCAAAAGCAGCATTTCCAGCTTGGCGTAATACACCAGCGTCCAAGCGCGCTCGGGTGATGTTTAAGTTTAAAGAGTTGTTAGAAGCCAATGCTGAAGAGATCGCGCGTTTAATCGGCCTAGAGCATGGCAAAATTTCACATGACGCGATGGGTGAGCTTCAGCGCGGTATCGAGAATGTTGAGTATGCTTGTTACGCTCCTGAGCTCTTAAAAGGTGAGCATAGCAAAAACGTAGGTCCCGGTATCGATTCGTGGAGTGAGATGCAGCCGCTAGGGGTTGTTGCTGGTATTACGCCGTTCAACTTTCCAGCAATGGTACCTTTATGGATGTATCCATTGGCGATCGTATCAGGCAACTGTTTTATTCTGAAGCCTTCTGAGCGTGATCCTTCTTCTACTTTGTTTATCGCAGAATTACTTCATCAAGCAGGTTTACCCGCTGGTGTATTAAATGTGGTTAATGGTGATAAAGAAGCCGTTGATACCCTACTGACCCATCCAGATATTGAAGCAGTGAGTTTTGTCGGTTCAACACCCATTGCCGAATATGTTTATCAAACCGCCTCCGCACATGGCAAGCGCTGTCAGGCATTAGGCGGGGCAAAAAACCACGCCATCGTCATGCCGGATGCGGATATGGATAATGCTGTTGAAGCCTTAACAGGAGCTGCCTTTGGTTCTTCTGGAGAGCGTTGTATGGCGATCTCTGTCGCGGTTGCTGTCGGTGAAGAAGCGGCCAACACCTTGGTTGAGAAGCTGCGTAAACGTATGCAAAGCTTGAAAGTAGGTGCTTACTCCGATAGCAGTAACGACTTTGGGCCGCTGATCACGGCAGCGCATCAAGCTAAGGTTGAAGGTTATATTCAAAGTGCTACGGAAGAAGGTGCGGTGTTGGTGGTAGATGGACGCAATCCATCGGAAACTGATAAGCATGGCTTCTTTGTCGGCGGTACGCTGATAGATCACGTTAAACCCGGTATGCGTTGCTACGACGAAGAGATCTTTGGTCCTGTGCTGGTGGTGGTTCGTGTGGATTCGATGCAGCAAGCGATGGATCTGATCGATGCTCATGAATATGGCAATGGTACTTGCCTGTTTACCCGCGATGGTGAAGCTGCTCGTTACTTTAGTGACAACATTAAAGTCGGTATGGTCGGCATTAATGTCCCCTTACCTGTCCCTGTGTCTTATCACAGTTTTGGTGGTTGGAAGCGCTCACTGTTTGGGGATCTGTTTGCTTACGGGCCTGACGGGGTGCGTTTCTATACTCGTCGTAAAACCATTACGCAGCGTTGGCCCTCTTCGGGTGTCCGTGAAGGGGCACAGTTCTCTTTTCCATCGTAAATTTCGGTTACACCTCAGTGCCTTTCAGGCACTGAGGTTCTAAGGCAACATTCTTCTCACTATCGGTTATCCACACCTGCCCTTCATTAATCGTGCATTGCAGATTCACACTTCGACCCAAAAGCTCAGCCATCGCACTGACGCTTTCGTCAGACAGTTGCCAAACCTCTAGATTGGTATAGCGCTGAAGGGCAGCCGAGTTTTGCTGCCACCACACCGGCACACTGCGACCACCATAAGCGTAGATTTTTACCTGTTTGGCTTGTTGCGAGGCTTTACGTATCCACTTCTCATCGGGTGTACCAAACATCACCCATAAATCTATGCCACCTTGAAGATTAGCGGCGCTTAACTCGGCTCCACCTTCTCCGCTAAGATCACGTGAGAACTCAAGGTTTTCTGAGGCATTGAGAATAAACGCCAATAAGCGAATCATTAAGCGCTCGTCGGTTTCAGATGGATGCTGTGCCAAGCGTAGAGCATAATCTTGGTAATGATGACGATCCATATCGGCGATCTGCAACTCTGCTTTGATCACCTGGGCTTTCAGTGCCATGAGGTTTCCTTAAAGGTTCGGTAGCAGTGGCGGTAAGGGGCAGTCGATACAATCTGCTACCGCACGAAGAAGTTCTGCTTGATTGGCGGTGATCTTACCATCATGGCTTGCGCAAATAACTAAGGCATTGAGTAAAGACGGCTTTTCTAACGGCTTGAGTAAAGCAAGCTTGTCTAGATCTTGCTCTAGTTGCTTTAAACCTGGACGATCAGGAGCTGTCATTTTTTCATTAAAACTCATGGATTTTAATGCCGCATGATAAGCTGCATTCACCTGATCAGGTTGCATCTGCCCCGCTTCAGCAAGCAACCACAATAGACGCTGAGCCTCTTCTTTACACTCTTTTAGACGTAGATGAGATCTTTTAGGCGTAGATGGCTCCAGATGGCGCGTTAATATCTTGCGCAATGACCATTCAAATAAGCTGATGCGATTATCGGTGCGAATTAACAGATCCATACAGGCTTTGAAGGTTTGGTACTGTGTTGTGGATAACTGTTTTAGTGCAGGTAAAGCAAGCTCGATCAAAGGTAGGCGAAATCTAGGATCTAACGTAATTAAGCGCGCTTGATAACCCTGCAAGGCGGCAAAAGTGTCGGGATGCGCCGTTTTTTCTAGCTGTGCTAGTTGATGTTCACGTATTTCAGGCTGTTGATTCAATAAAAGTCCGTAAATCAGTGCTCTTGCGGAAAAAGGTTCGTGTGCTGCTTGTTGTAGTTCGTCGTCCAGCTCATTCAGGATCTCTCTTACATAGTTTAAGTGACGACCATCGGGGTCGCCCATGTGTTCAATCGATTCTTGACTGGCTTGTTTAGCTGGCATGGCTGTTGATAACGGTGCTAAACCTGCAAATCCAGATTGGGTGAGTGTGGCATTGCTAAGATTAGCCGAATCTTTGGCTGACCCTTGGATGTTCGATGTCGAAGATTCAGATGGACTGGGTTTCCAGTTCGGATCGATACGTGCAATGCGATCTTTCAAAGGAGGGTGTGTGGCAAACAGACCGCTTAAACCAGATAAGCTCGCTTGACCAAAGAACATATGGCTATATTCTTCTGCCGCAGCAGAGCGCAAGGATGATCCTTCAGAGTAGCCTGCTAGTTTGCGTAATGCGCCCCCTATTCCCTGAGGATTTCGGGTGTACTGTACGGCTGATGCATCCGCAAGAAATTCTCGCTGGCGACTCACGGCGGCTTTGATAATGCTGCCGAAGAAAGAACCGGCATAGCCGATGATCAACAACCCTATTCCGAGCGCCAATATTACCGGTAGGGATTTATCATCCTTAGAGCGACGACGAAAACGTAGGCTGTTAAGCAACATACGACCGATCAGCCCTAGTAGTAAAATACCATAGAGCCATGCGACTAAACGGATATTTAAGCGCATATCACCATGTAAGATATGGCTGAATTCGTGTGCGATAACTCCTTGAAGCTCGTCTCTACTGAGTTGCTCGACGGCACCACGTGTTACCCCGATCACCGCATCTTGAGGGTTAAATCCAGCGGCAAAGGCATTAATACTGCTTTCATCCAGCATATACACTGGAGGAACGGCTATACCGGATGCCAAAGCCATTTCTTCAACGGTGTTGAGCAAGCGTTGTTCTTGGGGATCTTGAGTGGCGGTATTCAGTAATCGTCCACCTAAGGATTCAGCGACAGCTTTACCTCCGCCACTGAGTTGAGCTCGTCGAAATAAAGCACCAAGGAAGACAATCAGAAAAACGACTAAGGTGACACCTGCTATTAAGGGTAGTGAGGTTTCGACCTGTTGCTGAAGATCATAGGAGGCTGTATTAGGTTCTTGAAAGTAGATTAATGCCGCTAAGGCGACGGTCAGCGTCAAAATTAAGCTGACAATCGCCAAGCCAAACAGAAACACTAATTTAACCGTGTTTTTGCGTGCTCTTTCTTGCTGTTCAAAGAAGTTCACCTAGCAGCCTCGTATGTAAACTATCAAAAAGATATTTTCCTAAAAAGACACTTTTGGTGCTGCTTGAATCGCTGCACTATCTTCAAAGACTAACAAAGATGCATCTTCTGTATGGCCAAATAGTCCTGCAAACACACGTTGTGGAAAACTTTGTTTGTAGGTGTTGTAGGCCATCACTGCATCATTAAAAGCCTGACGGGCAAAGGACACACGGTTTTCCGTGCTGATCAGTTCTTCAGAAAGCTGCTGCATATTAGCGGATGCTTTTAGGTCTGGGTAAGCTTCCATGGTGACTTTCAGTCCACTTAGAGCGGATTGTAATGCACCTTCTGAGCTCATTAACTGACCAATCGCAGCCGCACTACCTGGATTTGCAGCAGCTGCCTGCAAGCTCGCCATCGCGGTATTACGTGCGGCGGTTACTGCTTCCAGCGTTTCCCGCTCATGTTTTAGGTAACCCTTAGCGGTTTCAACAAGGTTGGGAATCAAATCATAACGACGCTTGAGCTGTACTTCAATTTGCGAAAACGCATTCTCAAAACGGTTTTTTAACGCAACTAAGCGGTTAAAAATAGTGATGGAGTAAAACACCAGCACAGCGATAATGACGATGGTGACGATCGTTGATACTTCCATAGTGTTATCCTTTAGTGTTTTTAAAGATTTAATAAACCTATTAAAGCTGTTTTAGTAACATAGATCCAATCATTATCTTAAGATTTACGCATAAAAACTAGGGATATGTGCATGCTGAAAGTTTTTTTCGCAAACTAAATTTATATGGATAAATTTACAATAATTAGTTGGAACAACTATCACTGGTTAATTTCTTAATCTATTTTATATGTAAAGTATGCCAGAA
>REDB01000121.1 GCA_007693685.1 Oceanospirillales bacterium
GAGGTTTATCGTTGAGTGTTGATCGTCGTTTTAACGCCCTACGTCCGACTGAAAAAGATCAGCGCATTATCGAAGAGTTTATTCGGTTAGCTTGGCTTGAAAAGGGATTAAGTAAAAATACCCAACAGTCTTATCAGCGAGATTTAAATCATTTTGCCGCTTGGCTGAATCAGCAAGATATCGCAATCGACCAAGCTCAACGTACTGATCTGCAAAGGTATTTGGATTGGCGTGTAACGCAAACTTTTAAGGCTGTGTCGACCTCCAGAGTATTATCGTGCTTAAGGGGTTTTTTTCGCTATCTTTTACGCGAAGGTCAAATACAACATGATCCGACACTTAATATTCTCAGTCCAAAACCCGGACGCCCTTTACCTAAAACATTAACTGAGAGTGATGTTGAAGCATTGCTAGCGGCCCCTGATACTTCCGACACCCTTGGGTTAAGAGATAGAACCATGCTGGAACTCCTCTATGCAGCAGGTTTACGAGTGACCGAGTTAGTGAGTTTGACTCTTCAGCAGATCAGCTTGCAGCAAGGAGTGATGCGAGTAGTCGGTAAAGGTAATAAAGAAAGATTAGTCCCCGTGGGTGATGAGGCTTTGGCTTGGCTACGACTCTATTTCAAGCAGGCAAGGCCTCTATTATCTATACATGCGGATCAAGAGGTGGTTTTTTTAAGTCAGCGAGGCACGCAAATGACTCGCCAAACGTTTTGGCATCGAATTCGGCAGCATGCCCAACAGGCCGGAATTGAAAAGCCCATATCGCCGCATGTGTTAAGACATGCGTTTGCAACTCATTTACTAAATCATGGCGCAGATCTGCGTGTTGTACAGATGTTACTAGGGCATGCAGACCTATCAACAACACAGATTTATACCCATGTAGCCACGCATCGTTTACAGTTATTGCATCAAACTCATCACCCACGCGGATGAGAGGATGAACTTTTACTTAGCTGCATTATCAGAGAGAAGAGAGTTAAACGTGAAAGCAATTAAAAATACTGAGGTAACTATGAGAATATCCACGTTGTGGGTTAGTTTAATCGCTGCATTATTGATATCAACACAGGTGATGGCAGATCCACGTGACACTATTCGCGAACAGTTATTAAAAGCGGATGCTAGAATCCCGGTTAAAAGTGTTCAGACAACGGATATGCCGAGTGTTTATGAAGTTGCGCTAGAAAGTGGTGAAATACTTTATGCTCATGAATCAGGAGAATTTTTTATAGTTGGACATCTATTTCGCATAGATGATCAGCAAGGCATCGTGAATGTCACTGAGCAAACACAAAACCAATTGCGTATTGAAGCTTTAGCTGAGGTTCCAGCGGAGCATAAAATTACCTATCCAGCTAAGGGTGAGCGCAAAACTACCATTCATGTATACACTGACGTCGATTGTCCATACTGCAGACAGCTTCATGATGAAGTTGCCGCTTTAAATGAAATGGGCGTTGAAGTCTCCTATTTAGCTTTCCCGCGTGGTGGTCCAAATACCGCGACTTATAAAACCATGGTTTCTATCTGGTGTGGAGAAACAGCGGATGAGCGTGTTAAGTTGATGGACCGTGTTAAATCTGGTGCAAAAGTATCAGAAAAAAGCTGTGAAAATCCTGTTTTTGATCAATTGGTTCTCGGTCAAAAAATGGGTGTATCAGGTACACCAGCAATGGTCTTGGAAGATGGTTCGATAATTCCGGGTTATATGCCAGCTGCACGTATCGCTCAGATGCTTGGCATCAACTAATAAAGACAATAATAGGTCTTAAAGGACGGGGGCGTGCATAGTGCATCGCCCCCGTTTTCGTTATACTAGAGCCCATTTTTTATCCACTTGTGTGGAATCATCTAGCGAACTAAATCTGTGAGGTGTGTTTTGAAGCCGGTTAGAGTCGGGATCTGTGGGCTGGGTACTGTCGGTGGCGGTACGTTCAATGTGCTGACAAGGAATGCAGGTGAAATTGCTCGCCGCGCGGGTCGTGCGATTGAGGTGACGGCCATTGCGTCTCGTCACGACAATCCGGCTTGCAACACCAGCAGCTACACCCTTCAAAGCGATGTCATGGCATTAGCACGTGACCCTAATATCGATGTGATCGTTGAGTTGATTGGTGGCTATGATGTTGCCAAAGAACTTGTGATGACTGCGATTGAACATGGCAAGCATGTGGTTACTGCCAATAAGGCTTTGATCGCTGTGCATGGTAATGAGATTTTTGCCGCAGCACGCGCTAAAAATGTAGTGGTAGCTTTTGAAGCCGCAGTTGCCGGTGGTATTCCGATCATTAAAGCGATTCGTGAAGGTCTTGCCGCTAACCAGATCAACTGGCTGGCAGGTATCATTAATGGTACTGGCAACTTCATTATGACTGAAATGCGTGAGAAAGGTCGTGCCTTCAACGATGTCTTAGCTGAAGCACAAGCACTAGGTTATGCTGAAGCAGATCCTACCTTTGATGTTGAAGGCATAGATGCCGCTCACAAATTGACCATTTTGGCATCCATCGCCTATGGTATCCCTTTGCAGTTCGATAAAAGCTACACCGAAGGAATCAGCAAAATTACGCCTGATGATGTTCAGTACGCTGAAGAGCTGGGATATAGAATCAAACACCTAGGTATCAGCCGTCGGACTGATCAAGGTATTGAGTTGCGAGTGCACCCAACACTGATTCCTAAGTCTGCTTTGTTAGCTAACGTCAATGGTGTGATGAACGCTGTATTGGTGTCGGGTGATGCTGTCGGACAAACACTTTATTACGGACCGGGTGCGGGAGCTGAGCCAACGGCTTCAGCTGTCGTTGCTGATCTAATCGATGTGGCTCGTTTACTGGATACCGATGCTCAAAATCGCGTACCGCCTTTAGCATTCCAATCAGACGAATTATCAGAAGTTCCCGTTCTGCCTGTTGAGCAGACAGTAAGTGGTTACTATCTGCGTCTTCAAGCGGTTGAGCGTCCAGGGGTGTTAGCTCATGTGACCCGTATCCTCGGTGAAAAAGGTATTAACATCGAAGCGATCGTGCAGAAAGAAACGCGTGAAGCACAAGTTCCGGTGATTATGCTAACGCAGCGTGTTGAAGAGCGCATGATGAATGAAGCGATCCGTGAGATTGAAGCGCTTCCCGATATTCTCGGTGATGTGATCCGCATCCGTATCGATCATCTGGAAGGTTGAGGTTAAGTAATGAAGTATATTTCAACGCGTGGTAAAGCTCCTGTTCTAAGTTTTTCGGACGTATTGCTAGCTGGCTTGGCAGATGATGGTGGTCTTTATGTACCAGAAACTTTGCCAAAGTTTAGTCAAGAAGAGATCGCTTCTTGGGCGGGTTTACCTTACAACGAGCTAGCATTTAATGTAATTAAGCCCTTTGTTGCTGATTGCATAAATGACACTGATCTTAAGCGTATGGTTGATGAAACCTATGCTGTGTTTGAGCACAGTGGTGTCGCACCATTGGTTCAATTGCGTGAAAATGAATGGATTTTAGAGCTTTTCCATGGACCGACTTTGGCCTTTAAAGATTTCGCTCTGCAGTTATTAGGCCGTTTGATGGATCATGTGTTAGCTGAGCGCGGTGAGCGTTTAGTGATCATGGGTGCTACCTCTGGTGATACCGGTTCTGCAGCTATCGAAGGTTGCCGCCATAGTGAGCATCTCGATATCTTCATTATGCATCCTTATAACCGCGTGTCAGAAGTTCAGCGTCGCCAAATGACCACTATTCTGGCTGATAATGTGTTCAATATTGCCTTAGAAGGCAACTTTGACGACTGTCAGGAGATGGTTAAAGACAGCTTTGCTGACCAAAGCTTCCTGCAAGGATTGAGATTAGGTGCAGTTAACTCGATCAATTGGGCGCGTATTATGGCTCAGATCGTTTATTACTTTTCATCAGCTTTGTCTGTGGGTGGCCCGCATCGTCCAGTTTCTTTCTCGGTACCGACCGGTAATTTTGGTGATATCTTTGCGGGTTATCTGGCTAAACAGATGGGCTTGCCGATTGAGCAGTTAGTCGTCGCCACTAACCGAAATGACATACTTCATCGTGTCATTTCGGGCAATGATATGTCAAAAGGAACACTAGAACATACCTTATCGCCTTCAATGGATATTATGGTGTCTTCTAACTTTGAACGCCTGTTGTTTGACGTCTATGGCCGTGATGGTGCTGCCATTGCTGATCTGATGAAGCGCTTTAAGACTGAGTCAGTCAAGTTAGATAGTCAGCAGTGGGAAAGTGTCCGTGAGTTATTTGATAGCTATGCAGTCGACGATGAGACCACTTGTCAGGTGATTGCTGAATGCCATGCTGAAACCGGCTATTTGCTTGATCCACATACGGCTATAGGTTTGAAGGCTGCTCGTGAGTGCTGGCGCAATAAAGCAACACCGATGATTACTTTAGCGACAGCCCATCCGGTGAAATTCCCAGAACCTGTTGTCAAAGCGGGTTTAAATGCACCTGAGCTACCAGAGCGTTTAAGTGATTTGATGACACGTGAAGAGCGCTTCACCGTGTTGCCAAAGAGCATGAAGGAAGTTCAAACGTTCATAGCCTCTAAGGTTCATCGCGATTAATGTCTTATCATCAGAGGTTCTCTTCAATGAGAACCTCTGTTCTATCTGTTGGCCTAGTCTTTATTAATGTCTGCCCCAATCATAAAGCGTCGTTCTCCCCTCGTTGATCCCGATAGTCTATCTGGTTTGCATCCTGTTTTAGCACGTGTCTATGCTGCTCGTGATATCAAAGATCCAAGCCATATTGGTCGCAACCTAAAAGAGTTACTGCCTGATTCTCAGCTAAAAGGAATGGATGCAGCGGTTCAGCGTTTAGTCATCGCTCTAGAACAACGTCAATCCATCTTAATCGTTGGCGATTTTGATTGTGATGGAGCTACCAGCACAGCGGTTGCCGTACTGGCTTTGCGTATGATGAAGGTAGAGCAGGTTGATTACTTGGTTCCCAACCGTTTTGAATTCGGTTATGGGCTTAGCCCAGAAATAGTCGATGTCGCCTTAGCCTTGCCAAATCCACCAGACTTAATCGTTACGGTAGATAATGGTATCTCTAGTGTCGAGGGTGTTGCGCGAGCACAGGCTAAAGGTGTGGATGTTCTGATTACGGATCATCACCTTCCGGGTGATCATCTACCTGATGCTGTAGCCATTGTTAATCCAAATCAACAAGGCTGTGAGTTCATCGCCAAATCCACCTGCGGAGTAGGTGTGATCTTTTATGTGATGATCGCTTTGCGTCGAGCCTTGATAGCGACTGGCTATTTTCAACGACAGGGAATCGATGTGCCTAATCTAGCCAATTTGCTGGACTTAGTCGCACTCGGCACGGTTGCCGACGTGGTTGCTTTAGAACATAACAACCGTACTCTTGTTCATCAAGGTTTGTTGCGTATTCGAGCAGGACAGGCACGCCCAGGTATTCTAGCGTTACTTGAAGTCGCTGGTCGCCAACGTGAAAACTTGATGGCGGCAGACTTGGGCTTTGCTATCGCTCCTCGCTTAAATGCCGCTGGTCGCTTAGAAGATATGTCGATTGGCATAGAGTGCTTGCTTTGTGACGATGTTGAACAGGCGCAGCAATACGCTCAGCAGCTAAATAACTTGAATGTAGAGCGTCGTTCGATAGAGCGACAAATGCAACAGGATGCGCATGATCTGCTTGAAAGTTTAGAGTTAGATGCCGACGAGATGCCTTGGGGTGTCTGTCTTTTCGATCCTAATTGGCATCAAGGTGTTATAGGCATCTTAGCTTCTCGCATCAAAGAGCGTATGCATCGTCCAGTGATCGCCTTTGCGCCAGGGGAGGGTGATGAGCTAAAGGGTTCTGCCCGTTCGATTGAAGGTTTTCATGTCAGAGATGGCCTCGATGCTATCGCAGCCAAACATCCTAGTTTACTGCGTAAATTTGGCGGTCATGCAATGGCGGCCGGTATGTCGATAGCAGCAGATGATCTAGAGGCTTTTAGAGTTGCTTTTGATGAAGAGGTACGCCTGCGCCTAAATCATGATCATCTTCAGAGGGTAGTGTTTACCGATGGTGAACTATCCGAAAGTGAATTTACCCTAGAGCTTGCTGAGGTATTACAGGAAGCCGGTCCTTGGGGGCATCAATTTCCTGAACCGTTATTTGATGGTGAGTTTCGGTTATTGCAACAGCGTATTGTCGGATATCGTCATCTAAAAATGGTGGTGATGCCGGTCGGTGGCCAGCTTGCTTTGGATGCGATTGCTTTTAATATCGATACAGAAGTATGGCCTAGTGAAGCTATTCAACAGGTTAGGTTAGTATATCGTCTTTCGAAGAATGTTTTCAGAGGTCGAACAACACTTCAATTAATGGTTGATCGATTGATCCCTGTTTCCTGATAGAAAAAACTAATCGAACACTTAATCTATATTAATTTCCAAATGTCATACTTTTTGACTAACATGGCTCCTGTTGAATAACGACAATCCCAACAGGAGAACGAAATGTCATTGATTAATACTGAAATTAAACCGTTTAATGCAACTGCTTACCACAATGGTGAGTTCGTTCAGGTGTCTGATGCAGACCTGAAAGGAAAGTGGTCAGTCGTATTCTTCTACCCAGCAGACTTTACCTTTGTTTGCCCAACTGAGCTGGGTGATCTTGCTGATTTCTATCCAAAACTGCAAGAAATGGGCGTTGAAGTATACTCAGTTTCTACTGATACTCACTTCACTCATAAAGCATGGCACGATGCTTCTGAGACTATTAAGAAGATCAATTACCCAATGGTTGCTGATCCGACTGGCCAAATCTCACGCAACTTCGAAGTGATGATCGAAGAAGAAGGTCTTGCCCTACGTGGTACTTTCTTGATCAACCCAGAAGGTCATATCAAAGTTGCTGAAATTCACGATCTAGGCATTGGTCGTTCTGCTAAAGAATTGGTTCGTAAAATTCAAGCAGCTCAGTACGTTGCTACTCACGACGGCGAAGTTTGCCCTGCATCTTGGCAGCCAGGTGAAGAGACTCTATCTCCTTCACTAGATCTAGTTGGCAAAATCTAATTTAATTTAGATAGCTGATATAGCCGGCCCCGCTCGGGGTCGGTGTTACAGTTCAATATTTTTCCTAATTCATTTTCTATTTGTCTAATCGTTAAAGGACGGTCTCATGCTGGACGCGAATATCAAGAAGCAACTGGACACCTATTTGCAGAACATCGTTAATCCGATTGAGATTACTGTGTCCGTTGACGAATCAGCAAAAGCAAAAGAACTACTGAATTTATGTCAGGAAATCGCTGGTCTTAATGAAAAAATCAGCTTAAAAACTCTGACTGATGGTAGTGAAAGAACCCCAAGTATGGCCATCGCTCCCGTAGGTGAGAAACCACGTGTGCGTTTTGCGGGCATCCCGATGGGTCACGAATTTACATCACTGGTACTGGCCTTGCTTCAGTCCGGTGGATACCCTTCAAAAGCTGACGCCGAATTAATTGAACAAGCGCGTCAATTGCAGGGTGAGTTTCATTTTGAAACCTATATCTCTTTGTCTTGCCAGAACTGCCCAGATGTTGTTCAAGCTTTGAACCTGATGGCGATTCTGAACCCCAACGTCACCAGCGTGATGATTGATGGTGCATTGTTCCAAGAGGAAGTGACCGAGCGTCAAATCATGGCTGTGCCAACGGTATTATTGAATGGCAAGCCTTTCGGTCAAGGTCGTATGACCTTAAAAGAGATCTTAGGTAAGGTTGACTCAGGTGCCGCTAAGCGTGAAGCAGCCGCCTTGAGTGAAAAAGATCCATACGATGTATTGATTGTCGGTGGTGGTCCTGCGGGCGCTGCAGCAGCAATTTATGCAGCCCGTAAAGGGATACGCACCGGTATCGTCGCCGAGCGTTTTGGTGGTCAGGTCATGGACACAGTTGGCATCGAGAACTTTATCTCTGTCAATTACACTGAAGGTCCAAAACTGGTCGCTAGCTTAGAGCAGCATGTTAAAGAATATGAAGTTGATATCATGGATAACCAGCGTGCGAAGAAATTGCGTCGCGAAAAGTTGGTTGAAATTGATCTCGAAAACGGCGCAACCTTGAAAAGCAAAGCTGTCATCTTGGCAACAGGTGCACGTTGGAGAGAGATGAACGTACCTGGTGAACAAGAGTACCGTGGTAAGGGTGTTGCCTACTGCCCACACTGTGATGGTCCTTTGTTCAAAGGTAAGCGCGTTGCTGTCATTGGTGGTGGTAACTCAGGTATCGAAGCGGCGATAGACCTTGCGGGTATTGTTGAGCATGTCACTGTGCTGGAATTTAGCGATACCTTGCGTGCCGATGCAGTTTTGCAGCGTAAAGCTTCTTCAATGAAGAACATCAACATCATCAAAATGGCACAAACCACAGAAGTGCGCGGTGATGGTAACAAGGTAGTTGGCTTAACTTACAAAGATCGCAAGACCAATGAAATGGTTGAAGTCGATGTTGCGGGTATCTTTGTTCAGATAGGTTTAATACCTAATACTGAATGGTTAAAAGGCGATATGGAGCTAAGCCGCTTCGGTGAAATCGAAGTGAATAGCCATGGTGAAACCAATATCCCTGGTGTGTTTGCGGCAGGTGATGTGACTAACATTCCTTACAAGCAGATCATCATTGCGATGGGTCATGGTTCAACAGCTGCTCTTGGCGCATTTGATTACCTGATACGCGCATCCGTTGAAGACGAAGTAGCTGCTTAATAAAGCAGTTCGTTCCCCTCGATTAAGCCCGGCTAGTTCCGGGCTTTCTTTTATATTAAGCGCAAGCACTGTGCTATTATTTGCCATTATTTGGTTTTGGTGAGTATGTCAGTGTTCATAACAAAGAAATGGATTTTCATTGCATTCATCTTGATATTTTTTATCTGGATTCTGATTAAGAAGCCTACCCATGAAGGTGAATGGCATCTTTTTCAGACTCAGTTGCCAAGTGTAGAGATAGATACGGATATCTACCGTGTATCGCATATACGTGACTTTCGTTACCAGAATGATGGAACCCCTAGTTCAATAAACTATCTGACTCAAGAATATGAGTTAGATCAGTTGGTTGGTGTTTGGTTAGGTTTATCCCATTTTGCTGGTTACGGTTTTGCACATGCTTTTTTAAGTTTTGAGTTTGCTAATCCAGAAGATAGTGCTGCTTCAAACTTTCTTGTTGTATCGGTAGAGGCCAGACTGCGACCTGATCAACGCTATAGTCCGCTCAAGGGTTTATTTCAACACTATCAGCGAATCAATGTGCTAGGCACAGAAGAAGACATTATCGGTTTAAGAAGTAACCATCGTGAAGAGCAGGTATTCCTTTACCCATTGACCCTGCCAGATGAGCATCAACGCTACTTATTTCACAGCTTAATGATCGAAACACAATCGCTTAATCAGCAACCTGCCTTTTACAACACCTTGCTTCATAACTGCGTGACTAGCTTGTTAAAGCATGATCCTGACTATCGATTTTCTCGGCACATGTTTGACTATCGCGTGTTACTTCCCGGTTTTGGTGATGAATTTGCTCAAGAAAAAGGTTGGTTAGAACAAGGTGTTGATATTTCGTTGTTAAGGGCAAAAGGAAGGGTGCTGGCTTCTGTTGATCCTCAAGAGCAGACGTTTTCTGAGCTGATTCGTAAAAACTAGATAAGTATTCTTTCTATCGTGAATCTATCAAGTGCACGTTTAGGCAAGTGTTAATGCTTGATTATCACAGTACGAATTAGTTTTAGATAGTTAATTCAATGGGTTGAAATGGTTGTTATTGAGATATTACGCATGCACTTAACGCAAAGTGTGCATGCTTGGATTGATTTTTGTTGAACCTGT
>REDB01000189.1 GCA_007693685.1 Oceanospirillales bacterium
GCACAGTAAAAAAAAAGTAGAAAAGTAATCGATATACCTTGCGTAACGGACCTGATCATATAGTCTTAAGTAGTAGTTAGGTTTAACTCATTATCAGGAAAGGCTATTCAATGCGCAATGATCCATTGTGTATACCCATAGCAAAAACTAAAAAAAAGAGAGAGAGATATGCCCCTTAACGTTGCGGAATCAAAGGAAACGCTACTGGAACGTCTAAAAGCTGATATTCGTAAGCGATTGGCAAATAGTAAAGCAGAGCTTTTGAATCAGTTTGTTGAAAGTTATTATCGAAATACTCCAGAGATGGATTTGCAAAAATGGCGTCAGGATGACTTGCTAGGTGCCACATTAGATATGTGGGAGTTTATTCAAGAAGCTCCTAGTGATGTGCCTAGAATTAAAGTTTTTAATCCTGATTATGAAAGGCATGGATGGCAATCAACTCATACAGTCATTGCGGTTGTCTCTACTGACCGTCCTTTTATTATCGACTCCTTGCGGATGGAGTTAAATCGACAAGACCTATCAATACATGCCATCAATAATGTTGTTCTGAATGCACAGCGAGATGCCAAAGGCGCACTGACTGGATTTAACAAAGGTAAGGGTCAGCCCGAATCGGTAGTTGCGATAGAAGTTGATCGTCATACAGATGTTGCAAAACTAGAACAGATACGAACAGAGCTGTTGGCCGTTCTTGATGAAGTCCGCGCCTCTGTTGAAGATTTTAAACCTATGCTCGATGCTGTTTCCGAGCAGTTAGCACATCTTAAAAAAGTGGGTTCTACCTTAGAGAAAAAGGACCTCGCAGAAGCAACTGCGTTTCTTGAGTGGATGCAAGGCAACTTTACCTTTCTTGGTTATGAGATGTTTGATCTGAAAAAATCAGGCAAGCATCAATCTTTAGAAACTGTAGAAGGTTCCGGTCTAGGCTTATTAAGAGACTGCAATAAAGAGTGCCGAGAAAAATTCTTAGATGCTGACAACCTTAACGCTGATCAGCACACACTGCTTCCAGATCTTATCAGTTTTTCTAAAGCGGCAGCTAAGTCACGAGTTCATCGTCCGGCATACCCAGACTATATTGGCTTTAAGCGTTTTGATGAAAAAGGTAATTTAATAGGCGAAGTTAGATTTTTAGGCCTATACACCTCTTCAGTTTATTTGCATTCACCACGTAGTATTCCTGTCATTAGAAACAAGATTAGTACTGTTTTAGAGAATGCAGGCTTTGTAGAACATGGTCATGACTGGAAGCAGTTGTTGCAAATACTGGAAACTTTTCCAAGAGACGAGTTGTTCCAGATGCAGGCTGACGAACTTACGTCGATGGCCACTAGCATTCTAGAAATACGTGAGCGTCGTCAAATTCGTGTGTTTGTTCGTCGTGATCAACAGGGTCATTATTTCTCGGCTTTAGTATACGTTCCTCGTGAAATTTATAGTACAGAGTTCCGTGTTCGAGCGGAGAGTATTTTAAAGCGCGCACTAAAATGCGAGTTAGCAGAATTTACTACCTATTTCTCAGAATCTATCTTGGCTCGTACGCAATTCAACCTGCGTAATGCCAATGATGATCAAGCAGTCATAGAGCAATTCGATGTAGCAGATATTGAGCATCAAATCCGTGAAGCAGCTCGAAGTTGGGATGAAGATCTTTTTGCGGCACTAACAGACTCGCTGGGTGAAGAGAAGGGGATTCATAGTTTTAACCATTTTAACGGTGGTTTTCCGGCCAGTTATCGTTCGCACTTTTCTACGCGAACCGCGGTTATTGATATTCAGCACATGCGAAGCATGAGCGAAGAAAACCCCATTGCATTAAGTTTTTACCGTGCATTAGATCGTGAAGATGATGAGTTAAACTTTAAACTCTTCCATTATGGCAATTCGCTACCCTTATCCGATGTGCTGCCCATATTGGAAAACCTTGGCCTACGCGTTATGGATGAACATCCATACGAAATCAAAACAGATGAAAAAACTATCTGGATTCATGATTTCAACCTACGTTACAGCGGCCAACAGCATGCTTCGATAGAAGAGCTTCAAGAAATATTTGAAGATGCTTTCTTAAATATTTGGCGTGGTAACTGTACCAGTGATGACTTTAATAAGCTGGTGTTAGGTGCAGGTCTTGAATGGCGTCAAGTTAAGGTGCTTCGTGCCTATGCCGCTTACATGAAGCAGATACGTTTCCCTATCAGTACGGAAGCTGTCATCGCTGCGATGAATAATCATGTTGGAATCGCAAGAGAGCTAGTCAATCTCTTTAATGCGCGCTTTGATCCCGTTAAAGCCGATGCGAAAAAAGAGGAAGCGATAGAGCTGCGTATTCAAGAAGCTCTTGAGAGCGTCGCAAGCTTAAACGAAGATCAGGTTATTCGTGAATATTTGGTGTTGATCAAGGCGACCTTGAGAACCAACTTCTTCCAACTGGCAGAGGGTAAGTATAAGTCTTACATCTCATTCAAACTGTTTCCGTCCAATATCCCAGATATTCCTCAGCCTAGACCGATGTTTGAGATATTTGTGTTCTCGCCTCGTGTCGAAGGTGTCCATCTTCGTGGTGGTAAAGTGGCTCGTGGTGGTTTGCGTTGGTCAGATCGTAACGAAGACTTCAGAACAGAAGTCTTGGGTCTGGTAAAAGCCCAGCAGGTGAAGAACGCTGTTATCGTTCCCGTTGGCGCTAAAGGGGGCTTTGTTGCTAAAAAGCTCCATTCTGGCATGTCTCGTGATGAGTGGTTAGAAGAAGGTATCAACTGTTACAAGATGTTTATCAGTGCGTTATTAGATATCACGGATAATCTTGTTGAGGGTGATGTGTCTCCTCCACAAAGAGTGATTCGTCACGATGAAGATGATACCTATCTGGTTGTTGCCGCTGACAAAGGAACGGCAACCTTTTCAGATATCGCTAACGGTATCGCGGCAGAATACAATTTTTGGTTAGGTGATGCCTTTGCTTCTGGTGGAAGCCAAGGATATGACCACAAGAAAATGGGTATTACCGCCAAAGGTGCGTGGGTATCTGTTGAGCGCCACTTCCGTGAATTAGGTCATAACACGCGCACTGAGCCATTTACCGTGGTAGGTATCGGCGATATGTCTGGCGATGTGTTTGGTAACGGTTTGTTGTTGTCCAATCAGATTAAACTGATAGCAGCCTTTAACCATCTGCATATTTTTATCGATCCAGATCCAGATCCAGCGGCAAGCTTTGCAGAGCGTGATCGCTTATTCAAACTACCACGTTCCGGTTGGAATGATTATGACGCTTCCTTAATCTCAAAAGGTGGTGGCATATTCGAGCGTTCGGCTAAGTCGATTAAATTAACGCCTGAAATGAAAAAAATGTTAGGTGTCAGCAATGCCCAGATGACACCGACAGATCTTATTTCTGCGATCTTGAAGGCGCAGTTTGATCTATTGTGGAATGGTGGTATCGGTACCTACATTAAAGCGAGTCATGAAAGTCATGCAGATGTTGGCGATAAGGCCAACGACGGATTGCGTGTTAACGGTTGCGACCTGCAATGCCGAGTGATTGGTGAAGGTGGTAACCTAGGTATGACTCAAATGGGTCGTATGGAGTACGCTCGCAATGGCGGCCGTCTGAACACCGACTTTATTGATAATGCCGGTGGTGTGGACTGCTCTGACCACGAAGTTAACATCAAAATACTACTCAATGGTTTAGTTGCCGCAGGCGATATGACCCTTAAGCAGCGAAATAAACTGTTGGTTGAGATGACTGACGAAGTCTCTTCGTTAGTATTGAAAAACAACTATCGTCAGGTTCAAGCGCTGACCTTGGCTGAACGTCGTTCGTTGGTGTCTATCTCTGAGTACCAGCGCTTCATCAGCAAGCTGGAAACACAAGGCAAACTGAATCGTAAGCTAGAATACATTCCTTCAGACGAGTTCATAGAAGAGCAGCGTCTTGCAGGAAAAGGACTCAGTCGTCCAGAGTTATCAGTGCTGGTTTCTTACAGCAAAGCTGATCTTAAAGAGCGTTTGTTAGCAACAGAGTTGCCAAATGATCCTTATGTCGCTCAAGAGCTGGTCACAGCCTTCCCGAAACAGATGCGCGAAAAGTTTGGTGAAGAGCTCAAAGGACATCGCCTCGTTCGTGAAATTGTTTCCACACAGGTTGCCAACGAAATCGTCAACTTGATGGGTATCAACTTTGCGGATCGTCTGACCATTTCTACCGGTAGCAATATCGAAACCTTAACTCGTGCTTATGTACTGGTACGCGATACCTTCCGCATTAGAGAGTTGTGGAAAGAAATTGAGTTACTCGATTATCAAGTAGATGCATCCATTCAGTTAGAAATGATGGAGCGCTTACAATACCTTGTTCGCCATGCAACTCGTTGGTTCTTGCGCAATCGTCGCGCTGGAGTGGAATGTGAGCAAGAAATTAGTGTGTTTGCTAAGCCATTACAGCAGGTTGCAGAGAATTTAGGTGAGTTGCTCTGTGGTGATCCTAAATCGCAATGGGAAACCGCTTACCAACGCTATACAGATGCCGGTGTTCCTGCGGATCTTGCTAAAGTGGTTGCTGGTTCCAATATTCTTTTCTCTGCATTGGCTGTTATTGAGGTTGCGCGAGAAGAAAAGGTGGATATGCAGCGCGCAGCTCTCGCTTTCTTTGGATTAGGTGAGCGACTAGAGTTGCACTGGTTTGCTAATCAGCTAAATGATCTAACCGTGGATAACTACTGGCAAGCATTGGCTCGTGATGCTTTCCGTGACGATTTAGATTGGCATCAGCGTTCATTGATGGCTTCCGTTCTGAAGTTAGGCAAAGCTGATAAAGCTGATACCCCTTCATTGCTGGAACAGTGGGTTGAATTGAATCAACCACTGCTTTTGCGTTGGGATAAAGTATTGGACGATCTAAAATCCGCTAAAACTCAAGACTATGCCATGTATACAGTAGCTGTCAGAGAGTTGTATGATCTCGCTCGGACCTGTATTCACACCGCAGACTGAGTAGTTTCGCATCATGCTAGCTGCCAGTCTTTTGTTCTGGCAGTTAGCTGATGAGATATGTCATCCTTGACCTGGCAATTAGCCGGGAAGAATATATGAAATACTACCAAGGACGTGCTGTTCACATTTCAGCACGTGCAAGAGACGGACGTATGGTCCGTCTTCCTGCTTCTGTTATGCGTCAATATGTTACTCTTTCAGGTTTAAAAGGAAGCTTCACTGTCTACTTCGATGATCAAGGTCATCTACTACAAATAGACAGATTGAGTTGATGCTGTCATTTGTGCTGTGCAAAAGGGTATAATAGGCGCCGTTTTCAAAAATCCGCTTTGAGATTGCTATGCTATATAATGTCGCTCGTTCATTGATGTTTAGACTCGATGCAGAAACTGCACATAACCTTTCATTGTCCAGTATGAATCTGTTGTCTGAGCTAGGCTTACAGCATTTAGCAGGCGCACGTACAAGGAGTCTACCTGTAGAGGTGATGGGTTTGCGCTTTCCCAACCCAGTGGGCCTTGCTGCTGGACTAGATAAAAACGGTACAGCCGTCGATGGTTTGGCTGCAATGGGCTTTGGTTTTATTGAAGTGGGTACCGTAACGCCTAAACCTCAACCGGGTAATCCCCGTCCTCGAATTTTTCGATTGGCAGATCATACCGCGATTATCAATCGTATGGGTTTTAACAATGATGGTGTAGATCAGTTACTCAAAAATCTAGAAAAAGTGCGTTATAACGGCATTCTGGGTATCAATATTGGCAAAAATAAAGATACACCTAACAAGCAGGCCAATGACGACTATCTCTATTGTTTACGTAAGGTCTATGATCGCGCTAGTTACGTGACCGTTAATATCTCATCACCAAACACGCCTGGGTTACGCAGCCTTCAATTTGGTGATTCATTAAATGGCCTATTAGATGCATTAAAAAATGAGCAGGCCAGATTATCAAAGCTTCATCAGAAGTATGTTCCGATTGCGTTAAAAATTGCTCCTGACATGGAAGAAGAAGAGTTCGAGTTAGTAGCTAAAGCACTGAAAAGCTATGAAATGGATGCAGTCATTGCGACTAATACCACGTTAAGCCGTGAAGGTGTTGAAGATTCCACGTTTGCACAAGAATCGGGTGGGTTGAGTGGTGCGCCAGTGCGAAATCGTTCGACAGCAGCGATCGTAATGTTAAACCGTCACCTTAAAGGGGCGTTGCCAATTATTGGTGTTGGCGGAATTACCGAGCCATTTGATGCCGCAGAAAAGATAGAAGCGGGTGCAAGTTTGGTTCAGATATACACCGGTCTTATCTATCGAGGACCCACGTTAGTTCATGAATCGGTAAAAGCCCTAGAGCCATTATTGAAGAAGTAAGTTCGATTCAAGGTTGCGACACATTTGCTCAATGATTTTGTCATGAAAATGTTGCCGCAACCCTAATGACTTAAACTAAGCTTCCTAAACTTGTTTTTGAATCGAAAAGTGAAAGAAATCGTTTATCAGAAATCATGCTAAAGTGGGGTTAATTTGGATAGCAGAAACGCCGGACATACCGCTCCAGTGTGCTTCGCGACCCTCTCGCCAACCGTTCATCCAGTGCGATCGAAGTTCAGATGTTTGTACGGGGCATTCCTCTTTTGAACGACCATTAAGGCCTGCAACAAATCCACGGTTATGCAGAGTAGAACTGCGGTCTCGTTTCTGTTTTCTCATAATGCGCCTCTCAATTTCTAATTGTCATCGCGGTACCAAACAATATGACATTGCAATTTGGTAAGGGTTCACCAATAGTTTGGTACCTTTCGCGTGTGCGTTAATAGGCAACTAACACACACCCTATTAGTATAGGAAATAAGCGGCGTTGGCTATTGATATTAACTATAATGTAATACAACGTTCATAGAGTGACGCATAGCGCAACTGCACAATCGTGAAGTTAATCATGTGTTTACAACAAAAGATCAATAATGCTGTTGATCTTGAAAATTTTTCATCCCAAAGACATCGGTCGAGGTAATAATGACACCAGAAACTCAGGGCGCGGAAAACTACCACTATTTTGTGACCTGTCCTAAAGGTATGGAGCAGCTTCTTGCAGACGAATTAAACGAGCTGCAAGGGCAGGCTGTGCGCATGACGGTGGCAGGTGTCAGTTGCCAAGGCGATAAAGCGTTAGGTTATCGAATCTGTCTTTGGTCGCGTTTAGGTAGTCGCGTGTTGCTAAGGCTTGCTGAGGCTCCTGTAACGACTGCAGACTCTCTTTACGATGTGGTGCAGTCAATTGATTGGCTAAGTCATTTGCGTCCATCTGGTACGTTGAGTGTGGATTTTAATGGTCAAACAGAAGAGATACGCAATACGCATTTTGGAGCATTAAAAGTAAAAGATGCGATTGTAGACCAAATACGAACAGCGACAGGGCAACGTCCGGAAATTGACAAACAGCAGCCAGAATTACGGGTTAATGTTCATTTGGCGAGAGGTAAAGTAGCTGTCTCTTTAGATTTGTCAGGGGATAGTTTGCATCGACGTGGCTATCGCAGCAAAACGGGCGAAGCGCCAATGAAAGAAAATCTTGCGGCTGCTGTGTTACTTCGTTCAGGTTGGGCTAAAGGAGAGGTTAATTGTCTTGTGGATCCTATGTGTGGCTCCGCTACCTTATTAACAGAGGCTGCTCTAATGAGTCTGGATATTGCGCCAGGTTTATATCGCCAGCAATTTGGATTTATGCGCTGGCCAGATTTTGATCGTGAGTTATGGCAGCAATTACTCACTGAAGCTCAGCAGCGTGAAGCAGTCGGAAGGGAAAAGCAGTCTCTTCAGCTAATCGGATCTGATCAAGATGCACAGGTGATAGCGGCGGCTAAGGATAATGTTCGTCGTGCCAAATTAGATCGCTGGATACATCTTGAAGTTCAAGAAATGGCCCTTGTAGAGCGTCCAGAAGGGGTGGAAAAAGGTTTGTTAGTTACCAATCCCCCTTATGGTGAACGACTAGGAGAAACAGGTCCACTGATGTTTCTTTACAAGCAGTTAGGACAATTGATGCGCCGTCAGTTTTTTGGTTGGAATGCGGCTGTATTAACATCTGATACCTCATTAAGTCGTGTTATGGGGCTGAAAGCACATAAGGATTACCAGTTATTTAACGGCGCTTTAGAAAGTCGTTTGTTTCTCTTTGATATATTTGCAGAGCAAGCCGAGCAGCAACAGCAGGGCGGCAACATCACCTTAAACGAAACTGCTCAAATGTTTGCTAATCGGCTGCAAAAAAATCTTAAGAATCTGCGCCGCTGGGTTAAGCAAGAGTCGATAGAGTGCTATCGTTTGTACGATGCTGATATGCCTGAGTATTCAGTTGCAGTGGATATCTACGGTGATCAAGTGTTAATACAAGAGTATCAAGCTCCCAGCAGTATCGATCCTGTAAAGGCGTTTAATCGGCTCTCTGAGGCGGTCACTGCGACAGCGGTAGTGCTAGAAAAACATCCTGATCAAGTGATTCTGAAGCAGCGTAAGCGTCAGCAAGGTACAGATCAATATCAGCGTCATAACGACACGGGCAACTTTTTTGTTGTTAAAGAACACGGGTGTCTGCTGCGTGTGAACCTGCATGATTATTTGGACACGGGTTTGTTCTTAGATCACCGACCGGTTAGACGTCAGTTACAAGCACTATCAGCAGGAAAAGATGTGCTAAATCTGTTTTGCTATACCGCTACGGCTAGCGTTCATGCAGCAGTGGGTGGAGCTAGATCAACAACCAGTGTAGATATGTCTGCGACCTATTTAGATTGGGCAAGGCAAAATCTACAATTGAACCAGCAGGATATGTCAAAACATCAATTGATTCGTGAAGATTGCTTCAAATGGTTAAAGCGCCAAAAGCAACCTGCATACGATGTGATATTTATGGACCCGCCGACTTTTTCTAACTCAAAAAGAATGGAAGGTGTGCTAGATGTTCAGCGTGATCATGTCGCGTTAATAGAAGACGCTATGCGCTTACTGCGTCCGAATGGAGTGCTGATCTTCTCGAATAACTATCGTCGCTTCAAGTTGGATTATGATGCCTTGTCTCGTTACAAAATTAACGATATTACGACACGCACACTTGATCCTGACTTTAAGCGTAACAGCAAAATTCATTGCTGCTTTGAAATAAAGCACTCCTAAAAAAGTCTCTTAAGTCAAAAAAACGCCCGCAATAGCGGGCGTTCCTATCATTAATCAATTTGAAATGATTAATTAACCTGGATAGTCGCGCTTCTTCGCACCTGTGTATAGCTGGCGCGGGCGACCAATGCGGTTCGGACTTGAATGGAACTCGTTCCAATGAGAGATCCAGCCAATAGTACGAGACATAGCGAAGATAACCGTGAACATACTAGTTGGGATACCCATAGCCTTCAGAATAATGCCTGAGTAGAAGTCTACGTTAGGGTAAAGTTTACGCTCAACGAAGTACGGATCTTCAAGTGCAATCTCTTCCAAACGAGTCGCGATCTTCAGTAAAGGATCATCGATGTGAAGTTCAGCTAATACTTCGTCACAGGTCTTCTTCATCACGCGTGAACGTGGGTCGAAGTTACGGTAGACGCGGTGACCGAAGCCCATTAAGCGGAATGGATCATCTGGATCTTTCGCGCGCTTAATAAATTCAGGTATGTTTGCTTCATCACCAATTTCGCTCAACATTGCTAAAACAGCCTCGTTAGCACCCCCGTGTGCAGGCCCCCAAAGAGCAGCAATTCCCGCAGCAATACAGGCAAATGGATT
>REDB01000120.1 GCA_007693685.1 Oceanospirillales bacterium
CGACGACTTCAGGAACAGGTTCTGGTGTTGGTTCGGGTTCGGGTTCCGGAATAGGCTCTGCGACAGGCTGAGGAATCGGTGCTTGCTCGCGAATCTCTTCATCTTCAAGTAGTGATTCTTCTGTTACGCTGGGGTCAAGCATCTCCTCACTATCACCGCTACCGAGCTGATTTTCTTGTGCAAAGAAATCTGCATCATCTGGCGCTTCTTCAGTCGGCTGATAAGCCAGTGTAATATCCAGTGTATGTTGAGGCTTGACGCTTTTGGGTAGGTTAAAACTGATCGCCAAAATCAAAAAACCGTGCAGTGCAAAGGCCAAAAATAGATTAAGGCCGAAGCGATCTGCTGCGGTTTTGTACCATGAATGTTGACGATCAGGGTCTAGGCTCATCGCTTTGCCAGGGTCTCTTCAATCGTATCCATTAACTGCATACCGATATCTAAGCCGAATTGATTATCTAGCTCTCGGATACAAGTTGGACTGGTCACATTGACTTCAGTTAAGTAGTCACCAATCACATCTAAACCAACAAAAAGCAGTCCTTGTTCTCTTAAGCTAGGACCAACTTGTTCGCAGATCCAACGATCTCGATCACTTAGGGGTTGTCCTTCGCCACGTCCGCCTGCAGCTAAATTGCCACGAGTTTCACCCGCCGAGGGAATTCTAGCTAAGGCATAAGGAACAGGTTCGCCGTTAATCATTAGGATGCGCTTATCACCTAGGCTGATTTCCGGTAAATATTTCTGCACCATACACATTTGAGTGCCGTGTTGGGTCAGGGTTTCAATAACCACGCCTAAATTTAAACCATCTTCTTTGATGCGGAAGATGGAGGTGCCACCCATGCCGTCCAAAGGTTTAAAAATCACATCGCCGTGTTCGGCTTGGAAGGCGCGAAGTTGTTCAGGTTTGCGAGACACAAGAACTGGCGGACAACATTGTGGAAAGTGTGTGGCAAATAGCTTCTCGTTGAAATCTCTAAGTCCTTGAGTGCGGTTAACAACCAAGGTGCCCTTAGCTTCGGCTAATGCAAGAATTTGTGTGGAATACAGAAATTCGTTATCGAAAGGTGGGTCTTTGCGCATCAGAATAACATCTAGATCCGCTAAGGCTTTTTGCTGATATTCACCACGCTCGAACCAGTGCACAGGGTCCATTTGTACCTGTAAAGGCGCCATGCGTCCCATCGCTTCACCCTGGTTAATACTGAGATCGGATTGCTCCATATACCAGAGTTGCCAGTCTTTACGTTGTGCGGCCCACAGCATGGCTAGACTGGAATCTTTTTTGTAGCTGATGGCTTCGATGGGGTCCATGACGATGCCGATTTTTATGCTCATATTCAATCCTGTGATACTAGGCTGGTTGCCGAAATTTAACGCAAATCACCCCAAAGATAATGAAGAACTGCACAAGCAGCAACGGGCGCTGTCTCTGTTCTTAGCACTCTAGGTCCGAGTCTTAAGGGTTTGAAGTCATACTGTAACGCTAAGGCGATCTCATTATCACTTAAACCGCCTTCAGGTCCGATTAAAAGTGCAACAGATTTAGGTGCTTGATAGGTATCCAGTGCGGCTTCTTCATGTGGGTGAAGTACAAGCTTTAGCTCTGCATCGCAATCTTTAAGCCAAGCTTCAAGAGATAGCGGAGTTGAAATCTCAGGAGGTATCGCGCGCATAGATTGTTCGCAGGCGCTAATAGCTGTTTGTTGCCAATGACGTTGACGCTTGTCTTGACGGTCAGATGTTAGACGCACTTCGCAACGTTCTGTAAACAAGGGGGATACTTTATGGCAGCCCAGTTCAGTAGCTTTTTGAATGGCATAATCCATTCGTTCACCACGAGAGATGGCTTGCCCTATTTCAATTTTTAGTGAAGATTCACGTTCATTAGCGTCAGATTCAATAACACGAATTTGCATCTGACGCTTATCTGCATGAATCACTTCCGCTAAATAATCAAAACCATCCCCGTTGAACAGAATCAGTTTATCCCCTTCACGCATTCTTAGAACCTTGCCGGCATGCTGAAAAACTGAGTCAGTCAATGTTAACTCATTGATGCCAGCAAGAGGCTGGTTCTCATAGAAGCGGGGTGTTCTCATTTACTCAATCACTACCTGTGTGAAACTATTAATCTATGCCAGACCAGCGGCTTTACGAAGCTTGTCTGCTTTGTCAGTTTTTTCCCAAGGGAAGGCAGTAAAGGTTTCGCTTTGTGTTTTGCCCTTTTGATCAACCCATTCGTAAGTAGTTTCGAAAGGTTCACGACCAAAGTGACCATAGGCTGCTGTTAATTGATACATGGGATGCAACAAATCGAGCATCTTAGTGATTGCATAGGGGCGCAGGTCAAACTCTTGTTGTACCAGTTCAATGATTTTAGCGTCACTGATTTTTGCTGTGCCAAAGGTGTTGATTGATACTGATGTAGGTTCAGCAACGCCGATAGCATAGGAAACTTGAATCTCACAACGATCAGCCAAGCCTGCTGCAACAATGTTTTTAGCTACATAGCGACCCGCGTAGGCAGCAGAACGATCAACTTTAGAGGGGTCTTTACCCGAAAACGCACCACCGCCATGACGTGCCATGCCGCCATAGGTATCCACAATAATTTTACGACCGGTTAAACCACAGTCACCGACAGGGCCGCCGATGACGAATTTACCAGTTGGATTGATATGGTAACGAGTGTTGGCGCTGAGCCATTCAGCAGGAATAACGGCTTCGATAATCTCACGCTGCACCATGCGGCGTAGATCTTCTTGACGTATTTCAGGGTCATGTTGTGTTGAAAGAACCACAGCATCAACACCACAAGCCTTGCCTTGTTCGTCGTAGCGGATGGTCACTTGGCTTTTCGCATCTGGGCGTAACCAAGGAAGCATGCCGCTTTTGCGCAACTCCGCTTGGCGCTCAACTAGACGATGTGCGTAATGAATCGGTGCTGGCATTAAGGATTCGGTTTCATTGGTGGCGTAACCAAACATTAAGCCTTGATCACCTGCACCTTGATCTTCAGGGTTGCTACGATCTACACCCTGAGCAATATCAACGCTTTGCTTACCAATTAGGTTGATCACACCGCAGGTCGCTCCATCGTAGCCTACTTGTGATGAGGTATAACCAATATCATTAATGACATTTCGAACCAAATCTTCAAGATCAACCCATGCAGACGTGGAAATTTCACCGGCTACAATGGCAACACCGGTTTTCACCAGTGTTTCACAGGCAACGCGGGCATGTTTGTCGCGGGCGATAATGGCATCTAAAACCGCATCAGAGATCTGGTCAGCAATCTTGTCTGGGTGACCTTCTGAAACAGATTCAGAGGTGAAAAGAGAGTATTCGCTCATGTCAGGAAATATCCTATTGTTTCAAAATTAGGCATCAGTCTGTGAATCATTCAGGCCATTTTAGCGGTTTGGGCCATCATTTTCACAACTGAATTTGGTGTTTAGGGTGAAAATTAAGAGATTTTGCATGAATTTTACGCTTTATGTGCATTTGCATTTGAAGCGAGTGGCTATCTGCGAGAAAATCACCACTGAATTTTTTTACGCACGCTACACTAAATCGGGCCACCCCCAGGAGTTGTTTGAATGTCCTCTCGTCGTGAACTTGCCAATGCTATTCGTGCATTGAGCATGGATGCCGTCCAGAAAGCTAAATCCGGTCATCCCGGAGCGCCAATGGGTATGGCGGATATCGCTGAAGTCTTATGGAATGACTTCATGAAGCATAACCCAGCCAATCCATACTGGTATGATCGTGACCGCTTTGTGCTTTCCAACGGCCACGGCTCTATGCTGATTTACTCGTTACTTCATCTGACAGGCTACGATGTCAGCATTGAAGATATTAAGAACTTCCGCCAATTGCATAGCAAAACCGCAGGTCACCCTGAGTATGGTTACTGCCCAGGTGTTGAAACGACTACCGGTCCATTAGGGCAGGGTATTACCAATGCGGTCGGTATGGCAATCGCAGAAAAAGTGCTAGCTGCGCAGTTTAATCGTGAAGGCCATGAAGTTATTGATCACTTCACGTACACCTTCCTTGGCGACGGTTGCTTGATGGAAGGTATTTCTCATGAAGCCTGTTCTCTGGCTGGCACCTTGGGTCTCGGTAAGTTAGTCGCTTTCTGGGATGACAACGGCATCTCTATAGATGGTGAAGTCGAAGGTTGGTTTACTGATAATACGCCCGCACGTTTTGAATCTTACGGTTGGCAAGTGATTGCGAATGTCGATGGACACGATGCCGATGCAATTCGTGAAGCGATCGAAAAAGCGCGTGAAAATACAGATCAACCAACATTGATCTGCTGTAAAACGATTATCGGCTTTGGTTCTCCTAATAAGCAGGGCAAAGAAGATTGCCATGGAGCTCCGTTAGGTGACGATGAAATTTTATTGGCACGCGAACAACTTCAGTGGCCACACCTGCCTTTCGATGTTCCTGCTGAAATTTATGATGACTGGAATGCCGTTGAAGCAGGTCAGCATGCCGAAACAGAATGGAATGAGCGTTTGGTTGCCTACAAAAACGCCTATCCAGAGTTGGCAGATGAGTTATTACGCCGTTTAAGTGGCGAGTTACCAGCTGATTTCACCGCTCAAGTGGATCAATGGATTGCGGATGTGGCGGCCAAAGGCGAAACTATCGCAACCCGTAAAGCTTCTCAAAATGCTTTGAATGCTTTAGGTCCGATCTTGCCTGAGTTCCTAGGCGGATCAGCGGATCTAGCTGGATCTAACCTGACCATTTGGTCCGGAGCTAAGGGTGTCTCTAGAGCAGAAGCCGATGGCAACTATTTATACTACGGTGTACGTGAATTTGGCATGAGTGCCATGATGAACGGTATCGCACTTCACGGTGGTTTCATTCCTTACGGTGCTACTTTCCTGGTATTTATGGAATATGCACGTAATGCGGTGCGTATGGCTGCGTTAATGAAGCAGCGTGTCATCTTTGTCTATACCCATGATTCTATCGGTTTAGGTGAAGATGGACCTACTCACCAACCGATTGAGCAGATTGCTAATCTACGCCATACACCTAATATGGAAACTTGGCGTCCATGTGATGCTGTTGAGTCAGCCGTTAGCTGGAAGTCTGCAGTAATGCGCACTGATGGTCCAAGTGCGTTGATCTTCTCGCGTCAAAACCTTGCTCATCAATCACGTTCAAATGAACAGATTGCTGACATAGAGCGTGGCGGATATGTATTAAAAGCTTGCGAAGGTCAACCAGATCTTATTTTGATAGCAACGGGTTCTGAAGTGGCTTTGGCCATGGATGCTGCTGCTCAGCTTTCAAGCGAAGGCCGTCAGGTTCAAGTGGTGTCTATGCCATGTACAGAACGTTTCGATAAGCAGGATGCCGCTTACCGCGAGAGCGTTTTGCCAAAAGCAGTGACCGCACGTATTGCTATTGAAGCCGCTCAAGCAGACTTCTGGTACAAGTATGTTGGACTGGACGGTGCTATTGTGGGGATGCGTAGCTTTGGTGAGTCTGCTCCAGCAGGTGATCTATTCAAGCACTTTGGCTTTACTGTTGAAAACATTCTCGAAACTGCACGTGGGTTGATCTAATCACATTCCTATGAGCTATCGGATTGCAATCAACGGATACGGACGTATTGGTCAGTGCGTTTTGCGTGCGTTATATCAGCGAGACCTGCAGCAAAAGCTGCAGGTTGTCGCGTTAAATGAATTAGCAGATATTGAAACACTAACTTATTTAACACGCTATGATACAACTCATGGGCGCTTTCCTATGACGGTGAGTCACAGCGATCAACATTTGTTGATCAATGACGATGCGATTAAGGTCTTGAGCATTGAAGATCCAGAATTCTTACCCTGGGAAACCTTGGACATTGATCTGGTTCTCGACTGTTCTGGAAGCTTTTCGGATCGTGCACAGGCGCAAAAACATTTAAACAGTGGAGCAAAACGTTTGCTCTTTTCTAACCCAGCTTCTGCGGATATTGATGCAACGATTATCTTCGGTATCAATCATCAAGCCTTAAACGGGTCACAGCGTATCGTATCGGCAGCCTCTTGTACGACCAATTGCTTGGTGCCCGTACTAGACCTTTTGGATCGCCATTTTGGTATCCTTAACGGAGTGACGACGACGGTTCATTCTGCGATGAATGACCAGCCCGTTATTGACAGTTATCATCGAACTGATCTGCGGCTAACGCGCAGCGCACTGCAATCGATTATTCCTGTCGATACTGGGTTAAGTAAGGGAATAGATAGGCTTCTTCCTCATTTGGCTGGGCGTTTCCAGTGTCTTCATTTACGCGTGCCAACGATTAATGTATCCCTAATGGATATATCGATTAATTTGGCTCGCGAAGTCACTGTTGAAGAAGTAAATACCTTATTTGAGCAATCAGCTTTAAACGGGCCACTATTGAATCTGTTGGGCTACACTGAAGAGCCTCACGCTTCAATAGACTTTAACAGTGATAGTCGATCAGTCATCGTTGATGGTACTCAGACACGTGTATCAGGTGGCCAATTGTTAAAGATGGTCTGCTGGTTTGATAATGAATGGGGCTATGCCAATCGAATGCTTGATGTGGCTGAACACTGGTTGGCACAAACCTAACCTTTTTGATTAACTATGAAACAGGGACTCAGAGTATGAGTATTCAGAAAATGACCGATCTAGATCTAGCTGGAAAGCGAGTGCTTATCCGCGAAGATCTTAATGTACCCGTAAAAGATGGCAAAGTAACATCAGATGCGCGTATTCGTGCTTCGTTACCTACCATTGAGTTAGCACTGAAATCGGGTGCTAAAGTGATGGTCATGTCACATTTAGGTCGTCCAACGGAAGGAGAGTTTGAAGAGAAGTACTCACTTGCTCCGGTTGCAGAGCATCTTTCTACACTATTGCAGCGTCCTGTTCCGTTGATTCGTAATTGGTTGAATACTGATTTTGATGTGGCTGAAGGCGATCTTGTTGTACTCGAAAACGTGCGCTTCAACGCCGGTGAGAAAAAAGATAACGAAGAGTTAGCTAAAAAAATGGCTGCCTTGTGTGATGTCTTTGTCATGGATGCTTTTGGTACTGCGCATCGTGCACAAGCCTCAACACATGGTGTAGCAAAATTTGCTCCTATTGCTTGTGCAGGCCCTTTATTAGCAAATGAATTAGAAGCGCTTGCCAAAGCCTTGGATGCACCTGCTAGACCGATGATGGCGATAGTTGGTGGCTCTAAAGTTTCCACCAAATTAGAAGTGTTAAACTCGTTGTCCGATAAGTGTGATCAATTGATCGTCGGTGGTGGCATTGCGAATACCTTTTTAGCAGCTGCTGGCAAGCCAGTGGGTAAATCACTGTGCGAGCATGACTTAATTCCAGTAGCAAAAACGCTGATGGCTAAGGTGCATATTCCATTGCCGGTAGATGTGGTTGTGGCTAAAACCTTTGCTGAAGATGCTGAAGCGACAGTTAAGTCGGTTGATGATGTTGCTGAAGATGACATGATTCTCGATATTGGACCTAAATCAGCACAGAGTTTGGCAGAACTGTTAAAAGCTGCGGGAACCATTATTTGGAATGGTCCTGTGGGTGTGTTCGAATTTGACCAGTTTGGAGAGGGTACTCGAACCATTTCAATGGCCATTGCTGAAAGCCAAGGATTTTCGATTGCCGGCGGTGGTGACACTCTCGCTGCAGTTGATAAATATGAGATTGCCGATCAGGTTTCCTATATCTCCACTGGAGGCGGTGCCTTCCTAGAGTTTGTCGAAGGGAAAGTTTTACCGGCAGTTGCCGTTTTGGAACAACGCGCTGCAAAGCAGTGATCAACACTAAAATTTAGAGAGGTTTATTCTCATGGCACTTATTTCTATGCGTCAGTTGCTCGATCATGCTGCTGAGCGGGGATATGGAATTCCTGCGTTTAACGTAAACAATTTAGAACAGATGCGCGCCATCATGGAAGCGGCTGACAAAACGAACTCTCCTGTTATTGTTCAAGCATCGGCGGGTGCACGTAAATATGCAGGTTCTAACTTTTTGCGCCATATGATACTGGCTGCCATTGAAGAGTTTCCGCATATTCCGATCTGTATGCACCAAGATCATGGTACTAGTCCTGCAGTCTGCCAGCGTTCAATTGCGATGGGCTTCTCATCCGTGATGATGGATGGCTCTTTAGGCACAGATGGTAAAACACCTACTTCTTATGAATACAACGTTGATGTGACTCGTCGTACAGTTGAAATGGCGCATGCGTGTGGGGTTTCTGTTGAAGGTGAGCTAGGGTGTCTAGGCTCCCTTGAAACTGGTATGGCAGGCGAAGAAGATGGTATCGGTGCTGAAGGTATTCTATCGCACGATCAGATGCTAACAGATCCAGAAGAAGCTGCTGACTTTGTGCGCAAGACAGGTGTCGATGCATTAGCGATTGCCATAGGTACCAGTCATGGTGCTTATAAGTTCACTCGTCCACCTACTGGCGATACCTTAGCGATTCAGCGTATTAAAGAGATTCATGCGCGTATTCCTGACACGCATTTAGTCATGCACGGTTCATCATCCGTACCTCAGGATTGGCTAGCGATCATTAACGAATATGGTGGTGAAATTCCTGAAACCTACGGTGTGCCGGTAGAAGAGATCGTTCAAGGAATTAAGCACGGTGTGCGTAAGGTCAATATTGATACCGATCTTCGCCTTGCCTCTACAGGAGCCATCCGTCGTTTCTTGGCGCACAACAAATCTGAGTTTGATCCACGCAAGTACTTAAAAGAAACCATGACAGCGATGCGCGATATTTGTATCGATCGTTATGAAGCTTTTGGTACCGCAGGTAATGCAAGTCTGATTACGCCTGTCTCACTAGAGAATATGGCTGAACGTTATGAAAAAGGTGAGTTAGACGTAAAAATTAATTGATCTTTTTCTGTTTAATTTCAGGTGGAGCCATGCTTCACCTGTCTCTTTTATACCTTATTCCTCCTAAGTTCCTCTCATTTTTCTAAACAACTGTTTGTTTTAAAAATAAAATTCTCTTGGCTTGCACTTAAGTAGCACATGGAACATTTTTTTGTGTATTTTTGGTGCGTTATGGGCTACCTTAGTTTTAGGCTTAAAGTCTGTTAATAAGTAGAAGCGCGTTAAACGCTCGGTTTTTCGAAAAATTCCAGTAATCCTTATTGCTGGCTCGAAAATTGCAATATCTCCCGTGCGTTTATGCGCAACTACTTGTTAAAGGTTGCGTAAAACAATAAACAACATTCATGGGAGAAACTACATGAAGAAGATTGCAACAATCGTTGGTGCTGCGATGGCGGTTACCGCTGCAGCCGGTGTAAATGCTAGTACTTTAGATTCTGTTAAAAATCGTGGCGCTCTTCAATGCGGCGTCAGTGATGGTTTACCTGGTTTTTCTGCTACTGATAGCGCTGGTCGTTGGCAAGGTCTCGATGCTGATTTCTGTCGTGCCGTTGCTGCCGCTGTTTTAGGTGATGCTGAAAAAGTAAACTTTGTATCCTTGACTGCAACAGAACGTTTCACTGCTTTGCAATCTGGTGAAATTGATGTTCTCTCTCGAAACTCAACTTGGACACTCACTCGAGATGCCTCTCTAGGTTTAAATTTCGCTGGTGTTAACTACTATGACGGTCAGGGTTTCTTAGTAAGCAAAGACTTAGGCGTAGATAGCGCGTTAGAACTTGATGGTGCTTCTGTATGTATCCAGTCAGGTACTACCACAGAGCTTAACCTTGCTGATTATTTCCGTATGAACGGCATGAGCTATGAGCCTGTGCTTTATGATACATCAGACCAAACTACTGCAGGTTTCGAAGCCGGTCGTTGCGATATTCTAACTTCTGACCAGTCTCAGCTTTCAGCACTTCGTTTACAGCTTTCAAATCCAGATGCTGCCGTTGTTCTTCCAGAAATCATCTCTAAAGAACCTCTTGGACCCGTTGTTCGTCAAGGCGATGATGTATGGTTTAACATCGTAAAATGGACTCTGTTCGCTAAGATCAATGCCGAGGAAATGGGTATTACCAGCGCTAATGCAGATGAAATGTTGTCTTCGGATGATCCTTCAGTTCAGCGTTTGTTAGGTTCATCAGGCAATATGGGTGAGTTGTTACGTCTAGAAAATAACTGGGCTTACAACATTGTTAAACAAGTGGGTAACTACGGTGAAGTATTTGAACGTACTGTAGGTACAGGATCCCCGCTGAATATTGAGCGTGGTCTGAACGCACTATGGACTAATGGTGGTATTCAGTACGCACCACCCGTTCGTTAATAGTTCAATTCTGAGTTAACAGTCTGGATCATGAGGTTAACCCTCATGATCCATCTCAGAACCTAGTCTGAGATCTTCCTTTGACTGTGCAGAGGCGCTTATTCTCAATGAAATCAAATAACCGTAATGGTCTTACCCGCCTAATCTATAACCCGACAGCGCGAAGTTTGTTTTTTCAGGCAGTTGTGCTTGGTGGATTACTCTGGTTCATGCTTACCATTATAGGTAACGTGATGACCAACCTCGAAACTCGAGGTATATCAACTGGTTTTGGCTTTTTAAGTCAACCAGCAGGCTTTGGAATCTCTCAAACCCTGATTGAATACGATGAGACTTTTTCCTTTGGCCGAACCTTTATCGTTGGGCTACTTAATACATTATTAGTTTCAGCATTAGGCATCGTTGCAGCAACGATACTGGGTGTATTTGTCGGTATTAGCCGGATTTCTCCAAACTGGCTGTTACGAAAAATCTCGATGGTCTATATTGAGATACTGCGCAACATTCCACTGCTACTACAAATTTTCTTCTGGTATTTCGTTGTCTTACAGGCACTGCCAAGACCTAGGGACAGTATTACCTTTGGCGAAGCTGTCTTTATCAACGTGCGTGGTGTTTTTGTTCCCAAGCCCATGGCAGAAACAGGCTTTACCTTCTATGCCGTACTTATCGTAGCTGCGATTATCGGTGTGTTTGTTCTAGGCCGATGGGCTAAACGCCGAATGATCGATACAGGACAGCAGTTTCCAGTATTCTGGACATCGGTTGGCATTCTGATTGGAACGGTAGTGATTGGGTACTTTATTACTGGACGTCCAATTTCTCTGGAATATCCTGAGTTACGCGGTTTGAATTTCCGCGGAGGTATCTCCTTGTTGCCAGAGCTTTTGGCTTTGTGGTTTGCACTGACTATTTACACCAGTACATACATAGGTGAGATAGTGCGTTCAGGCATACAGTCAGTAGCTCATGGTCAAACAGAAGCTTGTCGTGCGTTGGGTTTGAATGAGAAACAGCGTATGAATTTGGTCATTCTTCCGCAAGCGATGCGTGTAATGATCCCGCCAATGACCAGCCAATACCTCAATTTAACTAAAAACTCTTCGTTGGCGACGGCTATAGGTTATCCCGATTTGGTGTCCGTTTTTGCTGGAACAACACTCAATCAAACAGGTCAGGCAATAGAAATTATTACCATGACGATGTTGGTTTACTTGACGATCAGTTTATCGGTATCAGCCTTTATGAACTGGTTTAACAAACGTGTTGCTTTGGTGGAGCGATAAAAAATGGAAAAATTTACTCCCATTGAAAGTCGTCCAGCACCTCTAGTCGAGGTTGGCATCATCGGCTGGATGAGAAGAAACCTCTTTTCCAGTATTCCTAATACGCTGGTCACTATATTCACAGCCTATATGCTATGGATCGTTCTAGTTCCATTTCTTAATTGGGCTTTTATTAGTTCGGATTGGTTTGGTGAATCTCGTCATGACTGCACTAGCGGTGGAGCCTGCTGGGTATTCGTGACGGTACGTTGGAATCTGTTTATGTATGGATTTTATCCAGAAGACAGTTACTGGCGTCCAAATTTAGCATTCATATTACTCATCGCTATCATTGCATGGTTATCAATTCCAAACCTTCCATTTAAAAAGTGGGTAGGTATTGCTGCCATTACGATCTATCCCGTTGTTGCATATACCTTACTCTATGGCGGTTTCGGTCTTGACGTTATTCCAACACATCGTTGGGGTGGTTTAATGCTGACCCTAGTGCTAGCACTGATTGGTATCGTTGTGGCGATTCCTATTGGTATTTTGCTGGCGCTTGGGCGTCGAAGTGAGATGCCCGTAATCAAAATGGTCTGTGTCATCTTTATAGAGTTTTGGCGCGGCGTTCCTTTGATCACCATTCTATTTATGGCGTCAGTCATGCTACCGCTGTTTTTTGCAGGTGGAACTGATGCGGATAAATTGATGCGTGCATTAATCGGTATCGTCATGTTCCAGTCTGCTTATATGGCAGAGGTAGTGCGTGGTGGTTTGCAAGCACTTAGTAAAGGACAGTTTGAAGGCGCGGATGCATTAGGTTTAAGTTATTGGCAAAAAATGAACCTAGTGGTACTACCGCAAGCTCTAAAAATTATGATTCCAGGCATAGTGAATACCCTGATCTCCTTATTTAAGGATACCAGTCTAATCGTCATCATCGGTTTGTTAGATGTATTGGGTATGGTTCGCCAAGCGCTGTCTGATCCAGCTTGGTTGGGTTATCCAGCAGAAGGCTATTTATTCGCTGCCTTCATGTTCTGGATCTTCTGTTTCAGTATGTCTCGTTACAGTATTTATCTTGAAGATCGCCTCAATACCGGCCATCGGAATTAATTGGAGTTCTGGTCTATGACGAACGAACAAGAGTTTATTATCACTCTGAATAATGTAAATAAATGGTACGGCCAGTTTCACGTATTGAAGGATATCAACCTAAACGTGAAAGTCGGTGAAAGGATCGTTATTTGTGGTCCTTCAGGATCTGGTAAATCAACCATGATCCGCTGTATCAATCACTTGGAAGAGCATCAAGAAGGAGAGATCGTTGTTGATGGTGTGGTGTTGAATAATGACTTGAAGAACATCGGTCAGATACGTAAAGAAGTAGGTATGGTGTTTCAGCACTTTAACCTTTTCCCGCATCTGACGGTTCTGCAAAACTGCACTTTGGCACCTATTTGGGTCAGAAAAATGCCTCAAAAAGAAGCTGAGGCGATTGCAATGAAATATTTGGAACGTGTCAAAATTCCTGAGCAGGCTAATAAGTTTCCGGGGCAGCTATCGGGTGGTCAGCAACAGCGTGTTGCCATTGCACGAAGCTTATGTATGAACCCCAGAGTTATGCTGTTTGATGAGCCAACCTCTGCTCTTGATCCAGAGATGATAAAGGAAGTTCTCGATGTAATGGTGGAGCTTGCTCAAGAAGGGATGACTATGCTCTGCGTAACTCACGAAATGGGCTTTGCGAAAAAAGTGGCTGACCGCGTTATCTTTATGGATGCCGGTCAAATCGTTGAAGAAAATGAGCCACAAGAGTTCTTCAACAATCCTCAGTCAGACCGCACCAAGTTATTCCTCAGTCAAGTATTGGGGCATTAATCCCATTCTCAATCGAGTAGTAGGGTGAACCTGCTACTCGATTGAATGTCCTAAATCATCTATAACCTGACTTTTTACGTATCTTTACAAAGATCGCCATGTTATTGCTATGTATAAGAGCTAAAATCTTCTTATTAGCTTCTAATTATTAAACGTTTTATTTGCGTTATTAAAAATATCTCAAGGAGAGACCGTGTGCGACCATCGTTGTTTGCGATTCTGATCAGCTCATTGTTGTTTTTAACGGGTTGTGATCAACCGGCAGCACAAGGTAATGAACAACAAAGACAACCCCGCACACATCTCGTTGAAGTCTATAACGTCAACTTAGAAGACGTTAAATTAGATCGAATGCGAACTGGAACACTTCGTGCCACAACGCGCTTTAGAGTGTTTGCACAAGAGGAAGGTCAACTAGCAGCCTTGCCTTGGTATCCCGGTGATAGAGTCAGTCAAGGCGATCTGTTGATGGCTTTAGATGATAGTTTGCTAAGATCGCAAATAGCACGAAGTCGTGCTGAACTCAGTCGAGCTGAACGAGATTTAGAAAGAGTTCGCTCACTTTCTCAGCGTAATTTAACCTCCGTTGAAGAGTTACAAAAACGTGAAACTGAGCTTGAAATCGCTCGTGCAGAACTGGCTATCCTTAATACTCGGCTTACCTTTACCCGTGTCGAAGCACCTTTCTCCGGTGTCATTACTGAAAGGTTATCTGAACCTGGTAATTTCGCATCAAAAAATACCCATCTGCTCACACTAATCGACCCTCAGTCTTTAGTTGTTGATCTGCAACTCTCAGAGCAAGTGATTACTCACCTCAACTTAGATGATCCGGTTGAAATTCAGTTGGATGCTTTAGGCTCACAGTATTTTCAAGGCAAAGTGTCACGTATCTATCCTGAAATTGATCCGCTTACTCGTCGAGGACAGGTGGAGATCAGCCTAGATCCAGTGCCTACAGGCGCCTTGCCGGGTCAGTTAGCTCGTGTCAGTTTAACGGCTAACTTACAGCAAAGAATGATGATTCCCTTTGCGGCTTTACGTTTTGAACAAGGTGAATATGTCTATGTTATGAATGATGAACAGCGTATTGAAAAACGTGAAGTCATCACCGGTCTTAGAGTGGCGGATAGAATTGAAATTCTAGAAGGTCTGTCACCCAATGAAAATGTTGTTATTCGTGGCTTTATGGGTCTAACTGAAGGACGGCAAGTGACTGCGGTAACGCCTTTATCGGAGCGAGGCAATTAAAATGTCTAAGACGGTATTACGGCATAGCTCCGGCATAGCAGGATGGTCGATACGACATCCTGTCGGTGTCACTATGATAGCAATGGCAGTAATCGTATTAGGTGTTTTTAGTTTAAGCCGTTTGTCCGTGGATCTATTGCCTAGACTTATTTATCCTGAAATTCGCGTCAGTGTTACTGACCTTGGTGTTCCTGCTGTTGTCATGGAAGATCGTGTTACTCGCTATTTAGAAGAGCAATTAGCTGTCACCGAAGATATGGTCAATATCCAGTCAAGCACCAGTCAGGGTCGAGCTTCAGTGGATTTAATCTTCCCTTATGGTAAAGATATTGATATCGCCCTTAGAGACGCTAGCACTCGCTTGGACAGAGCAAGGCGTTTACTACCAGATTCGATCGAACAGCCCACTATTTTTAAGCGAGATCCCTCTCAAATACCTGTGATGCAATTTGCCATCAGTTCATCTCTGCGAGATCCTGTTGAGTTACGTACTTGGGTTGATGATGTGTTCGCCAATTGGTTCATCAACTTACCAGGTGTTGCTGCTGCCGAAGTGGGTGGCGGATTAGAGAGAGAAATTCAGATATTACCCGATCCAGTTAGATTGGCAGGGCTAGGCTTAGAAGTCGATGATGTTGTTGATGCCTTAACGCGCAATCATCGTGAAGATCCAGCGGGTCGTTTAAGGACAGAGCGACAAGAGATCAGCGGACGTATTAGTGGAAGATTTGATAGTGTTGAAGCCTTAGCTTCGTTATCCATACCCCTAGCGGATGGCAGTCGAGTCTCATTAGATGAAGTGGCGACGATATTAGATACGCATAAAGATGAGCGTTTACGTATCCGAGCCAATGGTATCCCCGCCCTACAGTTATCTATCCAGAATCAACCCGACGCGAACACTATTTCGGTTGCTAACCATGTACAAACGAGGATGCAATGGCTTAGTGATCAAGGACTCATACCTGATGATATAGAGATTTATCCTATCTCTGATCAATCCATTTATGTGCGTCAGGCATTGAATAACTCAGTTATTGCTGTTGTCAGTGGTGCGTTATTAGCCATGTCAGTGGTCTATCTGTTTTTGGGCAATCTAAGGCGCACGTTGATCATTGGTAGTGCTATTCCCATCGCAGTAATGGTGACCTTTGTATTGATGGGTGTCAGTAATCTAACCCTAAATATCATGACGTTGGGAGGGTTGGCACTAGGTGTCGGTATGTTGGTCGATAACACCATTGTTATGTTGGAAAATATTTATCGACATCAGCGAGAAGGTGAAGCCACACTTGAAGATGCAGAAAATGCAGCAGCAGAGGTCAATAGTGCGATTTTAGCGTCAACTTCGACCAATTTGGCTGCAATTTTGCCGTTTCTATTTGTCGGTGGATTGGTAGGTCTACTTTTCAGAGAATTGATTATTACTATTTCAGCTGCGGTTGTGGCATCGATGGTTATTGCGCTAACACTGGTTCCAGCTTTGGCTTCTAGAGTAGTTACTCATAAAACCAGTGCTTTTAGACGAACTATAGATCGCATTATAGAAACTTTACAACGAGGCTATGCTTTTCTGATAGGTAAAATCTTGAAGTTCCGTTGGCCGATTCCATTGGTGTTTATAGGTTTACTTGTTATTAGTGCGCCAACTTTTTTAAGTGGAGCGCAAACGTTTTTACCAACTATGGACAATGGTGAAGTTGATATCCGAGTGATCGGTGATCCTGATATTACACTCGACGAAATGGATCAGCGTGTACTGATCGTTGAATCCTTAATACGGCGAGATCCCCATGTAGAAAGTGCTTTTGTGGTGTCAGGTGGTTTTGTCTGGGGACGATCTGCGAGAGAAGCCGCTAACCAAGCCAGTATCACCGTTCAATTAAAATCTCTAGCGGATAGAGAGATCACATCACAGCAATGGATCAACCGTAAAAACCAGCAGATAGCAGAAGAGCAATTGGCGGGCGTTCAAGTGCGTATGCGCCAACGCGGTATTCGTGGTATTCGCACCAGTACCAGCGATGATGATATCAGTGTGCGTATTCAAGGGCCTGACTTAGTGGTGTTGGATCGCTTAGCCAGAGAAACGGTTGATAGAATGGCTTCTGTTCAGGGATTACAAAATCTAGCTTTTTCATCCGAAGAGCAAGTTCTTGAATTAGATTTTCGTGTAGATAGAGAAAGGGCTGCTGTCTTAGGTGTGAATGTTCAAGATGTAAATGCCGCCTTGATGATGGCGTTAGAGGGTAGGGTAGTCACTGACTTTTACGAAGGAGGTCGAGGATTTGATATTCGCATACGACTACCTCAGCATCTGACACGTGATGTACAGGATTTAGAATCGGTATTGCTTTTCCCTTCTACCAATGGTCGTCAGCCTGTTTACCTAGGTGATCTAGTTCAAGTTGAATTAACCCAATCTCCAGGAACAATACGGCGAGATAGCCAAATGCGTATTGTTGAAGTCACTGCGACCTTAATGTCGGGTTATCCGCTTGGGGAAGTATTACAGAGCATAGATCAAGCACTAGCTGAGTTGGCATTGCCGAGTGGTTACACTCGATTTGATGGTGGAGCAGGGCAAACATTACAAGAAGGTCAGCGCTTAACGGGTATCTTGTTATTACTGGCCCTTTTTTTGGTGTTTGTGGTAATGGCGGTTCAATATGAATCTTTGCGTAATCCCTTAGTTATTATTCTCAGTGTACCCTTCAGTGCCATAGGTGTTGCGGGTGGTTTAAACCTCTTAGGTATGCCGCTATCGATGCCAGTATGGTTAGGCATGATCATGCTCGCTGGTATTGTGGTGAATAACGCTATCGTCTTGGTTGAATATATTGAACTGCAACAAGATAAGGGGATGCGTCGTGATGAGGCGATTATCTCAGCAGCAAAACTAAGGCTTCGTCCTATCATGATGACCACCATGACAACAGTAGCGGGAATGCTGCCACTAGCGATAGGCATAGGAGAAGGTTCTGAAATGCTGCAACCCTTAGCCGTCGCTATTGTCTTTGGCTTGAGCTTTTCGATGTTTGTGGGGTTGTTACTGGTGCCTGTGATTTATTCTTACTTGCAGCCCGCTGAGCGCAAGGTTAGTACCTTGGCTCAGGTGGCTACAACAGCTTAAATGACAGTTAAAAGCTAGAAATGGAATAGATAGAATACAGATCCAGCTGCAATTACGACAGTGATCACAAAACGTATCCAAGGGAAGGATTCAGGTGCAGGAAGCACTTTCTCTTTATCCGGCGCGCTGTCGTTCATCGGCTTTTTACCCGTGAACATCGCTTTTACCAGTCCTTCACCTAAAAGCTTATATACAGCAATAGCGGTTAAGTGAAGTGCAACCAAGATTAAAATCCAATCAAAAAAGTTTTTATGCCAACGACTCATCCAGCGAACCGTATCTCGATCAACAGAGTTGGATAAAGGTCCCGCAAACAAAATATCATCACTAGTGAACAGTCCGGTCGTTAACTGAAAACCCACTGCACTTAGTAACACAATGACCATGATTCCACCCATAGGGTTGTGCCCTAAGTAATGGATAGGTTTACGCTTGGCTAAAGCGATGGCATAGCCAAATAGGGTGGTAGGGCCAGTAAGAAATCGGCTAAAACGGGCGGCTGGTGTACCAATAAAGCCCCAAATCACGCGATAAATCATCAAACCTAACAAAATTTGCGCCAGTATCATGTGATGCTCTAGTGCATCAAAGTTTTGGCTTTGTGTCGCAGAGAACCAGAGTAAAAAGAGTAAGATGGGTAAGCACCAGTGAAATACCCGAATACTCCAATCCCAGACTTTTACATCTTCTTTCATAACATATCCTTAGTTCAAATTAGCCCTTAATTATATAGGGACAGCATAGCACACTGAAAAGTTTACTTAATGACTAAAACACTTTGGTTAGTGAGTGATCCAGTTTGATGCTTATTTGAACAGTATTTTTGCTTTTTGCAGTATTTTGGTGCAGTGCAGTAACTAAAATCCTGAAATTACACCCGTAAAAAGTGGCATAAGCATTGCAAGTAAAAAATCAATTAAGTTGACTGATCGGTCAGTTTTACGCTGGGGTTCAACAGCCAGATAGCTTTCCACGCATCAAGTCAGTCTTTCTAGACATGAATCTATGTTTTATCTGAAAGGAAAAAATGATGAATATTGCAAAGCGTTTAACCTTGAAAAAAATGGCAGTAATGTGTGGTTTGACCGCTTGTCTTGGCTTACAAGCACTGGTTCCATCAGATGCACAAGCATCAACAGCGATTAACTTTACCTTAGACTGGCGTTTTGAAGGGCCATCCGCACCTTTCTTATTAGCCTTAGATAAAGGCTACTTTGCTGAAGAAGGATTAAACGTCAATATCGATTCGGGTAACGGTTCTGCTGGTGCAGTGACTCGCGTGGCGACAGGTGCCTATGATATGGGTTTGGCTGATTTTAATGCACTGGTTGAGTATGCCTCAGCTAACCCTTCATCCGGCATTCAAGCCGTTTATATGTTGTACAACAACACACCGGCGGCGGTGTTTACCTTAAAGGATTCTGGCATTGATACGCCCGCAGATTTAGTCGGTAAAACCTTAGCGGCTCCCGTCTTTGATGCTGGGCGTAAGGCTTGGCCTGCTTTTGCAGCGCATAATGGTCTCGATGTAGATAGCGTGACTTGGCAAAGTGTCGATCCTGCTATTCGTGAAACCTTACTGGCGCGTCGCCAAGTGGATGGTATCACCGGTTTTTACTTCACTAGCCTATTGAATTTAGAGGCGCGTGGCATCGATCCAGAGATGATCACCGTCATGCCTTATTCCGATTTTGGTGTCGCTTTGTATGGTAATGCCATTATCGCCAGTGAAAAGTTGCTAGCGGAAAACCCAGATGCAGTTTCAGCTTTTGTACGTGCCTTTAACCGAGCCTTAGTTGAAACCCTTGAAGATCCTGCAGCAGCGGTTAAGCACGTTAAACGACGTGATGCTCTTGTCAATGAAGCACTAGAGCTTAGACGTTTGAACTTGGCTTTAGAAGCACAAGTCGTTACCGAAGAAACCTTAGCTGAAGGTTTAGGTGCTGTGACTCAAGATCGCTTAGAGCAATCGATTCAGGAAGCTGTCAGTGCGTTTGGATTGGATGTGACTCCTGACGCTGCACAACTCTTTAATACCGCCTTTTTACCGGAACTGACCGAGCGCACAGTTCCTCGTTAATTGTCATCTCTCTAGTCAGTGTACCTAGCTGTCTAGAGAGGCTTTGTTTGAGGTGGATTATGGAGTTTGTAACCTTTGAAAAGGTGAGTTTAGCCTACGAAGAGGGCGGTCCTTTGGCGATACGTGATGTGTCGTTATCCGTTAGAAAAAATGAGTTTATTGCAGTAGTAGGACCTTCAGGGTGCGGTAAGTCTACTTTGATGAAACTGGTGTCAGGGCTTTCTAACCCTACATCAGGATACGTTTATCTTAATGGTAGAGAAATCTCAGGCCCACAAAAATGTATCGGTATGGCATTTCAGGCCTCCAACCTACTACCTTGGCGCACCACGCTTGAAAACGTCATGTTACCTCTAGAGATAGTACAGCCCTATCGATCTCAGATGCGCAAGAAACGCAAAGAGTTTGAAGAGATGGCACGAGCATTGATCGCACGTGTCGGTTTGGCGGGTTGGGAAGATAAATTTCCCTGGGAATTATCTGGTGGTATGCAGCAACGCGCTTCTATTTGTCGTGCGCTAATTCATAAGCCAGAACTATTAATGCTCGATGAACCCTTTGGTGCCTTGGATGCTTTCACCCGTGAAGAGCTCTGGTGCATGTTACAGGACTTATGGCGCGAGCAACCTTTCACTGTCGTGCTGGTAACACATGATTTAAGAGAGGCGGTGTTTCTAGCTGATACCGTGTATGTGATGAGTAAAGGACCAGGCGAGATTTTGGTTAGACGAGAAGTTGATCTGCCTCGTCCAAGAACTCTTGAAGATACTTATACCGAAGGCTTTGCATCACAAGTTCATGTGTTGCGTGATCATATTGGTGCGATTCGCAAGCACTGATTGGGAGATAAAAATGGCGTTTAATCGACGTAAATTTATGATTCGCAATGCCAGTTGGATGCTGATCGTAGTGTTATTGCTGCTATGGGAAATCTTATGTGTTGGTTTAGAGGTTCCTGAATATCTCTTTCCGGCACCTACGGCAGTTTGGAGTGCTGGTGTAGAGCGCTGGGAACCGATCATGATGCATGCGTGGCAAACCTTCTTCACTACTCTGGTGGGTTTTGCGATTGCCGTGGTGGTGGGTGTGGTTCTCGGTATCGCTGTTGGGACCTATCCTATTGTCTATAAAGCACTTTATCCACTGTTGGTTGGATTTAACAGTATTCCAAAGGTCGCTTTTGTCCCTGTATTAGTGGTGTGGTTTGGTATCGGTACGGTTCCTGCGATTTTAACTGCTTTCTTGATCTCTTTCTTTCCAGTGTTGGTTAACGTCGCGACTGGCTTAGCTACATTAGAACCAGAGCTTGAAGACGTTATGCGATCTTTGGGTGCATCCAAGTTGGATATTCTTCGAAAAGTAGGTCTGCCGCGCGCACTTCCTTACTTTTTTGCATCCCTAAAAGTGGCTATTACCCTAGCGTTTGTTGGTTCTGTTATCTCTGAAACCGTCGCTTCAAATATGGGAATTGGCTATTTGATGATGGCTGCTAGCTCGTCAATGGATATGGCATTGGTGTTTGCTGGCTTAATTGTAATCGGTGTAATGGGCGTTGTGATGTATGAGCTCTTTGCATGGATGGAAAAGCGTTTCACACGTTGGGCAAATCGAGGCAGCAACAGTGTTGCGGTCTGATATTGAATAAATGGAGAACACAGATGAGTAATGAACTACTTTATCCACTCGACTCTCGACCTGGAGTCAAAGCATCTACTTTTGCGGCTATTCAGCATGTGTTAGCCAGTTTTGTCGGTATCATTACACCCACCTTGATCATTGGTGGAGTGTTAGGGCTAGGAGAACATCTTCCTTACTTAATCAGCATGGCACTGTTTGTGTCAGGAGTCGGCACCTTTATTCAAGCACGTCGTGCATGGGGTATTGGTGCTGGCATGGTGTGTGTACAGGGAACCAGCTTTGCTTTTTTAAGCGCGGTATTAGCCGCAGGCTTCATTGCCAAAAGTAAAGGCGGCGGTCCTGAAGAGATTTTGGCGTTAATCACCGGTGTGTGTTTTTTAGGTGCCTTTGTCGAAATCTTTATTAGTCAAATACTGCATAAACTGAAACGAATTCTGACACCGTTAGTAACCGGTATCGTTATTACTATCATCGGTATCAGTTTAATTCGTGTAGGTATGACTGACCTTGCTGGCGGTGTAAATGCCGCAGATTTTGGAAGCTTGGCGAACTTAGGCTTGGGAGGTTTTGTACTTGTTAGCATTATTTTGCTAAACCGCTCAAAAAACCCATGGATCCGTTTATCATCAATTGTGCTGGGTTTAGCAGCTGGCTTCGTGATTGCGTTTTTTATGGGTAAAGTCAGTTTTGCTCAAGTCTCTGAAGTTAGTTTTATGACCTTGCCGATCCCTTTTCAGTATGGTTTTGCATTTGATCTAGGTGCGTTTATTCCAGTCGCACTGATTTATCTAGTGACCGCTATCGAAACCAGTGGTGATATTACCGCTAACTGTATTGTTTCTAAACAGCCGATTAAAGGTGAAGCCTACGTCAGCCGTATTCGTGGTGGTGTGTTGGCAGATGGTATTAACTCCATGATTGCTGCAGTTTTTCATACTTTTCCGAATACTACCTTCAGTCAAAACAATGGTGTCATTCAGTTAACTGGGGTGGCCAGTCGTTATATTGGCTACTATGTAGCTGGTATCTTAGTCTTGTTGGGATTGTTTCCAGTCATAGGTGCTGTATTGCAGCAGATTCCCAAGCCTGTTTTGGGTGGAGCCACCTTAGTGATGTTTGGTACTGTGGCTGCAGCTGGAATTAAAATTCTTGCGAATGAAACTCTCGATCGTCGTAATTTACTGATTATGGCGGCTTCGTTTGGTATTGGTTTAGGGGTTACCATGACCCCAGATCTACTGGCTCAAATGCCAGATCTTGTTCGTAACGTGTTTGGTTCAGCCGTGACTGCAGGTGGATTGACCGCCATTGTCTTATCGCTGATTTTACCTCAGGAAGAAACAGAGATAGAGCCAGTTGCTGATGCTGTTGCGGATGACACGTCGTCGTCGCTGGTTAAAACTAACTAGACATTTTTGTAGAACTATCTCTTTTAAACGTCAACTTATCCACTGCAACTCCAAGATTTACTAATACTGGGGGTTGCAGTGGCCATCTCTTCTGATAGGATCAGCATTCGCATTTCCGCCCCGGAGAGTTCCCGTTGTTGTTCAAAATCGATTCACATCAAACAGAAAAAGAACGTAACGTCGGCAAAATACGCCAACACAATGAAACCCTGATCCTTCGTGCCGCAGAGGAAGAGTTTGCGGAAAAAGGTTTTGCCGGTGCAAGTATCAATGCCATCGCTAACCGAGCTGGTCTGCCTAAAGCCAACATACACTACTATTTCAAAAATAAGATGGGTTTATATGTTGCCGTATTGAGCAACATAATTGACCTTTGGGATGAAACACTGGGAAGTATTTCGGTAGATGATGATCCTGCTGAGGTGCTGCCAAACTACATTCGCCGCAAGATCACTTTTTCTCAAGAATACCCCTTGGCATCACGTATTTTTGCCTCTGAAATCATCAGTGGCGCACATAACATGAAAGCTTATTTTAGCGATGATTACCATGGTTGGTTTTCTGGACGTGTCGCTGTGTTCCAGCAGTGGATAGACCAAGGCAAACTAGATGCTGAGATCACACCGGAACACTTGCTGTTTATGATCTGGTCTACAACTCAACATTATGCTGATTTTTCCGTTCAGATAGCAGCAGCATTGAATAAGCCGTGTCCTGAAGCCGATGACTTTAAAGCAGCAGAAGATACCCTGATTCATATCATATTAAAGGGATGCGGTGTTTCGAGGTAAAATACTCAATGAAACACCGCATCAAAACACCGCACGTTAAGTTTTACGACTGCCTGCGATGTTGAATCCAGCTCGCCAGTAAGCTTCTCTCCTCTAACGTCATTTCGGTTTTATTCAGAAATGGCATGTCATGGGTGAGTAAGGTTCTGGCTTCTATTCTATCCAGTTGTCGAAGGATGTCAGATCCTGTTTCTAAGTAAATACCACCCGGTGAGACTCTAAAGATATCGTCAGTCGGTTGGCGACTGTGACAAGTGGCGCAACGCTCCATGACGATTCCAAAAGCTTCATTATCACTGATTAAACGCTGACTGCTATCAAAGGCAGGCAGTGGTTGTGGTTTAGCGACAATTATCAGGAGGATAAATGCAGCAAGGGCGCTAACCAAAATTGAGGGTTTTACAATACCCTTATGTTTAAGATTGAAAAAGTGCCGTGCCCAAGCGCCGATTAAGATCAAGGCGGCTAAGATTGCCCAGCCATACTCATGGCTATAGGTCATAGGGGAGTGATTACTCAGCATAATAAAGACCACGGGAATGGTGGCGTAGTTATTATGTGTCGAGCGCCGCTTAGCATTTAAACCATAGATAGGATCGGGTGCTTCGCCTTTTTCAACTGCTGCGACTAATGCGCGTTGAGAGGGCATGATGGTGGTAAAGACATTCGCCGCCATACAGGTTCCGATTAAGGCGCCTATGTGAATATAAGCAGCGCGGTTACCTATAAACTGACTGAGCATCCAAGCCAAAAAAGTAATAATGGCGACTAGTAAGAGTCCAAAGATAAGCTCTTTATCGACTAACGGGGTGCGACAGAGGCCTTCATAAATCAAAAAGCCGATAACGATGGTTCCTAAGCCTAAGCCAATCGCTTGCCATGCGGTTAAATCCGCTTTAGCGGGATCGATCATAAAGCTGTGAGCGCCGACATAGTAGATCAAGATCAGCAGGAACATCCCTGTAATCCAAGTTGAGTAGGCTTCCCACTTGAACCAATGGAGGTGTTTAGGCATCTTCTCAGGGCCTAACTGGTATTTTGCTACCTCGTAAAATCCACCACCATGAATAGACCAAAGGTCTCCTTTAATGCCTTTATCTTTCTTCCATTGCGGAGGATCCTCTAATGAGTTGTCTAACCAGACGAAGTAGAAGGATGCTCCTATCCATGCGATGGCAGTAATGACATGCAGAAGTCTTACCAGCATCTGTATCCAATCGTAAAAATACGGATCCATAACGATTATTGCTCCTGACGGTATACCAAGTTACCGAGTATATAAGTGGCTGAAATGAGTCGATCGTCTCCTAGAATGGCGAACACAAAGAGCTTCTCTGTAATGTCTTGGCAGTGTTCCATCCTAAAACGCATCAAAGGTGTGGTTGAGGGGTCAAGGACAATAAAGTCGGCTTCTTTGCCTGGTAGAAAATTACCTACGCAGTGATCCAGCGAAAGCGCTTTGGCGCCCCCGAGTGTTGCAAGGTAAAAGGCTCTATCTGGGTGTAAAGAATGGTCTTGTAGTTGTTGTATTTTGTAGGCTTCCGCCATAGTGCTGAACATAGAAAAGCTGGTTCCTCCGCCTATATCTGTCCCTAATGCGAAGCGCACCCCTTGATCTGTTAGGCGCGACATTTCAAATAAGCCGGAACCTAAAAATAGGTTAGAGGTTGGGCAATGAGCTAACACCGTGCCCGAGTCAGCTAATCGTTGACAGGCAGAATCACTTAAATGAATACCATGAGCATAGATACTTTGTGGTCCCAATAAACCTGCTTGTTCATAGGCATCTAAGTAGTCACGTGCATTGGGAAATAGAGAAGCAACCCACTCAAGTTCCTGTTTGTTTTCAGCTAGATGACTCTGAAGATAGACACCAGAATATTCTTGCAATAAGCGCCCAGCAAAGTTTAGCTGTTCAGGTGAACTTGTCGGTGCAAAGCGAGGCGTTACGGCGTAAGACAATCGTCCTTTGCCATGCCAATGCTCAATAAGTTCAGCCGAATCTTCATAGCTGCTGGCGGCCGTATCGGTTAAATAGTCTGGTGCGTTCCGATCCATCATCACCTTGCCAGCAATCATACGCAGATCTAACGCATTGGCGGTTTCAAAAAATGCATCGGTAGAATCAGGATGTACAGTGGTAAAGACCATGGCGGTGGTGGTGCCATTGCGAAGCAGTTCTTGGATAAAAAATTCGGCAACTTCTCGTGCATAAGAGGCGTCAGAAAACTTCTTTTCAGTAGGAAAGGTGTAATTGTTCAACCAATCCAGAAGTTGACGCCCATAGGCTGCAATAATTTCGGTTTGTGGGTAATGGATATGTAGATCAATAAAGCCCGGCATAATCAGTTTGCCAGAATAATCGACACGAGTTGCTTCTTTTGGCAGGCTTCCAATCAATTCAGAGAAGGGGCCTACCGCATGGATATGACCATCTTTGATCACTAATAAGCCATCCTCAATATAAACACGAGCACTATCTGGATGAGTCAGAGGGTCTTCCAGATAGTGCAAAATTGAACCACGGTAGGCTTGCATACTCATCGTTTACGACCCCCGATAAGTAGAATAACCAAATGGACTGATCAACAAGGGTATATGGTAGTGATCGTCTTCAGCTTTTAATTGGCACTCTATTTCCACTTGGGGGTAGAAGCAGGGTTGTTGCTGCTTTGCAAAGTATTCTTCCAAACTAAAACGTAAACGGTAACGTGCCGTTTCAAGTTTAAGGGCTTCGCTGAGAAAATTGCCCACACGACCATCGTTATCAGTAGTGCCTTTGTTGAGTTCTATCCACTCATCGCCTTCATATTTGAATAATACAATGTTGATGCCGGCGGCCGGTTTTCCGAGTGTTGTGTCGAGTACATGAGATGAAATGCGCTGCATATTAGGCTCCTAAGCGGCTTCATTCGGTTGTAGAAGTTTTTCTAGACGGAGTCGCGTAATTTTCTGCTGTTCCGCCGCCGCAATCTTAATTTCGTAATCCGGATCGTTGTTTAGGCGTGCTTGGAGAAGAGAAAGCATCTCTTCAGCCGATTTTCCGGTTGCGCAGACAATAAAGATGTAGCCAAAACGCTGTTCATAGGCTGCATTACCTTCTGCAAGCGCTTGAAGTGTTAGCTCATCAGCTTGTTTAACGGAAGATTGCTCTCCTGCTGCGAGTTCTTTGGTGTTGGCATATTTAGCACGTAAACTGCTGACATCGCCTATTTTGGGATGACCTTCAAAGGCTTCTTTAAAGTCGCTAGGTTGAAGTCCTAGCCAAATTCGATCTGCTGCGGTGTAGAGTGCTTGCGATGAGTCAAAAGGCATCGCCTCTAGCATGCCGGTTATCCATGCTTCACTCACGCAGCACTGTCGAAAATGATGTGCTGCCGTTTTTTTATCTAGCTGATTGAGTTCAGTTAAGGTCATCAGGTTTTCTCGTTAATTGTTGTGAGATTTCAGCGAGGTCTGGTGAAGATAGAGCTGCTTTCTCTGCTAGAGATTCAGAGTTGGACTGATAGCATTGAATGATTCGAGCAGCAATGGAAACGGCGACTTCCATCGGTCGTTTGCCACCGATTTCACTTAATCCAACCGGACTTTCGATAGCGTCTATTGCTGTTTGACTCAATCCAGCATGACGTAATCTATGTCTAAATCGAGCAGCTTTGGTTTTGGAGCCTATCAGCCCAATAAAACCTTGGTGTTGCTGTGATAACGCCTGCTCACAAATTCGATAGTCTTGATCATGGGAATGCGTCATGATCAGCAAAATCGCATTAGGATTGATCTGCGTAAAAACATCTGTGGGATCATCTGGATGATGGCACTGAATCGCAGGATCGATATCTTTGGGGAATTGCTCAGCACGAGTATCCACCCAATGCACATTAAGCGGTAACTCATTTAGTATCTTAACTAAGGCGCTACCGACATGCCCTGCACCAAACAACCATAAGGTTTGACTAGTCTGGCAAAAGCTTTCAAACAATAGCGTTGCATGACCACCACAACATTGACCTAATACCGCCGCTAAAGGGTATTTTACCAAGCGTTGTCCAGTGATTTGCTCATTGATCAGTTCTCTTGCTTGTTCCACCGCATGCAGTTCTAAATTGCCACCGCCGATGGTGTCAAACAGCTCATCTGCGGTGACCAGCATTTTAGTACCACTGTTGCGTGGCACTGATCCAGCAGTACCGATGACGGTTACCAGAACGTGTGCGGTGTCTGATTTCTGACATTGAGCTAGTGCATCACTCCATCTAATCATTTGGTTAGCCTTTGTTCTGCTTTTAGTTTTTCGATGGCCATTAACACTCTTTCGGGTGTTGCCGGTGTGTCCAGATCAGGACTGATGCGATAGTGACTTAGGCTGCTGATTGCGTCTCTTAATGCTGACCAAACAGAAATAGCAAGCATTAGAGGTGGCTCGCCCACGGCTTTAGAGTGATAAACCGTCTCTTCAGTATTGGCTTGATCGAAGAGTTTCACATTAAAAATAGGTGGCGTATCACTGATCGCAGGAATTTTATAGGTCGCAGGAGAGTTACTCAGTAATTGTCCAGCGCTGTTCCATATCAGCTCTTCTGTGGTCAACCAGCCCATGCCCTGAATAAAGCCTCCCTCTATCTGTCCAATATCGATAGCAGGATTCAGGCTTCTACCGACATCATGCAGTATGTCGGTTCTGAGTAGTCGATATTCACCCGTCAAGCTATCGACTAGCACCTCTGAAACGGCAGCACCGGTGGCAAAATAGAAGAAAGGACGGCCTTGTGCTTTTTCGCGGTCATACCAAATTTTCGGTGTACGATAATAACCGGTTGCTGAAAGAGAGATACGGGCTAGATAGGCCTGCTGAACTAACTCGGTAAAAGAGATCGAGTCAGCTTCACTCCACCAGACGTGATTATCAATAAAACGTATAGCAGAAACATCGACCGACTTTTGTTCTGCTAAAAATTCAGTCAAGCGCTGCTTTAAGGTCAAGGCGGCATTTTCGGCTGCTTTACCATTCAGATCTGAACCGCTTGAGGCTGCAGTAGGGGAGGTGTTAGGCACTTTATCGGTTCGCGTTGCAGTCACACGAACACACTCAAGATCTACCCCTAGCGTACTAGCCACGACTTGAGACACCTTAGTGTGCAAGCCTTGACCCATCTCAGTACCACCATGGTTCAGTTGGATACTGCCATCGGTGTAGATATGTATCAACGCACCCGCTTGGTTTAGGTGTTGCAGTGTAAACGAGATACCAAACTTGACCGGAGTCAGTGCCAAACCTCGCTTCAATACTCGGCTTTGAAGATTCCAAGCTGTAATCGCTTGGCGTCGAGCACGATATTCACTGGTTTGTTCAAGTTCATCGATCAGTTGCTGAAGTGGTTGATAGTCCACTTGCTGATGATAAGGGGTCAAGTCTCGACCTTTGCGATAGAGGTTACGTTTGCGAATATCCAAAGGATCGCAGCCCAGTCGACGAGCGATATCATCCATGGCGCGTTCGATGATCAGCATACCTTGAGGGCCACCAAAGCCTCGGAAAGCGGTATGAGAAACCGTATCGGTGGCCACACGGTGTCCTCGAATATCGGCATGAGGAAGGCAATAGGCGTTATCGGCATGAAACATAGCTCTATCGACAATCGCATCGGTCAAGTCGGGTGAGTGACCACCATTACCAATCACCTCAATATCTGCTGCGATGATCTGTCCTTCTTGATCACAGCCAATATGATATCGATTCACGAAGGGATGGCGTTTGCCTGTCATCACCATATCCTCTTTACGAGGAAGACGAAGCTTAACTGGTAAACCTGTTTTGGCTGCCATCAGTGCAGCCAAACAGGCCCAAGGCGCTGCTTGAGTCTCCTTACCACCAAATCCTCCGCCCATACGACGCATATCAACAGTCACTTTGTTAAAGGGGATATTCAGGACTTCAGCCACTAGCTTTTGCACCTCTGTGGGGTGCTGACTTGAGGTGAAAATCATCATTTCACCCTCTTCACCGGGAATTGCCATACTCACTTGGCCTTCAAGGTAAAGATGTTCCTGTCCTCCTACCTGCATGCTGGCTGAGAGTTTAATCGGAGCCGATGACAGTGCAGCTTTACAATCACCTATCTGCATTCGGTGACTGGGACGAAGTAAGTGCTGTTGTTTAAGGGCGACTTCAGCATCTAAGTTAGGAGTATCTTCCTCATACTCTATCTCTGCGAGTAATGCTGCCTGTCGTGCCGCTTTTTCAGACGTCGCGGCAATCAGTGCAATGGGCTGTCCTGCGTAGCGGATTAAATCATCAGTCAGCACTGGGTCGCCTGGAAATACTGGGCCGATATCGGTGTGACCTGGAACATCCTGAAGTGTCAGAAGTTCAACAACCTCAGGTGCCTTAAGCACCTGAGAAAAGTCTATTGAGCGAAGTCGGCCTTTAGCGATGCGGCTGCCGATCACCGCCGCATAAAGTGTACCTTTGGGTTCAGGGATATCATCGACATAACGAGCAGCACCCATAACATGCTGGCGCGCACTCTCGTGAGGTAGAGGTTTGCCAACAGCAGAATTTGAGCCTTTGCTTGAATCTACTTCGCTGGAATGGATGCCGCTATCAGTCAAAATTCGCATATTGCATCACCTCCAAAGATTGATTGCTTTGGCATTCTAATGCAGCTCGCAGTAACAGATTTTGTAAACTTTTCATGCGGTATTGAGCGCTGGCGCGAACATCACTCAGAGGTGAAAACTCTTCTGATAATGCCATTTGTGCTTCATGTAGTTCTTCAGGGATAAACTCTTTACCCATTAAAGCGGCTTCTGCCTGATAGGCGCGAGAAGGAATAGCTGCCATGCCTCCTAATCCTAGTCGTGCATCAAGAATTCGAGTGCCCTCTAATGTTAGGTGTAGGGCTAAACACACTGCTGAAATATCATCATCGAGTCGTTTGGATAACTTATAGATACGTAGGAAACTGTTTTCACTAAGTTTGGGCAGAATGATTGATTCAATAACATTGCCAGTGGTTAAGATAGTTTGTCGATAACCCGTAAAAAACTGATTGATCGGTATCTCTGTCACTCCTTGGATATTTCGAATGCGTAAACGGGCATCTAAAGCCAGTAATACAGGAGGCATATCACCGATGGGCGAAGCATTGGCGATATTCCCTCCTAAAGTACCTTGATTGCGAACTTGAAGTGAACCGAGGCGGTGCAATAATCCAGTAAGTGCTGGAAAAGCCTTTGCTAATGTTGATTCGGCTTCACTATAGGTGACAGCTGCACCTATCTCTAAGGTGTCAGAGTGGTCTTTTATTTGACGCATTTCAGCAACGTGCCCAGTAAAAACAAGTTTAGGCAGGGTGCGTAGTTGTTGTGTCGTTTCTAACGCTAGATCGGTTGAGCCCGCTACTAAACGCGCCTCTGGGTGTTCATTTAATAGAGTTAGTAGCTCATGCATGGATCGAGGGCTAGCAAAAAAGGCGGAGTTCTTTCCTTTAAGTGTGAATGAAGATTCTTCTTTAGCCGCTTGCCACGCTTTTAAACTCTTTAAGTGGCGCGTTTCTTTTTCTGAGAAAGCATCCACGAGTTCAGAAGAGTTTTCTGAAGCGAGTAACGCTTTTGCTGCATCAATAATGGGTCGGTAGCCAGTGCAGCGGCAAAGATTTCCACCTAAGGCTTGATAGATCTGCTCCTGTGAGGAAGGTTTAGATGCTTGATGCATCATGGCAAACAATGACATGACAAATCCTGGCGTACAGAAACCGCATTGAGAGGCATGATGATCAACCATCACTTGTTGCGCTGGATGTAATCTTCCTGATTCTGAGCTTAATCCTTCGACTGTAATGACTTGGCAGCCGTCTACTGCGCCTAAATAAGTAATACAACTGTTAATGCTTCGATAACGTAATTGGTCACCATCAGGTTCAGCAATCACCACCGTACATGCACCGCAATCGCCTGAAGCGCATCCCTCTTTGGTGCCTCTTTGCACTACTTCTGTGCGCAAAAACTCCAAAAGAGTCGTATCTGGTGCGTACTCTTCTAGTGTGATGGGTGTCTGATTCAGCATAAATTGCATCTGCAACCTTCCTAAAGACTGATGTTTTTGTATTTTTAACTACTATAGTTCAAATAAAACCTGACTGCTTGGTCAGAAAATTGCAGGAAGCTTGCCAACTTTTAAAAAAAATGGAGTTTGTTTGTAAAAGGTGTTTATATTTCAAGGTTTCGATAGATGGTGTTTAACAAGGGGAAGGCGATGCGCAAGCCGTTGTTGTGCCTGAAGGGTTTGACTAAGGCCTATCCAGGTGTACTGGCCAATGACGATGTTTCATTTGAAATCGGTGAAGGTCAGGTTCATGCGCTGTTAGGTGAAAATGGTGCAGGTAAGTCAACGCTAGTTAAGATGATTTATGGTTTGGTTAAACCTGATCAGGGCGAAATGATCCTGCGGGGACAGCCATACGCGCCATCACAACCTTCCGAAGCACGTCGTAACGGCGTAGCAATGGTATTCCAGCATTTTAGCTTGTTTGATGCGATGGACGTTGCCGAAAACGTGGCGCTTGGGATGGAAAATCCTCCCCCATTAAGAGACTTGGCACAGCGTATCCGCGATGTTTCAGAAGAGTATGGTTTGCCCTTAGATCCTACCCGTTTGGTCGGAGATCTATCAGCGGGTGAGCGCCAGCGTGTAGAAATTGTTCGCTGCCTTCTTCAAGACCCTAAACTTCTTATTATGGATGAGCCGACATCAGTGCTTACGCCTCAGGAAGTGGATGTACTTTTTAAAACCCTACGACAGCTATCCGCTGAAGGTACAGCGATTCTGTATATATCGCATAAGTTGGATGAAATCCGAGCGCTGTGTGATGAAGCAACTATTTTGCGTGGTGGTCGAAAAATTGCGACCTGTGATCCACGCGAAAAGTCTTCACGTGAATTAGCTGAATTGATGGTTGGGCAGATACTCACTCCGCCGGAAAAGCCAGATCGACCTCTAGGTGATGTGGTCTTGCAGGTGGATAAGCTGTCATTGGCTTCCAATAATCCTTTTGGTACTTCATTGAAAAATATATCCTTTTCATTACGAGCGGGTGAGGTCTTAGGGATTGCAGGCGTCGCTGGAAATGGTCAGGATGAATTGCTATTGATGCTCTCAGGTGAGTTGACTGCACCCGCAGAACAAGTTCGATTAAAGGATAAAGCCATCGGTAACTTAGGTCCTAATGCACGACGAAGTTTAGGTTTAGTGGCAGCGCCTGAAGAACGTTTAGGCCACGCTGCAGCGCCAGATATGAGCCTGACAGAAAATGCGTTATTGTCAGCTGCGGAACGAAAAAAACTTACAAAATATGGATTTATCAACTGGCGTGCGACTGATGCCTTTGCACGCGAAGTGATTGCTCGCTTCGATGTACGAACGCCTGGGTCACACGTATTAGCTCGCGCTTTATCAGGCGGTAACTTACAAAAATATGTAATCGGACGTGAAATAGAGTTAGATCCAGATGTGATTGTCGTTAATCAGCCAACCTGGGGAGTGGACGCTGCAGCAGCAGCTTTTATTCGCCAAGCTTTGTTAGATTTAGCGGGTAAAGGGGCGGCCGTGCTGGTGATTAGTCAGGATTTGGATGAGCTGTTAGAGGTGGCAGATAGTTTCGCCGCTTTGAATGAAGGGCGATTAACCCCCGTTCGACCTGCTAAAGGTTTAAGTGTAGAAGAGATAGGTTTAATGATGGGTGGAGCACATGATATGCATCCGGCACATGAGGGTTCGGCATGATTTGGCTTGAGAAACGTAAAGAGCCTTCCAAGTTTTGGCGTATTGCCAATCCATTTTTAGCAGTCGCACTAACCATGTTAGCAGGCGGCATTATGTTCGCCATGCTCGGCAAAGACCCAGTTGCTGCAATACGCTTAATATTCTTTGATCCGATTTTTTCGGAAACCTTTGGTAGCTACTCACGCCCACAGCTATTGATTAAATCTGCACCTTTGATTCTGATTGCAGTAGGCTTAGCGATAGGCTTTAAAGCAAACATCTGGAATATCGGTGCTGAAGGTCAGTACATTATCGGTGCGCTCTTTGGAGCTGGAGTTGCGTTATTGTTCTTCCCGCAACCAGGTTGGTATATCTTCCCATTGATGGTTTTAGCGGGTGCTTTTGGTGGTTTCTTGTGGGCGATGATTCCTGCGATTTTGAAAACTCGCTTTAATACCAATGAAATTTTAGTGTCTCTGCTATTGGTCTATGTTGCAGAAAAAATTCTAGCAGCCATGGCACTGGGTCTGATGCGAAATCCTGATATCCCCGGTTTCCCTGGCTCACGCGACTTGCGACGTTATGAGGCGGCTCATAACGCAGAACTTTTTGCAGGTTCAGGGGTTCACTGGGGTGTCGTAGCAGCGATGATCGCGGTGATTTTTGCCTATGCCATGATGAAGCGCCACATGCTCGGTTACCATGTTCAACTCGCCGGTCAAGCGCCTCGTGCTGCTAGATTTGGTGGCGTCTCACCGACACGACTGGTGATAATCTGTTTAGGTATTTCTGGAATGTTGGCAGGTTTAGCGGGTATGTTCGAAGTCTCAGGACCTGGTGGCCAAGTGCGCATCGAGTTTGCTTCTGGCTACGGTTTTACCGCCATCATTGTTGCGTTTCTAGGACGACTTAATCCTATCGGCATCGTTTTTGCAGGTTTATTGCTTGGCTTAACCTACATTGGTGGTGAACTGAGTCAAATGATGTTGCAACTACCTAGTGCGTCAATTCAAGTGTTTCAGGGTATGTTGCTATTCTTCCTTCTTGCCCTTGATTTTCAAACCAACTACCGCCTGCGTTTAACAAGAGGTGTACGCACATGATGATTGGATCAATCAATATTGCGGTTTTACTAGCGGCCTTGATGGTAGCTGCGACACCTATCTTATTGGCAGCCATTGGTGAATTAGTGGTTGAAAAAGCAGGCGTACTGAATTTGGGCGTCGAAGGCATGATGATTATGGGTGCTTGCGTGGGTTTTATTGTTGCCATCAACACAGGTAGCCCCTTAATGGGTTTCATAGGTGCAGCGCTTGGAGGAATGGCACTCTCATTACTCTTTGCCTTATTGACCCAAGCCTTAATGACCAATCAAGTGGCATCTGGTTTGGCATTAACCCTATTCGGATTAGGCTTATCTGCATTGTTAGGCCAAAAGTATGTCGGTTTAACCCCTCCTAGAACACCTAAGCTTGATTTGGGTCCATTGTCAGAAATCCCATTTTTTGGTCGTGCGCTGTTTTCGCATGACATCATGGTCTACCTAACCATCGCCTTAGTTGCGGCAGTCTGGTGGTTTTTGAAATACACTCGAGGCGGCATGATTTTAAGAGCTGTCGGTGAAAATCATGATGCAGCTCATGCACTTGGCTATCATGTAAAACGTGTTCGAGTACTCGCTATCATGTTTGGCGGTGCCTGTGCGGGCTTAGGAGGAGCTTACCTGTCACTGATTCGTGTTCCTCAATGGACAGAAGGTATGACCGTCGGTATCGGTTGGATCGCTTTGGCATTAGTTGTGTTTGCCAGTTGGCGCCCGTGGCGTGCAATGGCAGGTGCCTATTTGTTTGGTGGAATCGTGGTGTTGCAACTTAATTTGCAAGCGGCGGGTGTCAAAATACCGGTTGAGTATTTGTCGATGTCACCCTATTTGATCACGATTGCGGTACTCGTATTTATTTCGTCGGGCAAAGCACGAGGGTCGCTCAATGCACCCGGATCGCTGAACCGGCCTTTTCACGCCTCAAATTGAGGCATTATGCTGTTAATGGGGAGATCTAAACTCATGAAAAAACTGCTAACTGTCGGTGCACTTTGTGCTGCGCTTGCTGCGCCTGTCATGGCCGACACCACTAAGGTCGGATTCGTTTATATCGGCCCTGTAGGAGATCACGGCTGGACCTATACTCATGATATCGCTCGTCTTGCGTTAGAAGAGAAATTTGGCGATTCAGTACAAACCAGCTTTGTAGAAAATGTTGGCTATGGTGCTGATGCTGAACGTGTAATGACGCAAATGGCGCTGTCAGGAACGGATCTGATCTTTGCAACCTCGTTTGGTTATGGACCTGATATGAACACGGTTGCCGCTAGATTTCCTAATGTGAAGTTTGAGCATGCCACAGGCTACATTCAAGAAAGTGATAACATCAGCCTTTATAATGCGCGTTTCTATGAAGGCCGTGCAGTGATAGGTCATATCGCGGGTAAGATGACAGAAACTAACAAAGTAGGCTATATAGCTTCTTTCCCGATCCCAGAAGTGATTATGGGCATCAACTCTGCCTATCGCCATGCAAAAGCAGTTAACCCTGATGTTGAGTTCAACGTTGTTTGGGTTTACAGCTGGTACAACCCAGCTCAAGAGGCTGCTGCAGCGGAAGCGTTGATTGAACAGGGTGCAGATATCATTATGCAACACACTGATTCAACTGCACCGCTGATCGTTGCTCAAGATGCCGGTATCATGGCGTTTGGTCAGGCTTCTGATATGTCAGCTTTCGCTCCAGAAGCGCATTTAACCGGCATTCTGGATGTTTGGGCGC
>REDB01000200.1 GCA_007693685.1 Oceanospirillales bacterium
TTTGCCAACTCTACTGGACGCAGCATTGGCTTTTCGCTCATCAGTTGATATACCAGCACTTTAAGCTCATCTTGAACGGAGTCATTTGTCATGTGAGTCATCATATTCATGTCATTTACCTTTGCGGCTAACCAGAGGACTGATTAGCCGATCAAACAAAATTGAGTGATAATTTCTAGCCGCTAAAAGTGATAGTTAAAACTGATTTTGAAATTACGCCCTGGTTGAGTGAATGCATCAACTACATTAGAGGTAGCACTTAAATCACGCACATCCGCCCAATGGGTATAAGTTTCGTCAGTGATATTAAAAATACCCGCTTGCAGACTGGCATTTCGAGTGACATGCCAACCGGCCATTAAATCCAGCGTCGTAAAACTGCTCGGTGTATAACCATTTGGATTTGGGTTGCGCTTTTTGGATTGCACATGTGTCAGCATTAGATCACCGTAATAATGACCTTGATCGTAATGCAATCCAGCGGTTATCTTGGCAGGGTCAATGGTTCTGAGTGGAGACTTTTCGCCTTCATCGATAGTGTTGCCACGATTCCAAGCAAAGCTGGTTGATACAGCCCACAGCGGATCAAAATTCCAGCGCGCACTGCCTTCAATACCGGTGACAGTGACTTTATTTCTATTAACACTTTGAAACAGCGTAGGTGATGCAACTGTTCCCATACCGCTCACCCGTGCTAACTCAATAAAGTCTTTATAATCTGCTTTAAAGACACTGACACTGTAACGCAACTGATCATCGCGCCCCCTAACACCCACCTCAAACATCTTACTGGTTTCGGGGTTCAAGTTAGGATTCGCAATAGTAACGTAGGGTGCAGGACCTCTCAGGTTAGCAAAACCACTATTGACGTCTTGCGGTGCTGGTGCTCTGAATCCTTCAGAATACTGAGCAAATAGATTGAGCAAAGGAGCTTGCTTCCAAACAAGACCAAGTTTTGCCGAAACGGCGCTATCCGAAAGCGACACAGGGTCAGCACCAACATACAAAGGATCATTTTCTGATGGCATAAGCTTGTAACTATCATATCGCAAGCCAGGGATGACACTCAGACGACCAAGGGAAATTTCATCCTGAATAAACAGTCCCAATAAGCGATAATCCGTGTCTGGGAAAGGCTTGTCAGGAAAGCCAGGCCCTGCAGGCGTGGCATTTCGGAGCGCACTGACATCGGTTGTAGAATAATCAATTCCATAATGCAGTGTATGCACCACATCCTGACCCAATTGACTTTCTAGCACCAGATTGAGTCCTTGTATCTCCTCTTTGTACTGGTTATCGCGAGTACGATCACCGACGGTACGTCTTTCATCCGTAAATTGACGATTACGACTGTCTTGCTGATAAAAACTCGCTCTTGCCATTTGAATGTAAGGGTTGGTTTCAGACTGGTATTGATAATCCAACTTATAAAGATCACGACGAACACGATCTTTGGAGTTCAATGCAGTCGTTACCCCCAATGAAGGCATGGAACCTGGCCCTACGCCACTTAGGATATCGGTGGATATATTTCTATTGAGCTTTTCAGCGGTCAATTTAAGCTGATGTTCATCATTGACATCCCAAACCAACTTACCTAACCAGTAATCACTATCTTTACTTTGCGGATTAGGCGTCGTTCGTAAAGAACCGGCGACATTATTACTTCCCTGGTTGCGAAGCTGATCTCCGTCTCTTACCGTATAAAGTAACATACCTGAAAGGTGCTCGTTACGCGCAGCAAAGGAAGGAGTTGAAAACCAACTGCGATCTTCAGAAGCATAACCAGCGCGTAGATTAAACTGTACATCGTTACCAAGGGTCAGTAGATCTTCGGGATCCTTGGTCACAAAACTAACGGCACCCGCTAATCCTTCACTACCGTAAAGCGTTGAGCTAGGACCGCGAAGTATCTCAACACGACGGTATCCTTCAGGCTCAAGATAGTCACCACGTCCTGATACGATCGGACCAAAACTATACAAAGCTGGCAAACGAACACCATCTGTTTGCAGTGTGACCTGATTCCCTTCAAGCCCTCGAATATTAATACCTTCGTTACCACCTCTTCCAGTGCTTCCTAGTGCAGCTCCCGCTCGCATAGGTTGCGCTCGAACAGAAACACCCGATTCGTATCTCAGCAGATCTTTAACACTTGAAGCTTGCTGTTTCTGAATATCGTCTTCAGTGATCACACTAACGGTGTTAGCTACATTTAATACATCCTGTTCACCATGCGACGCAGTGACCGTGAGCTCTTTTAGGGAAATATTATGCGTTTTTTCATCTGCGGAAAGTGATGTAGAAAGCGCAAAACCAACCGCCAGCGCCAGCAGGCGTAACGGAAATTGTTGATTTACTTGTTTCATGATTGCCAATGACCTAGTAGCCGTGAGTTTAGACATCAGACAGGTAGCTGAAGTGGAAGCAAGAACATCGTCGCGCATAGCGCGGTGACGCCGATGCAAACAAACTCAAACCAATAATTGTTCATAAGTAGCTCCTTGATAGCATCTGTTGATGTCATCCGTAAGAGCTGGCTGCCTGGGGGCACTAGGTGGCTGGCTTAACGCTTTTTGATGAGATTGGGTTTAACGCTAGGGTTAAGAAGGTTATTTCGTCAGTATTAATTTGCCGTTTTTCGTCCTTGTTAAGCGATAGATCTCATTTTCATGGACTATCTCTAAACGTCCTCTGTCGGATAAAAGCACATCACTTGAAATTCGAGAAGCATTCAACTCCCCACCAATGAGCGGGGCGGAAAGATCCTGCTCTACGTCTTTTAAGCTTGTTGATTGACTGTTCATATAGCCTCCTTAAACCTAACGAGAATCATTATCATTATTACTATCTATTAAGTCAATAGAAAATTCCATTAAATAACTTAGATTTGACTATGCAGGTTCTTCGGGACTAGATTTAGATTCAACATTAGAGATTCTTCAACGAATAATATCGTTTAAAAATTGCTTATTTATAATAGAAGACTATAATAGTCAACTATTATAAGTAACTGTTTTTATTACTGATAAAGAACCATAAACTGAATCATTATCATTTGAATTACTAAGGTACCAGCATGAAAGGCGAGAAAACCATCATTCAGCAACTCAACAAGGTGCTGACCTATGAACTTACCTCAATCAATCAGTTTTTTCTCCATGCTCGCATGTTCGGCAACTGGGGATTCAACGAATTGAACGAAAAAGCCTACAAGAAATCGATCAAAGACATGAAACAAGCAGACAAACTAATCGAGCGTATCTTGATGCTTGAAGGATTACCTAACCTTCAACAGCTTGATCGCCTTCGGATCGGTGAAGCGCCTGTTGAGATGCTAAGCGCTGATCTAGGTTTTGTCATGGATCAACTTCCCCTCCTCCGTCAAGCCATTGCTGAATGCGAAAAACTTCAGGATTATGTCAGCCGTGAGCTACTTGAAGATATCCTAGAAGACGAAGAGAGCTACATAGACTGGCTTGAAACTCAGCAGCAGTTGATTGAAAACCTAGGCACTGAAAACTATTTACAGTCACAGATTTAAAGGAGAACACAAATGAAAGGCAATGTAGAAGTCATCGCTAAAATGAATGAAATCCTAGGCAGTGAACTTGCTGCAATGGATCAGTATTTTGTGCACTCCAAAATGTATGAAGATTGGGGTTTAGGCAAGCTTCATGAGCGTATCGCTCATGAATTTGATGATGAAAAAGGCCATGCCAGCTTGCTGATCGACCGCATTCTTATGTTAGAAGGTACTCCCGACCTATCTACTCGAGGCCCTGTTCACATTGGCAAGACCGTACCTGAAATGCTTCAGTTTGATCTTAACCTTGAATATGAAGTTGGTAATCAACTGAAAGAAGCGATTGCGTTATGTGAGTCCAAACAAGACTACCAAACACGAGATATGCTGCAAGTTTTGCTAAAAGATACAGAAGAAGATCATGCACATTGGTTGGAACAACAATTGGGATTGATCGAGAAAATAGGTCTGCAAAACTACCTTCAATCACAAATGTAATGAATGAAAAAAAGTTCAACTTTTTAGCTTAATGCGATTGCAAATGATAATACTTTGCATTAACATGAAATCTCATTGACAGGTTGAACTCGTGCCCCGGCACTACAGTTCATGTGCTCTCAGCACGTTAGGCCGTAACATAAAAACTATGTTACGGCTTTTTTTTATGTACAGGATGTACGGTAAAAATAAAAAAACCGCAGTGCCTAACGCAGTGCGGTTTTTTTAATTAACGAAGTCTATTTATGCAGCGGCGTTACTACACGCATCTAGCAGCATCTCATCTTGTCTTGATCTAATCACACTTCTGGCAACTGTGACGCATTTACCACAGCAGCCACCAACTTGAAGGGATTTATTCAAGTCACGAACATTCTGAGCACCTTCATCGATCGCTTGATGAATATCTCGCTCAGTTACACCGTTACAGATACAGACATACATTACTGAACCTCCGTTAATCACTTAATCTAAATGATAACGCTTATCATAAATATTACAACTGTTTTTTTATGATTTCGGAGTTTTCTTTTAGCTTCCCCTACCGACACTTATTGATCTCTTTCATTGGATAAAAAAACTCAATAACTGCTATTGATAATTATTATCATTCGTATTATCTTGGAATCATTAAGCACTTTGTGGAGATCAACATGAAACAGAAGTCGATAGATCTATCTGAATACCTGTCTCAACATCATGTAGAGTTGGAAGCTTATCTTTCTGGTCTATTTGGATCGGCGAGTTTTGCTGAAGAGATCACTCAGGATCTACTTTTCTACTTATGGAACTCACCTGTCGTGATACATGAAGGTAATCCCATGGCGCAGTTACTTGCTATGGCAAATCGATTAGGGCAATACAGAAAAAGGCAACCCGTGGAAAGAAGAAGAGGTAAGTTACAACCCACCTCTTCTGTAATAACGCAGTATATTTAAATTGAGACTAAGCGGTAGAATCTCGATACCAAGTGGTGCCTTCTCTACTGTCTTTTAGGATAACACCCTGATCTAGCAAAGATTTTCGAATACGATCGGCTTCTGCAAAGTCTTTGTTAGATTTTGCGGCGGCACGCTGGGCGATTAGCGCTTCGATATCTGTACCACTGATCTGCCCTTCTTGATCATCACCGCGAAGGAATTGATCAGGATTTTGTTGCAGTAAACCAATCACCCCAGCTAAACGTTTTAACTCACCTGCTAAATGGGGTAACTCAGGAGCAGCTGCATGTTTTGCGACGTTCAATTCGTTCACGAGTTCAAATAGAACAGCTAATGCCTTAGGTGTGTTGAAGTCATCTTCCATCGCTTCACAGAAACGCTGCTCATAAGATGAACTAACACCTTCAGGCTTCTCTGCCACGTCTATTCCTTGCAGAGCTTGATAGAAACGCTCTAGCGCTGATCTCGCCTCTGTTAAGCTAGAGTCAGAATAATCAATATAGCTACGATAATGAGCACTGGTTAAAAAGTAGCGAACCACTTCTGGATTATGTGACGTCAATACATCACGAATCGTAAAGAAGTTGTTTAATGACTTGGACATTTTCTCTTGATTGACTCGCACAGGGCCAGCATGCATCCAGTAGTTTGCATAGCTGCAACTGTTAGCTGCTTCAGATTGAGCAATCTCATTTTCGTGGTGTGGAAAAGGTAAATCTGGTCCACCACCATGAATATCTAAAGTTTTACCTATGCAGCAGCGTGACATAGCAGAGCATTCAATATGCCAGCCAGGACGACCCTCTCCCCAAGGAGATTGCCAGCTCACTTCACCAGGTTTTGCTGCTTTCCAAAGCACGAAATCTAACGGACTTTCTTTAAGCTCATCAACTTCGACACGAGCACCAGAGCGTAACTCTTCGACTTGTTGACCACTGAGTTTGCCGTATCCTTCAAATTTTTCGACACGATAATAGATATCACCATTAGCAGCCAAGTAAGCGTAGTCTTTTTCGATCAAGTCATTGATGAACTCGATGATATTGTCCATATGCCCTGTCACACGGGGTTCATGATCTGGACGTAACACAAATAACGATGTTTCATCTTCATGCATCGCAGCAATCATACGCTCAGTTAGCTGATCAACCGTTTCACCATTTTCAGCTGCGCGGCGAATAATTTTGTCATCCACATCGGTAATATTGCGCACATAATTGACATCCCAACCACGCCATCTTAAATATCGCGTGATAACGTCAAATGAAACCATGACCCGAGCATGTCCTATATGACAATAATCGTATACCGTGACACCACAGACATACATGCCGATCTTACCGGCCTGTAGCGGTTGAAATGGCTGTTTAGAGCGTGTCAAAGTATTATAAATTTGCAACATGGTAAGGACTCTAGTCATTCAAAAAATTAAAATTGCAGCTTACGACTGTTATAATATAACATTTTTATACATTTATCATGGTAAGACTATTCTACCCAGCTGTGCTCGTCCTAATACGCTGGATTCTCTTGAAACCAACAGATTCCCTTCATGCCAAAGAATCGCCTCCCACTGCCCTACTGGGTTAATGCTATGGTAGCTTGCTTGATCCCAATCAGGAGCATTATCCACTACTGGTACGATCCATATAAAAGCAGAAACATTCATAAAGCCCAATCGGTAGCCAATTAAGGCAAGACGTTGAGAAGCAGGATCAAAATCTGCCCCCGTGATCAGACCTCTAGCCGGAAACTCACCACTAGTCACCAATTGCTGAACAGGCGCTTCTTTATTAATGCGATACAAACGCGTGTTATGGTCTTGCCAGTTTTTGGTAAACAACCATAACTCATCACCAACGACGGTTAAGGCTTCGCAGTCATTGTTATGAGCATGACGATTTCGTTCCGGTCGCGTATCTGCTAAGCGCACACTTAATCGTTCTGAAGGCACAACTCCCTGATCTCTAGATTGATCCAAGTCTTGCCAAGCGACTTTGTATATCTGCATCCAGATACGATCACCTAAATTATTGCCACAATCGGCTATATAAAGGGTTTGATCGTCTTGAGCTAGAGCTTCCCAGTCTTCGTTAACCGAATTCAGAGGATGTACTCTTCTTAAAACCTTATCTCCTGACTCAGATAACTCATAAAGAATGGCATCATGGCCACTGTCGTTATGTGTCCACAGTCGTCCCTTTCGCATAGCTAAACCTGAGGATTCATTCACTTCATCAGGTAGATTTGCTATCCGCTCGACTCTTAATCGATCAGGCAAGTCTGGATAAACCTGCCTTTCGATAGCGATAAAAGGGTCTGTTTCGACGATTGTTTCTTCATCTAACTCTTTATCGAATCCTGCTTCTTTCTCTGTTTCTGGTAACCAGATATCGCTGTCTGATTGATCAGAAATCAAAATGACTGGTGTGCTGATCGCTTTTACCGGCGCTTCAGCACAACCAGATAGAAGCAGTAGACAAGCCAGTACTAAGGGCATTCCTTGCATCTATAGCTTAACCCTGCTGTATTTTTGCCCAAGAGTCTCTTAGGGTCACAGTACGGTTAAACACTAAGTTCTCTGAGGTTGAATTCTGATCAACGCAGAAGTAGCCCATTCTTTCAAATTGGAAGTTTTGCTCTGGTTTAACCTCAGCCAAGCTAGGTTCAGCTCGACAACCAGTTAATACCACCAATGATTCCGGATTAATAAAGTCGAGGAAAGAGCGTGATTTATCACCTTCAGGGTTAGCTTCGGTAAAGAGACGATCATATAAACGCACTTCACAAGGTACTGAGTTATCAGCATTGACCCAATGAATAACGCCGTTTGCTTTATAGCCTTCAGGATTAACGCCTTTTGTTGCAGGATCATAAGTGCATTTCAGTTCTACAATCTCACCCGCATCATTCTTGATTACTTCTTCACAGCGAATCACATAAGCACCACGAAGACGAACCGCTTCACCCGCAGCCAAGCGCTTCCACTTACGAGGAGCGACTTCCTCAAAGTCTTCTTGTTCAATTAGAAGGTTACGCCCAAAGCTAACTCGGCGATTACCCATCGACTCATCTTTTGGGTGAGCCGCCAGTTCAAAAAACTCTTCTTCGCCTTCAGCAAAGTTAGTAATGGTGACTTTTAAAGGACGAGTGACGCACATGGCTCGTGGTGCATTTGTATCCAGATCATCACGGATCGCCGACTCCAACATCGCCATATCGACGATACCATTTGAGCGAGTCACACCGATCATATCGCAGAAGTTACGAATAGATGTGGGTGTATAACCTCGTCTTCTTAAACCAGAGATTGTCGGCATACGTGGATCATTCCAACCATCCACATGCTTTTCATCCACCAGCTGCTTTAGCTTACGTTTACTGGTGATGGTGTAGTTCAAATTTAACCGTGCAAACTCATATTGTTTTGGTTGAGAAGGTACAGGTAAATTATTGATTAACCAATCATACAGTGGACGATGATCTTCAAATTCCAAGGTGCAGATTGAATGGGTAATCTGTTCAATCGCATCAGACTGACCATGCGCAAAATCATAAGACGGGTAGATTTTCCATTGATCACCAGACTGGTGATGATGCGCATGACGGATACGATAGATTACTGGATCACGCATATTGATATTCGGTGAAGCCATATCGATTTTGACGCGCAGTACACAACTTCCTTCAGGACGTGTTCCATCCTTCATCTGCTCGAATAACGCTAAATTTTCTTCAACACTACGATCACGATAAGGGCTGTTTTTACCTGGCTCCGTCAAGGTGCCACGATACTCGCGCATCTGTTCTGCATTTAGATCATCAACATACGCCTTACCCTCTTTAATGAGGTAAACCGCCCAATCATGCAGTTGTTGGAAGTAATCTGAGGTGTAGCGAATATCACCAGCCCATTGAAAACCCAACCAGCGAACATCACTGACGATAGAGTCGATATATTCCTGACTCTCTTTCTCAGGGTTGGTATCGTCAAAACGCAGATGACACTGACCACCGTATTTGATCGCTGTTCCGAAGTTCAAACAGATGGACTTTGCATGTCCTATATGAAGATAACCGTTCGGCTCGGGCGGAAAGCGCGTGATGACCTGACCACCATGCACATTCTTTTCGATATCCTGTTCAATAATCTGGTGTATAAAATTAGTGGGCTTTACGCTGTCTTGCTTGGTCATAGAGTCAACTTAGTTTGGCTAATGATAAATTAGGCTAGTGAAAGACGGCCTATTGCTGTAACCGGCTATTATAAACCGACTCAATCTATGAACGCACGGATCTTACCCAGTGTTTCACATTTTTCAGCCTTTTATCGGCATGTGTTAAGCTTGGCACCTTAATAATTGCAATTAGATGTTGAGTCATACGCTAACATGCCCACAAAACACTTCAGCGGTACCTTAATAATCGGCGCAGGTCCCAGCGGATTAATGGCCGCAGATATTTTGTCGAAAGCAGGTATTGCCGTTCGTATTTATGAGGCTATGCCAACACCTGGGCGAAAGTTTTTAATGGCGGGTCGCGGCGGATTGAACATCACTCACTCGGAAGAATTAGACGTTTTTATAGAACGCTATGGTGATAGCAGCCCATTATTAAAGCCACTGTTAGA
>REDB01000150.1 GCA_007693685.1 Oceanospirillales bacterium
ACCAGCTCCCCAGTTAATACCAAGGGCTCATCGGGTGTTTCGATCACTTGTCTTTCGTGTTGTAACAGCTCGTTCAACAGTCGTTGACCGATGTTAGTGATATCTTCACTACGCGCCTTCAGGTAAGGATCATCTGATTCAGCAAAAACACCTGCCATCTGCTCGATTACTTGTCTAAGCGCCCAGGCAGCACTGTCTCCTTGATCAATGCGTGCTTCAACACCTTTAACCAATTCAGGGCTTTTCAACATCATCTGATAAACACCAAACAAGGCGTTTAAGTCTCCAGGGAGATGATGACCCATTTTTCCAGAGCGTTTCTCTAGATCTTCCGCAAGCCATTCTATTGCTTCATGAAACTCGGCTTTTTCTTCGACAGCATCACTATTGATACCGGGGGTAACTTGATCCAAGGTCATGTGTGGATCGATGACCCAGAGGCGACCAATTCCGATACCGCCTGCGCTTTTGATTCCTTTGAAACGCTTGTAAGGAAGTGTTTCAGGTTGCTGCATCCAACTGCCACTGCTTTGCAACAAATGCAGTGTTCCTGCAAGCTGAGAAGCAACGGTGATAAGAAAAGCTTCTTCTTCATCACTGTAGCGATTTTGATCACGATCCTGTACCACTAAAACGCCGATTAATTTGCGTAAATAAATCAGTGGAACACCCATAAAACTGCGGTAAGATTGCTCATGAGTTTCAGGAATGTAAACAAAACGATCATCGGAAGGCGCGTCAGCGATGTTTAGTGTGCTTAGGCTGGCTGCGATATGTCCAACCAGTCCTTCATTTAAATTCAAACGCACTTGGCCCACTGCATTGCTTGCTAAACCCTGAGTAGCTGCTAGTATCAGCGTATCTTGTTGAGGGTTGCATAAATATAGGCTGCAAACGTCGGCATCCATCAATTCACTGAGGCGAACAACAATGGTCTGCATCATCGCTTCGGGGTCTTGAGTACGGGCAATCGAGTCAACTAGGGCAGTTAAGTCAGTGAGCGATGATGGCATAGTGCGTTTCCGTGAAGTCCATTGCTGTTGTGTTTGAATATTAACTGCTAAAATAAAGGTCTACTATAAAATTCCTTCGGTATTACAAAAAGGCTATCTCTTGGTTTCCATGCAAAATGAGTTAAAGCGGTTAGATGCTCGTAAAGTCATGGATATTTGTCGTCAGGATGTCATCACGTGCCAACATCACGAAAGTGTTGTCGACGCGATACGCCTCATGTCTGACTATAACATAGGTTCTGTGATCGTATGTAATGATCAAAAACCACTAGGAATCTTAACGCGTCGAGATGCGATGCGTGTTATGACCGATGCTTCTGAAGATGGCTTAATTACGGCATCTTCGGTTATGTCCAACCCTTTGATAACCATTACCGCAGATGCAAGTGTCGATGAGCTAGGTGTCGAATTAATGTCTTGTCGTATTCGCCATGCTGCTGTAGTTGATGAACACGGCAATCTGGTCGGTGTGGTCAGTGAAAGTGATATCGTTAACAGTCATGGTCTAGAGCATGATCTGTTTATGCGCTCAATTTATGATGTTTGTAATCATAACCCATTAAGATTTCCCGATAGTTGCACCTTAAGATACTCCATTGAACGAGTCCGTACCGCTGGTCATACCGCTGCTCTCATTGAAAGTAGAGAGGGTGATGTTAAGATCATTACTGAAACCGATATTATTCATCTTTTAGCGAACGCTCATGATGGCATTGATAAGCCGTTATATGACTACTCATTCAAAAAGCTGATTAGTGTGCCTGCCAGTATCAGCATATTTAATGCTAGACGGCATTTTCGGAAACATGGTTTTCGCCATCTGGGTGTTGTTAATGATGACAAAAAACTTGTCGGGTTGGCTTCTTATTCCGATATTCTTCGTAATGTCGAACTTGACTATATATTTAGACTTCGAGAATTGTTAAATGATCGCAGTCATCATCTTAATGAAACTCGGAACCACCTGCGTATCATCGAAAAAGTGATCGACTCTTCGATGGAAGGCATTGTTATTTGTAACTCTGAGGGAAAAATTCAAAGCGTTAACCCTGCGTTTACCCAGATTACTGGCTATCAAGACTGGGAAGTGATCGGATCAAATCCTAATCTTTTAAGTTCTGGCCGTCATGATAAAGCATTTTATGAGCGCATGTGGGATCAGTTACGTCATAAAGGCCGTTGGCAAGGTGAAATTTGGAATCGTCACAAAAATGGTCGTGTTTATCCTGAATGGTTAAGTATTACTGCCATAGAGAATGAACAGGGTAACGTCATACAGTATGCGGCTATTTTTCATGATTTAACCGAGATGAAACGCTCGGAAGCACGCATCAACAAAATGTCTTACTTCGATGAGGTAACTCATTTAGCTAATCGACGTTTGTTTATAGATCGACTTCACAATGCCCTGAAATATGCCTCTGACCAAAAAGGCATAGTAGCGCTTATCAATCTAGATTTAGATTGGTTCAAAAGCATCAATGATCGATTTGGGCAATCTGAGGGCGATTTGGTTCTGAAAGAGATCGCTCGACGTATCGAAGATTCTTTGGGTGATGCTGGTAGTGCTGCACGCCCAGGTGGCGATGAATTCAGTATCATCATGACGGGGCTAGAGTCGCCTAACACCATACCTCTTTACCTTGATCGCTTAACCAAAGTGATCTCCGCGCCCGTACTGATTCAAGACACGGAAGTACGCTTGACGGCGAGTATAGGGATCGCCTTTTTTCCTCGAGATGCAAAAGAACCCGAAGAGTTACTTCGCTGTGCCGATGCAGCCATGCTTGAAGCCAAGAATTTGGGGCGCAATAGCTATAGTTTCTTTTCATCTGAACTGGACCAACAGTCACGATCACGTTTTCAGATGACGACACTGTTACAAAATGCTTTGGATAAAAAAGAGTTTCGTCTTTTTTATCAGCCTAAAGTTTGTTTAAAAACAGGTCATGTTGTTGGAGTCGAAGCGCTCATTCGCTGGTTTAGTGATGAGCTAGGGCAAGTGTCACCTAATGACTTTATTCCCTTAGCCGAAGATATGGGCTTAATTGATCAGATCGGTGATTGGGTCATGGAAACGGCAGTCAAACAAGCCGTCGAGTGGAAGCAGCAAAAGATGCCGATCAATGTAGCAGTCAACGTCTCTGCAAGACAGTTTCAGCGAGGAAATGTTGCAGGTCGTGTGATCAGCTTATTGAATCGTTATGATTTAGAACCCAAGTTGTTTGGTGTTGAGTTAACTGAGACTAGCTTTATGCACTCAGCAGATAAAACTCGCTCTGCAATCAGCGAATTACTTCGTTTAGGGGTTTCAGTCGCTATTGATGACTTCGGTACTGGTTATTCCAGCTTGAACTACATACGTAACTTATCTCTGAATCAGCTAAAAATTGATTTAAGTTTTATCCGAAATATTGAAAACTCGGATAAAGATCGTCGACTTGTCGAAGCGATGATTGCGATGGCGCACGCGTTAGACTACAAAGTGATTGCAGAAGGTGTGGAAACATCAGAGCAACTTAAGCTTTTGCGTCGCATGGGTTGTGATGAAGGCCAAGGATACCTATTCAGTCGTCCTCAGCCAGAAGATAAGATCACGGGCTGGCTTAAGTTTGCCCTTTAAGGAATTTGTTGCCAGCTAAAACCAATCGTCTCTGCGTTTGCGGCGCTTGGGTAGATAAGGCACAAACAATCCTAGTAAAACACCACCTAGAGCCACCAATCCACCATGAGTTAGCCAGCGGATCAAGTTGCTTTGATCCATATTGGCAATTTCTGATTCCAACTGAACAATTTGCCGTTCTAGATGATTTATTTGCTCGGTATATTGGCTGTTGTTGCCGGATATTCTAGAGATCTGTTGATTCAAGCGAGCGATCTCTTCATCTTGCTCTTCAATACGTGTTTGGCTGGTGGTCAAGGATTCTTCAAGCGAAGGTAGTTGTACTAATTTACTTTGACCTGTGGCAACAAACTCAGCAGGTACCCAACTGGTTCGCCCTGACTCAGTGCGTATCTGAATATACTGATTTTGACGACCTAGAATAGTGACAGGTTCACCACTGTTCACGCGACCATTGATACGATACTGATTGCCGGGGCCGCCGTGAGTGAAGACATAAACATCATCTGCAATATGCGCTGCTTCTTGGGCTTGAAGCGGTATGGAAAACGCTAGGAGCAGAGATAGGCTGAGTATTTTTTTCATAATTAAACTCGTGTTTGTTTCTCTGTAAGCAAACACATTGTAAGGATTTGAGCAGTAATGACCACCCTTAATAGCTAGTTTAAGATAAACTAGTCGTTCAAAAAGGAGATAAGAATGCACTGGCTACGCCAACAATTAGGTAGATTACTGATTTTAGTGGTTAAGTTTTATCAATACTTTATCAGCCCTATGCTACCACCCAGTTGTCGTTACGAGCCGACCTGTTCTTCCTATATGATCGAAGCAATTCAAGTGCATGGTCCGCTAAAAGGTTTTTATCTGGGTATTCGTCGGATTCTTCGGTGCCATCCACTGCGTGAAGGCGGGTATGATCCTGTGCCACCTAAGTGTGGTTGCTCACATTCTGAACAAGAAGCAAAAAAAGCTGAAAAAATAGACAGCTAAGGGTTAATTTTTGTTTAGTTTAAGCCGGAATAAGGTTGTAGAAGCTATGCAAATCGGCTAGTTTGAAAGAAACGCCTCCGCATAGGAAACATGTCGATGAATGCCTCAAAAGCCTCACGCCTCTATATCCTTGATACAAACGTACTGCTTCACGATCCTAAGTGTCTTTATGAGTTTAAAGAGCAAGATATCACCATTCCAATGACGGTATTGGAAGAGTTGGATGATATCAAAGATCGTAAAAAGCATGTGTCTCAAGAAGCGCGTCATGCCATACGTTCAATAGATGATATTATCAGTACCGCTACTTCCCCTGATCAAATCACCAAGGGTGTTAGAATTCTTTTACCCGGAAAAGATCGTGATGTGAAATTAGGTAAGTTAAGCATCTTTCCTGATCATGAACTGACCATGCGCAGCGGCTTTTTGCCAGATGAGCGCAATAAAGACAATAAAATCATTAACTGCGCGTTGCATTTGCAGGCGACTTTCCCACACCGTCAAGTGGTGCTTGTTACCAAAGATATCAATATGCGCCTGAAGGCAATGGGCGCTGGGTTAAAACAAGTTGAAGATTATCGAACCGATCAATTAGTCTCTGATATTGAACTACTGCCATCAGGTTATACCTTTCTGGAATCTCCTTTTTGGGAGCAGGTGGATAAGGTTGAAAGCTTTCAGAGAGATGGAAAGACCTATCACAAACTGGATAGATCCCTGTTGCCGAATACCTGGCTGAATGAATATCTGTATGATGAGACTCAAGACTTTGCTGCTCGAACTGTAGCCATAGATGAAACAACGGTTACTTTACTTGATTTAGGCTATCAGCACCTGATGGATCAAAGTTGTTGGGGGATTTCTCCTATCAATATTCAACAAGCTTTTGCGATGCAGTCGATGATGGATGCAGATCTAGATTTAAGCATCTTCTTAGGGTCGGCTGGCTCTGGTAAAACACTGATTGCTTTGGCATGCGCATTAGAGTTGGTCATTGAGCAGGGGCATTACAATAAAATCATTGTCACTCGCTCGACACCTCCTGTCGCAGAAGATATCGGCTTCTTACCCGGTACTGAAGAAGAGAAGATGACGCCGTGGATGAGTGCCATTAGTGATAACTTAGAAGCGATGCATGAGCAGGATGAGCGTCCACAAAGCAGTGTGAAATATGCTTTGGAAAAAGCCAATCTTCAGTTCAAGTCACTGAACTTTATTCGTGGACGCAGTATCCAAAAAGCGATTGTATTAATTGATGAGGCTCAAAACCTGACACCGCAACAACTTAAAACTATAATCACGCGTTGCGGTAAGGGTACAAAAATTATCTGTATGGGTAACTTGGCACAGATCGACTCCAATTACCTAACCCCGCTCACATCAGGGTTAACCTATATTGTTGAGCGCTTCCGCGATTTTGAAGGTTCTGCTAGCGTGCATTTTGAAGGTGTGTTCCGTTCACGCCTTGCTGAGTACGCAGAAGAACATCTATAACTAATCATAGACACAGAGGGTAATTATACCCTCTGTTATGTCGAGGAAGGCGGGATGTTTGCGGCCCACAGCGTTATCCTGATCATATTGCTGTACGTATTGTTATTGTTTGGTTTGGCTCTTTGGGTTGAGCGTCGAACGCGATACCGCAGCAGTAGCGTGATGCCCGGTTGGGTCTACGCGCTTTCCTTGGCGGTTTTCTTTACCTCTTGGACTTTTTACGGCAGTGTGGGATTTGCCGTTAATTCTGGGATGCTGTTTCTAGCTATCTATATTGGTGCTTTGATTAGCGTCATTTTTTGGTGGGTAACCTTACGGCGTATGGTGGCTGTCAAAGAAGTGTTCCGTATCACCAGTATTGCCGACTTTATTTCCACCCGATATCGACGATCTCAACGCATTGCTGCATTGGTGACATTACTGGCGCTCAGTGGGATTGCTCCCTATATCTCACTGCAGCTGACGGCTGTTGTCAGTAGTTTCAGCATTATTACCGGTAGCCATGAAAGTGAAGCCTGGGATCTAACGGGGATGTTGGTAATGGTGATGATGCTAGTTTTCACCATCATGTTTGGTATTCGCCGACTTGACCCCACTGAACGACACAGTGGGATGATCGCTGTGTTGGTAGCGGAGTGTGTGGTTAAGCTGTTTGCCTTGCTGATTGTTGGCTTCTTTATTGTCAGAACTGTTTTTGGTGATTTGAACGGTTTATTGGAAACACTCAATCATGAAGAAATACGCTATCTGACAGAGTTTACCCAGCCTTCTCATTCAGGGTTGATGTGGACTACGTTAATTGTCTTAGGATTTGCAGCCGTCCAGTACTTGCCAAGACAGTTTCACGTGAGTGTCGTTGAAAGTAGTGATCAGCGTCATATCAAAACTGCGATGTGGATGTTTCCACTTTATTTGGTGTTGATCAATATATTCGTGATACCTATTGCAGCAGCTGGATTAAAACTCGGACTACCGTTAGCCTCTGCTGATTATTTTGTCTTAAAAGTGCCTCAGGAATTGGGACATGACATGATGTCCCTGATTGCATTTATCGGTGGTTTTGCCGCGGCTACAGGCATGATCATTATTTCGACAATGACGCTGGCGACCATGACATCAAACCATTTAGTGTTGCCCGTCTGCGAAAAAATAAGCTTTTTACAGCCCTTGCAAGGCTATTTGTTGCAAGTACGCTGGGTTATTGCCGCTCTGATTTTGACCTCGAGCTATGTGTTGGCAATGGTGTTGAGCAACTCCTATATTTTGGCAGCGATGGGATTAATATCCTTCGTGGCTATTTTGCAGTTAGCACCACCGGTGTTGATCGGAATGTTCTGGCGTCATGGCAACAGTATGGGGGCAATGACAGGGCTTTTTGCCGGTTATATTCTGTGGGGTTGGACGCTGATCATACCTTCCATGATCGCCGAAGGTTGGTTGCCCGCGTCCATCATGACTGAAGGGCCTTTTGGTATCTCTTGGCTGCGTCCAGAAGCCTTTCTGGGCATCGACTTTTTACCCTCGTTGGTTCACAGTGTCTTCTGGTCGATGCTGTTTAACATCTTGTTTTATTTGTTAGGTTCTTGGTTCTATCATCCGCAAAAGCATGAACGTGCCTTAACGCGTGAGTTTATGGCAGCGATGCTGTCGCGAGGAAAAATATCAGGTAAAGCTCGACCCACTGGATTAGATGCTTACATAGCGCTAGAGCCAAAGTTAGTTGAAGCTAATGAGTTGCTGGTTCGCTATTTAGGTGCAGATAAAGCTGATGAAGCGATTCTTCGAATCACGGATGACCTACAAGTTAGTCGCAAGCCGTATCTTACTATCATAGAGTTAATGGAATTCCACCGCATGTTAGAACATGTGTTGGCAGGTTCTATCGGTTCAGCTAGTGCTCACGCAGCTATTGAGGAGCGTATTAACTATACTGAGCGTGAAGAAGCGGATCTAAAAGCTCTATATAGTCATATCGTCAATGAGCTTCAGGGGCAAGTTCGTCATGAACAAGCCGCGAATGCTAATATCGGTGGTTATCAGTTTTTGGATGAGATGCAGACTCAGATAGATGATCTTGAGTCTACCATTTCGGCTCAAAAGAAGCAGATTGCAGAATTAGAAGCGCGTTTGGAAGCACGTTACGAAGAGATTTTTACACACCGAATGGAAGCGCAAAAACTGCGGGTTGAAAATGAAAGCCTGCGCCGTCGTTTAGTAGATGAAACCGAATAAGGTTGAAAGAGGAAAGTTGATGACTGAGTGGAGCGCCCAAGAGAGTTTAGCTTTATACAATGTAGCTCGATGGGGGGCTGGCTATTTTGGCATCTCTGAACAAGGCGATGCTACTGTTCGTGATACCGTAACAGGCGCAGAGGTCAGCTTTGCAGAAATTCTGCAAATGGTACAGGCGCGTGGTTTAGAACTCCCTGTCTTGGTTCGTTTTCCTCATATTCTTCGTCATCGAGTGGCAAGCCTTGTCGATAGCTTTGATAGAGCAATAGAGCATGAGCAGTATCAAGGTCATTTCACCAGCGTTTATCCAATCAAGGTCAACCAGCAGCGTGAGGTCGTTGAAGCAATTGTCGCAGGTCAACGTCAAGTACTTCATGGCCGAACAGGTCTGGAAGCGGGCAGTAAACCAGAATTGTTGGCGGTGTTGGCGCTTTCTGAACCCGGTCGTTCAACCATTATCTGTAACGGATATAAGGATGAAGATTACATTCGCTTAGCCCTAACGGGTGAACGTTTAGGGCATAAGGTATACATCGTTCTTGAAAAGTCCAGCGAGCTTAATGATGTACTGCGCGTCGCTAACGAATTGAATGTTCAGCCTCGTATTGGTGTGCGTGCGCGTTTATCAACGGTTGGCAAAGGTAATTGGCAAGACAGCGGTGGTCTTAAATCTAAGTTTGGACTGTCGGCGAGTGAAATTTTAAAGACTATCGAAATACTGCGTAGTCATGATCAGGTACAAGCCTTTCAACTACTGCATTTTCATCTCGGTAGCCAAATCGCCAATATTCAAGATATTCAAGTCGGACTTCGTGAGGCAGCCTGTTTTTATGCGCAATTACGCCTAATGGGCATGCCCGTTGATGTGGCTGATGTGGGTGGTGGTTTAGGTGTGGACTATGAGGGAACCGCTTCTCGCGGTGTTTGCTCGATGAACTACACCTTAGATGAATATGCTAAACGAGTGGTACAAGCCTTCAAAGAAGTCTCAATGGAGCATGATCTACCTCAACCGCATTTAATCAGTGAATCTGGGCGTGCAGTGACCGCGCACCATGCTGTATTGGTGACCAATATCATTGGTATTGAACAACAAGTCGTTCATAGCTTAAATGCACCCGATGAAACCGCCCACCAGTTGTTACATCGTATTTGGCAAAACTATCAGGATGCCTTGGGACGTGACCGCAGTCTGAGCGAGGTATACCATGATATGATTACTCACAATCAGGATCT
>REDB01000143.1 GCA_007693685.1 Oceanospirillales bacterium
TTTTCCTGTTATTCTGCGTCGCGGGAGTCTGCCGGACAATCGCTGTTCTGCTTGCAGAAGGGAGGAAAGTCCGGGCTCTACAGGGCAGAGTGCCAGATAACGTCTGGGCGGTGTGAGCCGACGGAAAGTGCAACAGAAAGTATACCGCCTAAGGGCTCTTCGGAGTCACGGTAAGGTTGAAATGGTGCGGTAAGAGCGCACCGCGTGGGTGGTAACACTCCACGGCGATGGAAAACCCCACTCAGAGCAAGACCAAATAGGGATCCTTAAGGTGTGGCCCGCACTGGATCCGGGTAGGTTGCTTGAGGTCAGTGGTGACGCTGACCCTAGATGAATGATTGTCCTCGACAAAACCCGGCTTACAGGCAGACTCCCACATTCCTGTCTTTTCCTATCTGCTTTAAATTTTTTCTAAAAAATTAATCACTGTATATATATACATATTATCTTGTTGTTTCTGCTTAATTTATTGATTCTTTGATGCTTATCTATAGGGCGTTATTTTCTTGCCGTGGCCGTTCCATAAATAGCCCTGATTTGATCCCTTTTCCTACCTTGCATTGACTAGGGTTACTCACTATAGTGTGCAATGGTGGGTTAAAGTGGTTAAAAGTGGGTAATTTTGGGGAATTCAGTGGGCATTATGTTCCGCGGTGTCAATCCGATCAATCTAGATGCTAAGGGGCGCATGGCGATCCCGGCTCGTTATCGCGAGATGATTGCATCTCATTGCGGTAATCAGATGGTTGCCACGATTGATACAGACACCCGTTGCCTACTCCTTTATCCCTTACCCGAATGGGAAGAGATTCAAGCGAAAATCGAAGCTCTTCCAAGTTTTAATAAGGTTGCTCGACGTATTCAGCGATTATTGATCGGTCATGCCACTGATCTTGAGTTGGATGGAAATGGACGTTTGCTATTGCCAGCAAGTCTTCGTGAATACGCCGGTTTAGATAAAAAAATTGTGTTACTTGGGCAGGGACGCAAGTTTGAAATCTGGGATGAAGCTCAATGGAGTGCAACCCGAGATGAATACCTTGACGAGGTTGGTGAAGATACCCTGCCGCCAGAAATGCTGGAGCTATCGCTGTAAAGCGAGAAGCGAATAAAAAGGTTTACAGGATCTGAGATGAGTCAAGAATTCAACCACATCACCGTGATGCTAAACGAAGCTATTGAGGCATTAGTCACGGATCCAGATGGTTTTTACATCGACGGCACTTTTGGTCGTGGTGGTCACTCGTCTCTAATTCTCTCTAAGTTAAGCGATAAAGGCCGATTACTTGCTATAGACAAAGACCCGATGGCGATTGCCGAAGCTCATCGGCGTTTTGGTGATGATCCGCGATTTAGCATTGAGCACGGTGCGTTCAGTGAGATAGAAAGCTTTGTTACTAAAAGGGATCTGGTTGGGCAGGTGACCGGTGTCTTGTTAGATCTCGGTGTCAGTTCACCTCAGCTTGATGATCCTTCTCGAGGATTTAGTTTTCAGTACGATGGCCCACTGGACATGCGCATGAACACTACAAGTGGTGAAAGTGCTGCTGAGTGGATTAACCGTGCCAGTGAGAGTGAAATCGCTGATGTACTATTTCACTATGGCGAGGAGCGTTTTTCTCGTCGCATGGCCAAGGCAATTGTTGCTGAACGTCAGAAGTCACCGATTATCACTACTGCTCGACTAGCTAGCATCATTACTGATGCAAATCCTCGTTGGGAAAAAGGTAAAAATCCAGCAACACGTGCTTTTCAAGGCATTCGGATACATATCAATCGAGAATTAGAAGAGATTGAAACCTGCTTAGACCAAACGCTGGAATTGTTGGCGCTGCAAGGTCGCATGGTGGTGATAAGTTTTCACTCTCTTGAAGATCGTATTGTTAAGCGTTTTATCCGTCGTCATGTGAAAGGTGATGAACATTTGCCGAGCGGTGTGCCGTTTACACAAGCGATGTTAAACCAGCGCTTGAAAGGTTTAGGTAAGGCGATTAAAGCCAGTGCTGCTGAAATTGATGCTAATCCTCGCTCTCGCAGTGCGGTGATGAGAGTAGCGGAGAAATGCTAATGAGCTTGAAGAGTTTTTTCTCTAAAAGTGAGTTAGGTAAGAGTGGTATTAATAAAAACGCAGCTCAGCAAGAGCTTTTTGTATCAAGATCAGCACTTTATCGACCTTTAGTTATTTTATTGGTGCTGACGATAGCGATTTTGGTTTCAGCACTCTCGGTGATCAAGGCAGCTTACGATTATCGCAGATTGTTTAACGACCATCAGATTTTGGTTCATCAATGGGATGAATTGCAGATCGAGTGGGGGCAGTTACTGCTCGAGCAAAGTACTTGGGGTGGACATGGGCGCATTGAGAATGAGGCTGAAAGTCGTTTGCAGATGCGAGTCCCGAAAGTTGAAGAAACAGAGATAATTCGAAGATGAGTGATAAGCCAGAAGAAGCTCAAATACAGGCAGCTAGCAGCTGGAGAATGTGGATAGTCTTCGCATTGCTCTGCGTTGCTGTGGGCTTTATTCTGACGAAGCTGTTCTCTTTGTATTCAACCGATCAAGCCTTTCTGCAGAACCAGGGGGATGCACGTACTATTCGTACGATGTTGATTCCAGCGCATCGAGGTGTCATCACTGATCGCAATGGAGAACCTTTAGCAGTGAGTGCTCCTGTTGCTAGTATTTGGGTAGACCCTAAGTTTATCGATATGCAGCACCCTCATCTGAATCGATTAAGCCAGCTTTTAGAAATGCCTCACGGAAGCTTAATTGAGCGTTTATCTAATAATGCAGAAAGACGATTTGTCTATTTACGTCGACAAGTAACCCCTGAAGCAGCTGAAGGTATTCGTTTGCTTGGCATTCCTGGTGTCAACGTTGATCGTGAATACCGTCGTTTTTACCCAGCGGGAGAAGTAACTGCTCACTTGGTTGGTTTTACAAATGTTGATGGTGAAGGGCAAGAAGGTATGGAGCTTGCCTTTAATGAATGGTTAAGTGGCGAGCATGGCAGCAAGCTAGTCATGCGAGATCGTGTTGGCCGAACTATTCGTCACATTCGCTCGATCCAAGATGCCGAGCAAGGTAATGAGTTGCAACTTAGTATCGATCTGCGTTTACAGTACATGGCTTACAGAGAGTTAAAAGCTGTAGTCGAAGCACACCAGGCTGATGCAGGCTCTATTGTCATTCTAGATACAGAAACCGGTGAAGTGTTGGCGATGGTTAACCAGCCTTCATACAACCCAAATGATCGTACTCGCTTTGAACCCGCTGCGCTTAGAAATCGTGCCATGACCGACTTGTTTGAACCAGGTTCTACGGTTAAGCCAATGACGGTAGCGGCAGCGCTTATGACGGGGCGTTTTACTCCTGATACAGTAATTAAAACCTCTCCCGGAGTGATGCGCGTTCGTTCAGCAACCATTCGAGATTTCCGAAACTACGGTGACTTGTCTCTTACTGGAATCATTACCAAATCAAGTAACGTTGGCACCGTTCGTCTTGTGATGGATATGGAGCATGACCGACTACCGAACTTATTACGAAATTTAGGCTTTGGTCAGATGAGTCACACTGGTTTTCCAGGGGAAAGGTCTGGTCATCTTCCTGATCTTCGTGAGCGTCAAGTGATTGAGCGAGCAACCATGTCTTATGGATATGGTATTTCGGTTACTCCATTACAGTTAGCTCAATCCTATATTCCTTTCGCTTCAGATGGCATCTTTTACCCTGTCAGTCTATTGAAAAATGAACAAGGAAGCCAAGGTGTTCGCGTGATGCCACCAGGTGTAGGTAATGAAGTTCTGAAAATGATGGAAACCGTCATAGGTCCAGAAGGAACAGCAAGAAGAGCGGCGGTTGAAGGGTATCGAGTCGCTGGAAAAACAGGTACAGCGCATCGAATCGGTAGCGGTGGATACAATCGTGAAGAGTATACTGCGTTTTTTGCGGGTGTCGCTCCCGTTTCGGATCCTCGTTTAGCAATAGTAGTGATCGTTGATAACCCGAAAGGTAGAGAAATTTACGGTGGTGAAGTTGCCGCGCCTGTATTTGCTCGCGTGGCTGCGGGATCGATGCGTCTATTAAACCTAGACCCAGATCGTTGGCCTGAACCTAAAACGCAGGTGGCTGGCAGATGAGTATTCAACGCCAAGATCTGCCCAGTTTACAAAGTCTTTTAGTAGATCAGTCCTCTGTTTCTGATCAGATCCTTGTACGTAACATTGTATTGGATCATCGAGAGGTGACTGCAGGTGATCTGTTTATTGCTCGTTCCGGCGTGCATCACAAGGGTGTCGACTACATTATCCCAGCTATCAAAGCTGGAGCTTCCGCTGTGCTCATGAGTAAAACGGATTATCATCCAGAGCTTGAAGAGTTTGCGGACATAATCTTTGCGGTTGATAACCTAGCTGATGTCGCTGGTGATGTGATCAGTCGATACTATCATTCACCTTCAGAAACGATGGCTGTTATCGGTGTAACAGGGACTAATGGCAAAACCTCTTGTTGTCATTTTATTGCTCAAGCCTTGAATTTGCTTGGTGAAAAAACCGCCTATATCGGCACTATTGGGACAGGTTTTCCAGAAGAGTTAGAGCCATCTACTCACACGACACCAGAAGTATTAAAAGTTCATCAGCTTTTAGCAAAATATAAAAAAGCAGGTGCCAAAGCGTTAGTCATGGAAGTTTCCAGTCATGCACTAGATCAGGGAAGAACTGCTGGTGTGGTTTTTAGTCAAGTAGGTTTCACCAACCTAACCCGAGATCATCTTGATTACCATGGGACTATGGCTGCCTATGCGGCAACAAAACAACGCTTGTTTGAAAACACCAGTGCTGTCCAGTTACTGAATATCGATGATGAGTTTGGCAAACAGTTATTGATCAAAGCTAATCAAGAACAGTGCTCTGTACTGACTTATTCGCAATTGAATCAGTCCGCTGATATTTATGTAAAAAACGCTGAGTTTCACTTAGATGGAATCGGTTTTGCTCTGACTACTCCTTGGGGTGAGATCAGTGCTACATCAAGTTTAATTGGTCGCTTTAATCTTAGTAATTTACTTTTGGTCGCAGCATCATTGGGTGCAGCTGGATATCCAGCAGTAGAAATCAGTCGTGCTTTAACGCAGGTACACGCCGTTCCTGGACGCATGGAAAAAGTGTCTTATGCCTCTGAGCCACTAGTGCTGGTCGATTATGCCCATACACCGGATGCACTGTTGCAAACTCTTTCTGCATTGAATGAGCACCGTCAATCAGGAAGTAAGATCATTTGCGTGTTTGGTTGCGGTGGTGACCGTGATCAAGGTAAGCGTCCATTGATGGCGCAAATCGCCTCTGGATTAGCTGATCAGTTAGTCATTACTAGTGATAACCCGCGAACTGAAGACCCTCAATTTATCATCGATCAAATTTTAGAAGGCGTGAAGCCCTCTAGTAACTCGCATGTGGAGATCGATCGTTCTGTTGCGATAGCGACCGCCATAGAAATAGCAAACCCCACCGATATCGTCCTGATAGCTGGAAAAGGGCACGAAGACTACCAAGAAGTTATGGGTCAGCGTTATCCCTTTAGTGATCAGACAGTGGCGAGAAAACATTTAGATCAATGGAGCCAGAAATGATTGGTAACTGGACACTCAGCAACGTAGTTAAGGCAATCGAAGCCACATTTGATGAATCTGTTGATCTAGATTTACCTGTTACTGGGATATGCACTGATACTCGTAAAATACAGAAAGGAGATCTGTTTATTTGTTTGAGTGGTGAAAATTTTGATGCCCATAACTTTTTAAGCCAAGCAAGGGAGAAAGGTGCTGTTGCTGCTGTAACAGAGAGGGATGTTGATGATTTATTACCTCAGCTAAAAGTTCAGGATGCCATTGTGGCTCTGGGTCGCCTAGCGACGTTAAATCGCAATCATTATAACGGAAGAGTTGTTGCCATCACCGGTAGTAGTGGTAAAACCACCGTTAAAGAACTGTTAGCTAATATGCTTAAGCAGCAGGGTGCAACCCTATTTACCCAAGGTAATTTGAATAATCATATTGGTGCACCACTTACCTTACTTCAGTTGAAAGAAGATCATCAATATGCCGTCATTGAGCTAGGTGCGAGTGCAGAAGGTGAAATCGACTATACCGTGCATTTAACTCAGCCTCATGTAGCGCTCCTTAATAATGCCTGTGAAGCCCATATTGAAGGTTTTGGAAGTTTACAGGGTGTAGTGCGGGCTAAATCCGAAATCTATAACACCCTGACAGATGAAGGTGTGGGCATTGTAAATTTTGATGATCCGCATGCTGCTTTTTGGCGCGAAAAGCTTGAGAATATGCGCCGTCAATATTTGACCTTCTCTACACAGAGCAACCAAGCAGATATCTGGACAACTGATGCTGTAGTTAATAGCGCAGGTGCCTGGGGCTTTAAACTTCATTTCAACGATGAAAGCGTCTCCGTTCAGTTAGGTTTGATAGGTCAGCACAATATCGCTAATGCTGCTGCCGCAACAGCGGCTTGGGTTGCTTTAGGATTACCTTTGTCGGCTGCGAAAGCAGGGCTTGAGTCTTGTGCTGCAGTGAAAGGTCGAATGAAGCCAATTCAACTTAAGTCAGGCTGGTTGATTGATGATAGTTACAATGCCAATCCACAAGCTGTAGAGGCCGCAATAGACTTTTTGGCTGAAAGACCTAAACAGCGCATCTTGGTATTGGGCGATATGGCTGAATTAGGATCTGAAGCTGAGTCTCTGCATGCAAAGATTGGGCGTTATGTGGCTGATGCTGGAATAGATTTGTTCTTTGCCGTGGGCCCATTGATGCGCAACGCGGTAAATGCTGCTCACTCGGCAGGGGTAAGTGCCAAGCATTTTGAGCAACAAGATGCGCTCATAGCTGAACTCAAAACACACTTGAGCGAACCTTACACCCTGCTTGTTAAGGGTTCGCGCAGTGCACAAATGGATAGAGTCGTCGATGCTCTACAACAAGAGGAAGCTCTCTAATGCTGCTACTGTTAACAGAATTTCTGACACAGTACTTTTCAGCCTTTTCGGTGTTCCGTTATATCACCTTGCGTGGAATTTTGGGTGTATTAACTGCCTTGTCGATTTCCTTAATTCTAGGGCCTTATCTGATCAATCAATTGCGTAATCGTCAGATAGGTCAAGCAGTTAGAAATGATGGTCCTCAGTCTCATTTGAGTAAATCAGGAACACCTACCATGGGTGGTGGCTTGATTCTATTGGCGATAGCGGTCAGTACCTTACTTTGGGCAGATCTGTCGAATCGTTATGTTTGGATTACCTTATTTGTGTTGATCGTTTTTGGTGCCGTAGGTTGGGTGGATGATTGGCGCAAAGTGATCGAAAAGAATCCTCGTGGTTTACCCGCTCGCTGGAAATACTTTTGGCAATCAGTCGGTGGAGCAGGAGCTGCAATCATTCTTTATATGACCGCGCAAAGTCCGGTAGAAACTCAACTCATTGTGCCTTTCTTCAAAGATATCATTATTGATATGGGTCTGTTCTTTATCGTGTTTACCTACTTTGTCATAGTCGGTAGTTCCAACGCTGTGAACTTGACGGATGGTCTTGATGGGCTTGCTATTATGCCAACCGTTATGGTGGCAGGTGCCTTAGCAGTGTTTGCTTATCTAAGCGGTCACTTCCAGTTTGCCAATTATCTACACATACCTCACGTTCCGGGTGCAGGTGAATTAATCATCATTTGTGGAGCGATTGTCGGAGCAGGATTGGGTTTCCTTTGGTTTAACACCTATCCCGCTCAGGTATTTATGGGTGATGTAGGTGCTTTATCTCTCGGAGCAGTTCTAGGTGTGATGGCTGTTATTGTCCGTCAAGAGCTAGTGCTAGTAATCATGGGGGGGATTTTTGTTATGGAAACCGTATCGGTCATCTTGCAAGTTGCCTCCTACAAGCTAACCGGAAGGCGCATCTTTAGAATGGCACCGATACATCACCATTTTGAATTAAAAGGTTGGCCTGAACCACGTGTCATCGTCCGTTTTTGGATAATTACCGTGATTCTAGTCTTGATTGGTTTAGCAACGCTTAAATTGCGCTAATTGGTAATAGTTAAAAGGAGCTACGAGTGACACTAATCGCATCAGATACTCGACGCATAGTGATCGGTCTTGGACAGACTGGTTATGCCTGTGCGCGTTATTTGTCGGCCAAAGGTGCCGATTTTGCGGTAGTAGACACTCGTGAAAAACCGCCATTAGCTGCACAGTTTTATCGTGAGTTCCCACAGGTAGAGTTACGTTGTGGTGAATTAGATGCAGATTATCTATCACAAGCCACAGAGTTAATCTTAAGCCCAGGTGTTGCTAAGTCGTCACCGGCTATTCAATTTGCGCTACAACATGGTGTCCGTGTCATCGGTGATATTGACTTGTTCTGTCGTGAAATAGATGCGCCTATTGTAGCGATAACGGGTTCTAACGCGAAAAGTACCGTAACCACGTTAGTGGGAGAAATGGCTAAAGCTGCCGGTGTTAATGTTGCTGTGGGAGGTAATATAGGTACACCGGTATTGGATTTACTGGCAAATGATCCTGCTGATCTTTATGTGCTTGAATTGTCGAGTTTTCAACTAGAAACAACTCATGAGTTAAGAGCACAAGCTGCAACTGTGCTGAATATCAGTCCTGATCATATGGACCGTTATCCTGATCTACAAAGCTACTATCTGGCTAAACACCGAATTTATCGTGGATGTCGAAATGCCATCATCAATCGAGAAGATGCATTAACGGCTCCACTGGTTTCTCAAGGAATGAAGACTGTCAGCTTTGGCTTGTCTGCGCCTGATTTAGGTCAGTTTGGCATGGCAGAGCATGAAGGTAGTACATGGTTATTTAAAGGATTAGCTCCTTTGATGCCAGTTGCAGAGCTAAAAGTATCGGGTGCCCACAATGTAGCTAACGTACTCGCTGCCTTAGCGTTAGGTGATTCAGCCGGTTTGCCAATGCAAGCGATGTTGCAAGCCGCTCGAGAATTTAGTGGTCTTAAACATCGTTGCCAATGGGTGGCTGTAAAACAGGGTGTTAGTTTCATCAATGATTCTAAGGGTACTAATGTAGGTGCCACTTTGGCTGCCATTCAAGGCTTGGGCTTGATGTTAGAAGCGCAGCAAAAGCTGCTAGTTATTCTAGGCGGTGTTGGCAAAGAGCAACAGTTTACAGAGCTTAAGGCTCCCTTGGCTGAACATGCTCGAGCCGTTATTTTAATCGGTAAAGATGCTGATCAAATCGCATCTGATTTAGATGGTCTGACATTAATCAGAGCTTCTTCACTCGACAATGCCATTGAGTTGTCTTTAGAACACGCTGCTGTAGGCGATACTGTGTTGTTATCTCCTGCCTGTGCTAGCTTCGATATGTTTAGTGGTTATGAAGATCGTGGTGATCAGTTTATCAAGATAGTGGAGGCACTATCATGATGAATATCATTACTAAAGGGCCTTGGCCAAGTGTTCTGGATATGCCGAAGGGTAAACTTTCGTTTGATCCTTACTTGTTGCTGACGGTATTAGCACTCATGCTGATTGGTTTTGTGATGATCTCTTCAGCCTCAATGGATGTGGCTGCACGTGATTTCGGATCGCCGTATCATTTTATTATGCGCCAAGGTTTATTCATGATCTTGGCACTGATAACACTCGCTGTCGTTTCAGTGATTCCGATTCACTTGTGGGAAAGATTCAGTGTGCCGCTACTCGTTATTGGTGGCTTCACCCTGCTATTGGTATTGATCCCCGGTATAGGTCGTGAAGTAAATGGCGCACGTCGCTGGATAAGTCTGGGTTTCTTCAATTTACAAGTTTCAGAAATGGCCAAAATTTTCATGGTGGTTTACATCTCTGGTTACTTGGTCCGACGTCTATCTGAAGTTCGAACCACTTGGTCTGGAGTCATGAAACCTGCACTTCCTATGGCTATCTATGTTGGCTTGTTAATCAGTCAGCCAGACTTTGGTGTGACAGTTGTTCTAATGTGTACTGTCATGGGTATGGTGTTCTTGAGTGGCATGAGATTTTTTCAGTTTATTGTTGTACTAAGTGCTGGTGTTGGTATGGCGGTATTTTTAGCAATGACGCAACCCTACCGCGTACAACGATTAAAAACATTTTTGGACCCTTGGGCTGACCCCTTTGGTGCGGGTTATCAGTTATCTCAAGCACAGATCGCTTTTGGTCGTGGTGAATGGTTTGGTACAGGTCTCGGCAACAGTATTCAAAAGCTTTTTTATCTACCTGAAGCACATACCGATTTTATCTATTCGATCCTAGCTGAAGAGCTTGGTCTTGTTGGCGCACTGATTGTTGTGCTGCTGTATTGTTTTTTGGTGTATCGGATTTTTGTTACAGGCCGTCGCGCTGAAACACAGCAGCGTTTCTTTATGAGCTATGTCTGTTATGGCTTCGCATTTATTTTCGCAGGACAAGCGCTGATCAATGTGGGAGTAAACGTAGGTGCATTGCCTACCAAAGGTTTAACACTGCCACTACTCAGTTACGGAGGTAGTAGTTTGTTAGCCTCTGCTGTGATGATCGCGATCATATTACGAATCGATTTTGAACTGAAGCAAGCTGCCATTGAAGAAATGGTTAATAGCCAGAAAGGGAAGCTCAGAAGTAAAACGGCTAGGAGGGTCAGCGCATGAGTCAACAACAGTCTAAACGACTATTAGTGATGGCTGGTGGAACGGGTGGTCATGTATTTCCTGCTCTAGCAACCGCAGACCTTTTGCGTGAACAAGGTGTTCATGTGGAGTGGTTAGGAACAGAAAAGGGTATTGAAGCGCGAGTCGTCCCTGCTGCAAATATCAAACTCAATACCATTCCTGTGACAGGGTTAAGAGGGAAAGGACCACTTAAATTATTGACCGCTCCATTTAATTTGCTAAAGGCGCTATTCGCTGCACGTAAAGTCATTAAGCAGATGAAGCCTGATGCGGTACTAGGTATGGGTGGTTTTGCATCAGGTCCAGGTGGTTTAGCTGCGTGGTTGATGGGTATACCCGTCGTCATTCATGAACAAAATGCTATTCCGGGTATGACCAATAAGGTGTTAGCTCGCACAGCAACACGAGTATTACAGGCTTTCCCTGGAGCTTTTAGTGACTGTGAAGCTAAAGACACCATTGGAAATCCAGTGCGCGGACCTATCTTGGAATTGGCTGAGCCTGCAGTTCGTATGCAAGGTCGCACTGGACCCATCAGACTCTTAGTGGTAGGCGGAAGTTTAGGTGCTCAGGCTATCAATGAGCGTGTTCCAGCGGCTTTAGCAAAGTTACCAGAAGATCAGCGCCCTGAAGTATGGCATCAAACAGGTCCTATGCATTTAAAAGCCACCCAGACTTTGTATTCGTCTTTGGGAGTTAAAGCTCAAGTTGTGCCATTTATTGAAAAAATGGATGAAGCCTTTGCTTGGGCCGATTTGGTGATTTGTCGTTCTGGCGCCTTAACGGTTAGCGAAATTGCGATTGCGGGTGTGGCTGCTGTATTGGTTCCTTTCCCGTTTGCTGTAGATGACCATCAAACCGCTAATGGACAGTTTTTAGCGGATGCTGGCGCTGCTGAGTTGGTGCAACAGGACCAGTTAACAACTGAAAAGTTAATTGAATTATTAACCCGATTAAATGAACGTGAGCGTTTGCTGAGTATGGCAAAACTTGCTCGCAAACAAGGTAAGCCAGATGCAGGTAAACAGCTTGCAGATGTGTGTTTAGAGGTAATGGCATGATAAGAAACGGCAATGTAGGCATTTACGAAGTACCTGAGATGCGCCGTATCCGTCAAATACATTTCATCGGTATTGGTGGCGTGGGTATGTGTGGTATTGCCGAAGTGCTGCTTAACCAGGGTTATCATATCAGTGGATCTGATATGAAAGATTCCGTGGTCACTGATCGTCTTGCCTCTTTGGGTGCAAAAATCAACATAGGTCACCAGGAAGAAAACATCTCAGACGCTGATGTCGTGGTTATCTCAACCGCTGTTTCTGAAGAAAACCCAGAATTAAAAGCGGCAAGACAGCACCGCATACCAGTGGTGCGTCGTGCTGAAATGCTAGCTGAGTTGATGCGCTATCGACATGGTATTGCAGTGGCAGGAACACATGGCAAAACGACAACGACGAGTCTGCTTGCATCCATGATGGCTGAAGGTGGCTTAGATCCCACCTTTGTCATCGGTGGTCGCTTAAATAGTGCAGGCACTAATGCTCAATTAGGTGGAAGCCGCTATTTAGTCGCAGAGGCAGACGAAAGCGACGCCTCGTTTTTGCATCTTCAGCCCATGGTAGCGATCGTCACTAATATAGATGCTGACCATATGGATACTTATGGCGGTGACTTTAATGTGCTCAAGCAAACCTTTGTAAACTTCCTGCACAATCTGCCTTTTTATGGTTTGGCAGTATTGTGTACCGATGATCCAGTGGTGTCAGAGATACTGCCAAGTGTTAGCCGTCCCATATTAACTTATGGTTTCAATGAAGACGCTGATTTCCGTGCCACGAATTTACGCATGAATGGTCTACAAACACACTTTACCGTAGAGCGTCCAACAGGTCATAACGCATTACAAGTAACCTTAAATATGCCTGGTCGTCATAATGTTCTTAATGCCCTAGCATGTATCGCCGTTGCAACCGATGAAGGAATCAGCGATGAAGCCATTTGTCAGGCATTAGAGGGTTTTGAAGGTGTAGGAAGACGCTTCCAGATTTTAGGTGAAGTGCCAGTACGTGAGGGGAGTGTCACCTTAGTGGATGATTATGGTCATCATCCCCGTGAAGTTGAGGCAGTAATACAAGCGATTAGAGACGGATGGCCAGACCGACGCTTAGTTATGATCTATCAACCTCATCGATACACCCGTACACGAGATCTATATGAAGATTTTGCCCGCGTATTATCGGAAACCGATCTGTTATTAATGTTAGAAGTCTACGCGGCCGGAGAACAACCTATTCCAGGAGCGGACACGCGTAGCCTTTGTCGATCAATTCGACAACGAGGTGTTGAACCTATTTTCGTCGAATCCACAGAAGATTTGCCTGACCTGCTGACAACCTTGTTGCGTCCAGGTGATCTGTTGTTGACTCAAGGTGCTGGAGATATCACCACTCTAGCGCATCGTTTAAGTCAGTTGGACCTCAGCGGGTCTCAAGAGAGTAAGGCATGAGTGACTTTACAATTACAGCTGAAGAAGCAGCCGCTTTTGGCAAAGTTGCCGTCCTGATGGGGGGCGACTCTGCAGAGCGTGGTATCTCTCTTCGAAGTGGAGCAGAAGTACTTAAAGGACTTAAAGCAGCTGGCGTGAATGCTTTCGAAATTGATCTATGTGCACAGGGTGCTGATCCTGTGGAGCAATTATTGACTGCTGAATATGATCGAGCTTTCTTAATTCTGCATGGTCGTGGTGGCGAAGATGGCACACTGCAAGGCCTGCTAGAAATGTTGAAAAAGCCCTATACCGGAAGTGGTGTCGCTGCTTCTGCCTTGGGAATGGATAAGTTGCGCTGCAAACAGTTATGGATAGGAGCAGGTTTCCCAACGCCAGCTTTTGCAGAGCTTAATGATGCTGCAGACTTGAAACAGGTTGCTGAAGACTTAGGTTTCCCATTGATGGTTAAGCCAGTTCATGAGGGATCCAGTATTGGTATGAGTCGAGTGCTAGATCTCGAGCAACTTAAAGCAGCTTATGCTGAAGCTGCTAAATATGATCATCAGGTCATTGCGGAACAATGGATTCAAGGTTCTGAATACACCATGGCTATTTTGAATGATCAGCCTTTGCCTGTGATTCGATTAGAAACTACGCATGACTTTTACGACTTTAATGCCAAGTATGAAGCCAATGATACGCGTTATTTGTTTGATCACCAGCTAAGCGATCAGCGTTATGAAGAGCTCCAGAGTTTGGCCTTACGAGCCTTTCAAACAGTTGGCTGTCGCGGCTGGGGTCGTGTTGATTTGATGATGGACAGTCAGGGTGAGTTTCAACTACTGGAAGTGAATACCCTTCCTGGAATGACGGATCATAGCCTAGTGCCTATGGCGGCTCGTCAAGCTGGTAAGAGTTTTTCACAACTCGTTGTAGAGATACTTCGCACTGCTCGGTGTGATCGGGAGAGTTAAGATGAACTTGTCACTGCCTTGGTTAAAGCAAGAAGTTGAACCGGTCAAACCGATCCGGGGTGCTGTTGCCGTGCGCAGACAAGAAGCAGTAATTCCGGAAACTGAAAGCACTGCTAAACGTGTTACGGTTCTTCTTGGTTCACTTGCTGTATTCATAGTAATCATGTTGCTGTTGGCAGATAAAGCCCTGGCTTGGCTGGATCAACCGGTAAGTGAAGTCAGTATCAAAGGTCAAACACGTCATTTGAATGGACAAGAGTTAGCGACCCAGCTGGCACAAGAGATCAGAGCACCTTTATTGTCGCTTGATGTGCGCACACTTCGGGATGAAGCACTAGCGAACCCTTGGGTACACATGGCTGAAGTTCGACGTCAATGGCCTGCTGCTATCCAAGTAAGTATTGCCGAGCAGGTCCCTGTTGCTCGATGGGGCGAACGAGGCTTACTTAACCATCAGGGTGATATTTTCTGGCCTGATTTAAGTGCTGGATATGAGTTTCTACCTCGCTTGAATGGTCCAGCGCATGAAACACGCGCCATTATTGCTCAATACCATGACTTAAGTGTGCTCTTCTCAAGTTATGGCATTCGCATTAAAGGTCTTTCGTTAGAAAGTCGTGGTGCTTGGAACCTAGAGCTAGACAATGGCATTCAGCTTGTTGCAGGAAGAGAACAGCTGATGCCAAGGCTGCGACGTTTTCTAAGTATCTATGATGCTCAGTTAGCCGAAGTGGCAGATCAGATAGAAAAAATTGATATTCGATATACCAATGGTGTGGCCGTTCGATGGCGCACTGAAGAGAGGCAGGATGATGCAGGATAAACGCGCAGCGTCAGATCATAATATGATCGTTGCACTCGATATAGGTACATCCAAAGTGGTGTGCCTTGTCGGTGAGGTGTGTGCAGATGGCGGGATCGAAATAGTCGGTGTCGGCTCACAACCATCACATGGAATGAAACGAGGCGTAGTAGTCAATATTGAATCGACTGTGTCCGCGATTCAGCGAGCTGTTGAAGAAGCAGAGTTGATGGCAGGTTGTAAGATTCACTCAGTGACTGTTGGCATTGCCGGTAATCATATCAGTAGCCTTAACTCTCACGGGATAGTGGCTGTTAGAGATAGAGAAGTATCCGAGTACGATTTAGAACGCGTTATTGATGCTGCTAGAGCAGTGGCAATACCCGCAGATCAACGCATTCTTCATATTCTTCCACAAGAGTATCTTATTGATACGCAAGAAGGAATTAAAGAACCTTTAGGAATGTCTGGTGTCCGATTGGAGGCTAAAGTCCATTTGGTAACAGGCGCGACCAATGCGATTCAAAACATCGATAAATGCATTCGTCGCTGCGGACTAGAGGTAGATGCCATCGTCCTAGAGCAATTAGCGTCTAGCTATGCTGTGTTGGCTGAAGATGAAAAAGATTTAGGTGTTTGTATTGTTGATATTGGTGGTGGAACCACCGATATTGCCGTCTTTACCGATGGTTCAATTCGCCATACCGCGGTTATACCTATCGCGGGTGATCAAGTGACCAACGACATTGCCATGGCGTTGCGTACACCAACACAGCATGCTGAAAAGATAAAAATAAAATACGCATGTGCGTTGGCACAGCTGGCAAGACCTGATGAAACCATCAAAGTACCCAGCGTAGGAGATCGACCTGCTCGCGATTTATCTCGTCAGTCATTGGCTGAAGTGGTTGAACCGCGTTACGAAGAGTTGTTTACCCTAGTTCAAGCCGAACTAAGGCGGTCAGGTTTTGAAGACTTGATTGCTGCAGGCATCGTGCTAACTGGTGGTACATCAAAAATGGAAGGTGCTGTGGAGTTGGCAGAAGAAATTTTTCACATGCCAGTCCGACTTGCTTTGCCTCAGGGGGTTAGAGGCATGGAGTCGTTACTAAAAAATCCTATTTACGCTACAGGAATCGGGCTTCTGCATTATGCAAAAGCAGAACAGAAGCCAACCGCTAAAGAAAGTGTGCCGGAAATGCGTGAGAAGCGTTTAGAGCGGCCGCAAGTAGGTGACTTGATGAGTCGAGTAAAAGACTGGTTTAAGCGCCATTTCTAACAGAATTATTTATGAGTGTAGGGCCGGAAGGTAAACGCAGGCCTGCCAAGGGAGAAAAAGATGTTTGAATTAATCGACAATGTACCTCAAGAAGCAGTGATTAAAGTGATTGGCGTCGGCGGCGGCGGTGGTAATGCTGTTCAACACATGGTTTCGGATGACCTAGTAGGTGTTGAATTTATCTGCGCCAATACAGATGCACAAGCACTAGATCGCTTATCAACTCGGACTGCTCTGCACATAGGTGGAGGCATGACGAAAGGTTTGGGTGCGGGCGCAAATCCAGAGGTGGGTCGTAAAGCTGCCTTGGAAGATCGTGATCGTATTGCTGAAAGCCTAAAAGGGGCTGACATGGTCTTTATTACCGCTGGTATGGGTGGTGGAACCGGTACAGGAGCAGCACCTGTCGTGGCTCAAATTGCAAAGGAGATGGGGATTCTTACAGTGGCAGTTGTCACTCGCCCATTCAAATTTGAAGGCCGTAAGCGCATGCTGATTGCTGAAGAAGGCATTAAAGAATTACGTGATAATGTTGATTCACTTATCATCATTCCGAATGAAAAGTTGATTGCTGTGCTGGGCAAAAACTGCAGCTTAATCAGTGCATTTAATACCGCTAACGATGTATTGAAAGGCGCTGTTAAAGGTATATCTGACCTTATTACTTGCACGGGTATGATCAACGTCGACTTCGCTGATGTTAAAACCGTCATGTCTGAGATGGGTATGGCTATGATGGGTACGGGTGTCGCTAAAGGCGATAAGCGTGCTCAAGAAGCAGCTCATGCGGCGATTAGAAGTCCATTATTAGAAGACATAGATCTGAGTGGAGCGCGCGGTATTCTAGTGAATATCACTGCAGGTTTAGATCTTAGCTTGGGTGAGTACAGCGAAATAGGTGAAATTGTTGAAGCTTGTGCAGCACCAGACGCTACAGTGGTTGTTGGTACTGTGATTGACCCTGATTTAGATGGCGAGCTTCGTGTCACTGTTGTTGCTACAGGTCTTGATCGTCCAAGAGAAAAAGAGTTTCAGTTGGTTTCTTCAGAAAATCCAAAAGTAGAAGCGCGTCAGGAAGAGATCGAGCTTCCATCAGTATTACGTCGTCAGAAGCAAGAAGCCTTGCTAGAAAAGCCTGAATATCAGGAGGGTAAGCGTAAAGACTATCATGATCTGGACATTCCAACATTCTTAAGACGCCAAGCTGATTAATCTTGGTTTTCTTCATGCTTGCCCTTATCTAGATGCACATTAAGGTCAAGCAATGAAGGGGATAAAATGATTAAATTGCCTGATTTAGGTAAGATCTGTTATCATTTAGCAATAATTTAATCTCATTTAGTGAGTAGAGATGATCAAACAACGTACATTAAAAACCAGTATTCGTGCGACCGGCATAGGGCTTCATAGTGGTAAGAAAGTTTACCTTACGCTCCGTCCTGCTCCTGTTAATACGGGTATTTTATTTCGACGCGTTGATTTAGATCCAGTTTCTGAAATTCCCGGTAACGCCTTAAATGTGGTCGATACCGTGCTATCAACTAATCTCTCTGTCGGTGGTGCAAGAGTCGCAACCGTAGAGCATTTAATGTCTGCATTAGCGGGAATGGGAATAGATAATCTCTTTGTCGACTTAACAGCTGAAGAAGTGCCGATCATGGATGGTAGCGCGGCTCCATTTGTGTTTCTAATCCAATCAGCGGGCATCGAAGAACAAAATGCTCCAAAGCAGTTCATAAAGATTCTCAAAGAAGTTAATGTCGAAGTAGACGACAAGTACGCTAGCTTTAAGCCATACGATGGATTTAAAGTCGGATTTCGTATCGAATTTGACCATCCCGCTTTCTCAGACAGACATTTAGAGTCTAGCTTTGATTTTTCGACCACCTCTTTTGTGCGTGAAGTTAGTAGAGCGAGAACCTTTGGTTTTATGCGCGATATTGAATTTCTGCGTTCACAAAACTTAGCGCTTGGCGGTAGTTTTGATAACGCTATCGTTGTTGATGACTTTAAAGTGCTTAACGAAGAAGGTTTACGTTACGAAAATGAATTCGTTAAGCATAAAATGCTTGATGCTGTTGGTGATTTGTACTTAGTTGGCAAAAGCTTGATTGGTGAGTACTTTGGTTATAAATCAGGTCATCACCTAAATAACTTATTGTTGAGAAAACTGCTGGAAACACAGGGTGCATACGAAATAGTGACCTTTGAAGAGGTCGAGCAACTATCACCAATTGCTTTCTTGCGTCCGGCAGTTGCAGTCTGATTTAGATAGAGTGGCTTAATGCCATCATTTCAGACATAAAACCGAAAAAAGCCGGCAAACTGTCCGGCTTTTTTTCATTCAGGGCTTGAACTATAGCACCTGAAACTCAATTATCTATGGAATTCATAGTAGAATAGTGTCTCGTGACTGCGAAGAGCGCAGCACGAATAACAACCAATAGACGGTAAAAGTTGAATTATGCTCACATCACTGTTGAAAAAGGTCTTCGGAAGTAAGAACGATCGCGAACTCAAACGTATGAGTCGTATCGTAAAAGAGATAAATGCATTGGAAGCGCAAATGGAACAGCGCAGTGATGATGAGTTAAAAGCACTCACCGCTAGCTACCGAGAGCGCTACGAAGCAGGTGATACACTCGCTAAGTTGCTTCCAGAAGCCTTCGCAACCGTAAGAGAAGTGTCTCGCCGCGTTATGGGTCTGCGCCATTTTGATGTGCAGATGATCGGGGGTATTACCCTACATGACGGTAAAGTCGCTGAGATGAAAACCGGTGAGGGTAAAACGCTAGTAGCAACGCTTGCCGCTTATCTAAACGCGATTAGCGGAAAAGGAGTTCATGTAGTCACCGTGAACGACTATCTTGCCAGTCGAGATGCTGAGTGGATGAGACCACTTTATGAAGCACTCGGTCTGTCTGTGGGCGTGGTTATCTCTGGACAAGATAACACCACTAAGCGTGAAGCTTATGCTTGTGATATTACCTACGGTACTAACAACGAATTTGGCTTTGATTATCTGCGCGACAATATGGCCTTTAGCGCCGAAGACAAAGTTCAGCGCGGTTTTAACTTCGCTATCGTCGATGAGGTTGACTCTATCCTTATCGATGAAGCGCGTACGCCACTGATTATTTCGGGTCCTGCTGAAGATAGTTCAGCAATGTATGCCCGAATCAATACGCTGATACCCAAGCTCAAGCAGTTCTTCGGTGAAATCGATGTTAAAGATGACACCCAAGTTATCGATGAACACTTTGTCGTAGATGAGAAAAACCGCACGGTTGAATTAACAGAAGCGGGCCATCAGTTGGTTGAAGATCTGTTAATAGAAGAAGGGCTGCTTCAAGAAGATGACAGCTTATATGCCTCTGGAAACCTGAACCTGCTTCACCATGTGTTGGCAGGCTTACGTGCTCATTACCTATTCCAAAAAGATAAAGATTACATCGTACAAAACCAGCAAGTCGTTATCGTTGATGAACACACCGGCCGTATCATGCCGGGTCGTCGTTGGTCAGAAGGTTTACATCAAGCGGTTGAAGCCAAAGAAGGCGTTAAGATCCAAATGGAAAGCCAAACATTGGCCTCGACCACTTTCCAGAACTACTTCCGTTTGTACGAAAAACTATCCGGTATGACCGGAACGGCAGATACCGAAGCCTTTGAATTACGTCAGATCTATGGCTTAGATGTGGTGGTTATTCCAACCAACCGTCAAGTACAGCGTACCGATTACAATGATTTGGTGTATCTGACTATTGAAGAAAAGTTTAATGCGATCGTTAAAGAGATACGTTACTGCCAAGAGAAGGGTAAGCCTGTTCTGGTTGGTACAGCATCGGTAGGCTCGTCTGAAGTGCTATCAAAAATGCTGACTAAAGAGAAAATCCAGCATAACGTACTGAATGCTAAGAACCACGGTCGTGAAGCTAGCATCATTGCGGATGCAGGGCGCCCTGGTGCAATCACTATCGCTACCAACATGGCGGGTCGTGGTACGGATATTATGTTGGGCGGAAAATTAGAAGCCGAATTAGCAGCCTTAGAAAACCCAACACCAGAACAGATTGAAGCCGCCAAAGCCGATTGGCAAAAACGCCATGATCAGGTAGTTGCAGCGGGTGGTTTGCATATTATTGGTACTGAGCGTCATGAATCACGCCGTATTGATAATCAGTTAAGAGGTCGTGCAGGTCGTCAAGGTGACCCAGGTTCATCACGTTTCTTCCTATCTATGGAAGATGATTTGATGCGTATCTTTGCTTCAGATCGTATTCGCCAGTTCATGCAAGCCTTGGGAATGGAAAAAGGCGAAGCGATTGAGCACAAGATGGTCAGCAACGCCATCGAAAAAGCACAGCGTAAAGTGGAAGGTCGTAACTTCGATATCCGTAAAAACCTGCTTGAGTATGATGATGTTGCTAACGATCAACGTCGCGTTATATATGAACAGCGTAATGAGTTGATGTCTAGTAATGACATTTCTGAAACCATTAATGCGGTTCGTGAAGAAATTGTCGAGAACACCATTAGCGAATACATTGCTCCAGAAAGCTTGGCAGAAACTTGGGATGTTCCAGGCTTAGAGAAAGCGATGCAATCTGAGTTTGCAATCGAACTACCTATCCAGCAGTGGTTAGATGAAGATACTCAATTACATGAAGAGCCGTTACGTCGTCGTATTCAAGAAGAGGTCAACAGCCGTTACCAAGAAAAAGAAGCCTTGGTAGGTGCTGAAACCATGCGTCTATTCGAGAAGCAGGTGATGTTGCAGGTGCTGGATACGCTTTGGAAAGAGCATCTACAAACCATGGATCTTCTACGTCAAGGTATCCATTTGCGTGGTTATGCACAGAAAAACCCCAAGCAGGAATACAAGCGCGAATCCTTCCAGCTATTCCAAAACTTATTGGAAAATATCAAAAAGGATGTGGTGCGTATTATTAGTCACGTGAAAGTGCGTGAGCCTGAAGATGTTGAAGCAATCGAGCGTCAGCGTCGTGAAGCAGCAGAGCGTCAAAAAATGAATTTTGAGCACTCACAAGCCAGTGCGATGCAGCAACATGACCAGCCAGATGCTGCGGGTCAACAAGATAAGCAAGAACCCTTTGTTCGCGATGTGCCTAAGGTAGGTCGAAATGAACCTTGCCCATGCGGATCAGGTAAAAAATACAAACAATGTCACGGCAAGATTTAATCTAGCCTTATCTTATCGTGCCTAAGAGGATAGATTCATGGCAGTAGGTGCTGAAAAACAACTGGAACTACATCCGGTTAAAGGGTTTCGTTTAGGAATTGCATCCGCAGGCATTAAAAAGCCCGGTCGTCGAGACATTGTTGTGATGGAAGTGCCAGTTGATTCAACCATCGCTGCTGTATTTACTCGCAATCAGTTTTGCGCAGCGCCTGTTGTATTGGCTAAAAAACACCTCGGAAGCGGTGCATTAACGCGCTACTTTTTGGTTAATACTGGCAATGCGAATGCCGGTACAGGTAAACAAGGTTTACAAGCTGCACTAGACACTTGTGCAGCCTTAGCAGAGCGCGTCAAAGTTGACGCTGAATCGGTTCTGCCTTTTTCAACCGGTGTCATTGGCGAACCTCTACCGGTAGAAAAAATTGTTTCTGCTTTAGATGATGCTATCGCTGATCTTGATGAGAATCATTGGTTAGAAGCCGCTCATGGCATTATGACCACTGACACGCGTCCAAAAGGACATAGTGTGGTGATCGAGCATCAAGGTAAGAAGGTAACTATTACGGGTATTTCTAAAGGCTCAGGCATGATCATGCCTAATATGGCAACTATGCTGGGCTATGTGGCTACCGATGCTATCGTGGACCAAAACTTATTGCAGCGAATGCTCAGCCAGATTAATGATCAGTCTTTCAATCGCATCACCGTCGATGGTGACACCTCAACGAATGATGCGTGCATGCTGGTGGCTACCGGTCAAAGTGAAGTTGAAATCACAGATTTAGAGCCAGCGATGATGGACAAGTTTGTGGCTGGCTTACGTGAAGTGATGTTGGAACTTGCCCATGCCATTGTCAAAGATGGTGAAGGTGCGACAAAGTTTGTTGAAGTACGTGTAGAGCGTGCTGCTAACACCGATGAAGCGCTTAAAGTAGCCTACACCATTGCGCATTCACCTTTGGTAAAAACCGCACTCTTTGCCAGCGATCCTAATTGGGGACGTATTCTTGCCTGTGTTGGTCGTGCCGGTGTGCCTGATTTAGACGTTGATGAAGTCAATATCTGGCTAGATGATGTTGCTATTGTCTCTCAGGGTGGGCGTGCTGAATCCTACACTGAGGAGCAGGGGCAAGCGGTGATGAATAAAGAAGATATTCTGATTCGCGTGTCGCTAAATCGCGGTCAAGTTAAAGATAGCGTATGGACAACTGACTTGTCACACGACTATGTCAAAATCAATGCCGAATACCGCTCTTAACAGCGCTCTACTGCATGTTGCCGCAGCGGTTATCTATGACCCTGCTGGCAATATCCTTATCGCTCGCCGCCCTGAACATAAGCATAAGGGTGGGTTATGGGAGTTTCCAGGTGGTAAGGTAGAATTGAACGAAAGCGTTTCAGATGCCCTAGCCAGAGAGCTACACGAAGAGTTAGGCATCAGTGATATCATTTCACAGCCGCTGATTCAAATCACTCACCATTATCCAGAGCGATCCGTACTGCTGGATGTCTATAGCGTAACTTCCTTTAGCGGTGAAGCCTTAGGCTGCGAAGGTCAACCCATCCAATGGGTCAAACCAGAAGCATTGCTCGACTTTCCCTTTCCTGAAGCTAATCAACCTATTATTGAAGCTGTCCTTAAACTTAAAGATTAAATCACCAGCATTACAAATCTTTTGGTTTTTTAATTATTTAAGTTTCTGCAAAACAACTTTTCCTATCTGTTAAATAAATCACTTTGATTGTTTTTTGAATTTATCAATATGTGGTATAAGACTTTAGTCTCTACCCCTATTCGTTCTTTGAGGATAATTCATGAGTTTACAAAAAAAGCTGCTATTCATCATCATGGTATTAGCCTTATTGGCAGCGGTTACAGCCAGTGTGTTGATTAGTACAGCGGCTCTAAGGGCTGGCGAATCCCTTCTGAGTGATCAAGCACAGCTTCGTGTTGAGATGATTAGTAACTCACAAGAGCAACGCTTAACAAGTTATCTGTCAGTGATAGAGCAGCAGGTTGTTAATCATGCCCAAAGTGTTCAAGCTAGGAGAGCTGTGGCAGGTTTAGGTTCTGCGTTTCGTGGTTATCGATTGAATGCAGTGGTTCGTAGTCTTGAGGATGCAGATGAAACTGTTGCTGCGTTAAAAGAATACTTCAGATCGGGTTATGCTCAAGAGTATGCTCGTTTGAATCCCAATCAGTCTTTTGATTTTGCCAGCTACGTAGATTCATTAGATAAACCATCCTTAGTATTACAGTATTACTATTTAGTCGATTCTGCCGGCAGTTGGACTGACAAAGCCCTAGTTGAAGAGGGCGAAGATAGATCACGTTACAGTATTGCCCATCGAGAGTTTAATGCAGCCTTGCGCGAGTTTTCGCAAGCCTATGGTTTTGCAGATCTTTACTATTTAGATGCACAGGGTAATGTGGTTTATTCACTAAACAAGTTACCTGACTTTGGTGTTTCAGTGGAACATCCTTTATTGATCAATACCGGCCTTCATCAAGTTTTTCAACAAGCAATCCAATTAAGCTCAGATAGGCAAGCTGCCTTTGCTGATTTTGCACCTTACCCAGCTGCGTTGAACCTACCGAGTGCTTTTATGGCCATGCCGATCTATGAGGTGGGAGAAACAGAGCCTGCCGGTGTGTTCGCCATCCGATTAGACACTCATCAAATTCAACAAACGTTATCTAATCAGCAAGATCGACAAGCGCTCGGACTAGGCGATACGGGTGATACTTATTTGCTAAATCGATCGGGGGTGCTGTTGTCGAGTAAGCGCGAGTTTGATCAAAACACGAGTGAATTTATCGCTCGTCTAACAAGCTTAACCCCAGATCAAGCTAACTTAGTACAACAACGAAATACCCTATCCGGCATTGTAAGCCTCAATAGTGCTGCCATTCAGCAAGCTCTGTCTGGTGTCAGTGGAGTTGACCTATACAGTAATGCGCTAGATCAGCTTGTGATAGGCGCTTTTCAACCATTCGATTTTGGTGGGGAGCGCTGGGCGTTAATTACAGAAATTGCTGCTGATGAAGCCCTAGCCGCAGTGCCAGAATTACGCAAAGAAGTGGTCAGTTATGCGATAGGTATTACCCTTGCCGTGTTAGCTCTGGCTTTTATAGCCGCATTATTGATAGCACGTTCTTTAGGTAGACCCGTTGAAGAGTTAAAAGGCAGTATTCAACGCATCCAGCAAACTCGCGATTTAACTCAACAGTGCCCATTGCAGGGTAAGGATGAGTTTGGACAAATTTCGACAGCACTAAATAGATTACTGCAAGATATCGCTCAATCAGTGACACAAGTGGGTAAAGCTGCTGTGGTCGTGCATTCATCTTCTTCCGATTTATTAAGAGGATCAGAAGCATCTCAGCAACTGTTGAACCAGCAAACTTTGCGTAACCAGTCAGCAGAAAATCTGCTATCACAATTGGTTAGCAGTGCGGGTGAGGTCAGTGATCAAGCTAGCACTACACACCATCTGACTCAAACCGCAAACCAAGAGATTGATGACAGTAGCCAAATTATTCACCGTGTTATTGGTGAAGTTCAAAGTATGGCGGATGGTGTCAGTGGGGCGGCGTCAACTATCACCCAGTTAGCACAAGAGTTTGATCAAATACGCCATGTACTTGAGGTGATCTCGCAACTCGCTGCACAAACCAATCTGTTGGCATTGAATGCCGCAATAGAAGCAGCAAGAGCGGGTGAGCATGGTCGCGGCTTTGCTGTCGTCGCCGACGAAGTGCGTGGTTTAGCACAGCGTTCGCATGATGCAACTGAACAAATTCAAGCTATTATTGATTCATTACTAGGTAGAACGCAGAAGGTGGAGAGTTCGATGCAGACAGAGCAACAACGCTCTGTAGCATTAGCAAGCACTGCCGCAACTGCAGAAACGGCATTAAAAACCATCGGTGAATCGTTACAGGCAATCGTGCGTGCAAATCAAGATATCTTAACCATTTCAACTGAGCAGAAAGGGATGACCGATCAACTTGCCAGTGTTCTTCAAGAAGGTTTTGAAAGTGCACGCATCACACAGCAGCAAGCGGATGAAAATGCCCGATCTAGCGAAAGTTTAGGACAAGTTGCACAAGAACTAAAAGAAACAGCGACACAATGGAGAGTTGCTAAATGAACATTGCCATACTAGATGACTATCAAGACCAAGTAAGACATTTAGACTGCTTTGCATTATTAAAAGAGCATGATATTCGAGTATTAAACGAAACCTATCTCAATCCTCAAGAGTTAGCCAAACATCTTGAAGGTGTTGAAGTGTTGGTGCTGATTCGAGAAAGAACGCAGATCACTGAAGAGCTGTTAAAGCTGCTTCCAAACTTAAAGTTGATTAGCCAAACAGGGAAAATCAGTAATCACATCGATCCTGTGTTGTGTCAGCGATATGGCGTTGCTATTGCGGAAGGTGTCGGGTCGCCGATTGCTCCTTCAGAGTTATGTTGGGCATTGATTATGAATGCCTCACGCCATATCACTCCTTACGTTATGCAATTAAAAGCCGGTTTTTGGCAGCAATCAGGCACATTAGGTTTAGGTCGAGCCTTAAATGGACAAACCTTGGGTATTTGGGGGTATGGCAAGATAGGACAGCGTATCGCTCAGTTTGGACGAGCCTTTGGTATGCAAGTGTTGATCTGGGGAAGAGATGCATCAAGAGAAAAGGCTGTAGCCGATGGTTTTCAAGCAGCTGAATCTAAGGCAGAGTTTTTTTCCTCAGCCGATATCATCAGTCTTCACCTTCGCTTAAATGATGCGACCCGTTACTGTGTGACTGCAAATGATCTGAGCCTTATGAAATCTGATGCTCTTATCGTTAATACCAGCCGAGCCGAACTGATCGAACCCGGTGCTTTATTTAAGGCTTTGACGGATGTGCCAACACGAAGGGCTGCATTAGATGTGTATGAGCAAGAGCCCGCTTCACTGGAAATAGAGCCATTGATCGGTTTGCCAAATGTACTGGCATCACCCCATTTAGGCTATGTTGAGCAAAATAGTTATGAACTCTATTTCCGTGTCGCCTTTGAGAATGTTGTCGCTTTCGCCAAAGGCGAGCCGCAGAATCTTGTGGCTAATAGCAGTCAGTAATAACCCTTTTGCATCTCGATCAATAGCAAGAATTAGGTGTTGAATCCGGATTGATATCGCCAGCGACTTCATCTGGATCAACACCCTGTGCTAACAGAGCTTCGCGAACAAAGTTCACCTGCTCACGGATTCTGTCAGCATCATCACCGTATTCATACTTGGTGATATCCACAGGATGAGGCATAAAGGTGAAAGCGATTTTCAATGCAGTCAGTGTATCTTCGTCAACCATTGGTTACTTCCTCAATAATAGCGTATTCAGTAAACATCTAACCCTATCCTAGCATGACAAATTAATAGCGTCCTGTTTTCAAGAGCTGCACATAACTTGCCCGTTCGTAAAGTGTCGGGTCATTACTGTGAAGATGAGAAAGCACACCTCTGGCTTGCTCTAATGACTCATAAGGACTTTCCTCTAACCAGTCACTGACTCCCTTCAGTATCGATTTGAGAGCGTTTGGACCTTGCTGAAGCAGTACGCTACAAAGATGGGTGACATCAGCCCCAGCCAGCAGCATTTTGACGGCATCATCTGAGGTATGAATACCACCCGTTGCTGCCAGTGTCAGGCGTGTTTTACCAAACAGGATTCCCAACCACCGCATACTGAGTAACGCGTCTTCTGATCGTGACAGATGAATGCTCGATTGAACTCGAAGCGTGTCAGGATCTATATCAGGTTGATAGAAGCGGTTAAATAGAGACACCCCGTTAATGCCAGTATCTTCAAGTTGCTTAACAAAATGCCCTAGTGCGCTGAAGAACGGTGATAGCTTAACCATAATAGGGCAGGTGACGGATTCACGTAATGCCGAGATTAACTCGATGTAACCTTTTTCCATATCGCTGGCGCTATGCAATGGATCTGCTGCAACATTGTAAATATTCAATTCCAAGGCATCAGCACCTGCTTCAGTGAGTTGTTTGGCGATTTTGATCCAGCCATCTTGTGAAGTGCCATTAAGACTGGCAATTACCGGAATCGCCAAGCGCTGTTTAAGAGCGTGTATTTGCTCTAGATATTGTTCTAACGCATGAGAAGGTTCAGCATGCAGCGGCAGAAAATGTGTCGCTTCGCTGTGACCTATTTCTCTCGATTCCAGCAGTTGTATCTGTCTAGCATGATGGCTATCCAATTCCTCTTCAAATAGCGAGTACATCACTAGTGCACTGGCTCCTGCATCTTCAAGTTGACAGCAAAGACTGACGTCACGACTCAAGGGTGATGCCGAGGGAACCAGTGGGTTGGCTAAGGTCATGCCCAGATAGTGTGTTTGTAGGTCCATGACTTACTCCTTCTCATCACTGTTGGGCTTGAGAGCAGCCAGTTGTTCATAGTGATGGTAGTGTCGCTGAGATTCTTGTTGTGATGCACTTAGGTATTTTTCTGCATCCGCTTCATGACTTCGCCAAAGCATACTAAAGCGCGTTTCACTACTGGTGAATTCCCGATAGGCAACGGAGGGTGGTTTACTATCCAGTTGCAGCGGATTCTCTCCAGTGGCTATGCGTCTTGGGTCATAGCGCAGTAATGGCCAATGACCACTTCGAATGGCTAAATCTTGCATATGATGGTTGTGCTTCAAGTCATTTCCCCAAGCAATACAAGGCGAGTAAGCAATGATCAATGAAGGTCCGTCAAAAGACTCAGCTTCTAAAAAGGCTTTTAGTGTATGTAAATCTTTAGCACCATAAGCGACCTGAGCTACATAAACATTTTCATAGCTCATGGCGATCATCGCGAGGTCTTTTTTAGCCGTTGCTTTACCGCCAGCAGAAAATTTTGCTACTGCGCCTCGTGGTGTTGCCTTAGAGGTTTGTCCGCCTGTGTTGGAGTAGACCTCAGTGTCTAACACTAAGATATTCACGTTTTCACCGGACGCTAACACATGATCTAAACCACCAAAGCCAATATCATAGGCCCAACCATCACCACCGATAATCCAGACGCTCTTTTTAACCAGTTGATCTGCTAGGGTTTCAAGCTCTCGAGCTAAGCTAGAGCTAGACTGACTTAGCTGATTTCTTAGTAGCAAAACGCGCTGGCGTTGCTCATAGATTCCGGTTTCGTCACTTTGATCGGCATTAAGCAGAGTATCCACTAAGGCGCCGTCTAAATCCGGTCTAAGTTGTTCTAGTAGCTGCTGTGCATATCGAGCTTGATGATCCACTGCTAAGCGCATCCCCAAGCCAAACTCGGCATTGTCCTCAAATAACGAGTTGTTCCATGTAGGTCCTCGCCCTTCGCTGTTTTTACACCAAGGCGTGGTAGGAAGGTTACCGCCATAAATAGATGAGCAGCCTGTAGCATTAGCGATTAACATACGATCACCAAAGAGTTGGCTAGCAAGTCTTAAATAAGGTGTTTCACCACATCCTGCACAAGCTCCAGAAAACTCAAATAATGGCTGAGTCAGCATCGCTTCTTTAATAACGCCAGTCCGAAGTTTAGTGCGGTCGTATTCTGGTAAGGATAAGAAGTAGTTCCAGTTCTGCTGTTCTTGCTTCAGTAATGGAGCGACGAGAGGTTCCATATTCAGTGCACGACGTCCCGGTTGAGTTTTATCCTTGATAGGACAGATGTCTACACACAAGCCGCAACCAGTGCAGTCTTCAGGAGCCACTTGATAACTGATGTGATAACCCTCTGGAAACTCTTTACCTTTCACAGGGGCATGCAGAAAACTTTCTGGTACTGACTGTTCAACAGTCTCCGGGTCAAAAATTTTGCTGCGAATGGCGCTATGAGGGCAAACCAGTGGGCATTTGCCACAATGAATACATAACTCGGTATCCCAAACTGGAATTTCTAGAGCAATATTGCGTTTTTCCCATTGAGCAGTCGCGGTTGGCCAAGTGCCATCATCGGGTAACTGACTCACTGGAATGAGATCGCCTTCACCGGCAATTAATCGAGCGGTAATCTGACGCACAAATTCAGGTGCATGATCGGGTATTTTTGCAACCCTGTTCGCAACTTGATTTACGCTGTTAGGAATGGCAATTTCATGAAGGTTTTCGGGAGCCAGATCGATAGCTTGGCAGTTGATCTCGGTGATTCGTCCACCTTTGCTACCATAGGTTTCCTCTACGGCTGATTTCATCGCTTGCAGTGCTGTTTCGCGAGGCAAAAGTTCAGTAATGGCAAAAAAGCAGCTTTGCATAATGGTATTAATACGCCGTCCCATCTCCAGTTTCTCAGCCAGTGCATACGCATCAATGACATAGAGAGTAAGCTGTTTGTCGATTAAACTTTGTTGAATGGCAAGAGGTAAACTGTCCCAGACTTGATTCGGTGGTGTTGAGGTATTCAGTAAGAATACGCCGTTGGGGGCAGCGGCGTTTAATAAATCTTCTCGTTCAAGGAAGGTCGTTTGGTGGCAGGCAACAAACTTTGCTTCATTTTCTTGGATAAGATAAGCAGAGCGGATAGGTTCAGCACTAAATCTCAGATGTGAGATGGTCATGGCTCCTGATTTTTTAGAGTCATAAACAAAATAGCCCTGTACCGTTAAATCTGTTTGCTCACCAATAATTTTAATCGCATTTTTATTGGCACTAACGGTACCGTCTGCGCCTAAACCATAAAACAACGCGCTGGTCGCAGCTTGGCTGGCGCGTGTTCGAAAATCTTTATCCCATGCCAGCGATGTATGGCTTAGATCATCATCGATACCGATGGTAAAACCTTGCTTTAATACCGGTTCTTTTAGCATCTCGAAGATGGCTTTGATCATGCCCGGCGTAAATTCTTTTGAGGATAAACCGTAACGACCACCACAAATTTTCGGTAGCTGAGAGAAAGCAGCCTTGTCTTGACTCACTGCCTGAGCCAGACAGGTGACTATATCTTTATAAAGAGGTTCACCCTCACTGCCGGGTTCTTTACAACGATCTAAAACCGCAATGGATTGAATAGATGCTGGAATCAATTTAATTAGGCGCTCAGTATCCAAGGGACGGAAGAGGCGAACCGCTAACACGGCGGTTTTCTCTCCGATAGCGTTTAAATGATCCACGGTTTCTTGAAGGGTTTGCACGGCTGACCCCATCAAGATGATCAATTCTGTGGCATCAGCCGCGCCATAATACTCATAAGGTTGGTAATGTCGTCCAGTCAGATCAGCAAACGCCTGCATTACTTCGGTTAAGTGGGTGCTAAAGGCCTGATAGTAAGGATTAACAGATTCGCGAGCTTGAAAATAAACATCAGGATTTTGTGAAGTGCCACGAATCACCGGATGATCTGGGCTCATCGCCCGTGCTCTATGTTGGTGAATACCGCTTTGATCCAGCAGTAACCGCATCTGCTCGTCACTCAGCGTGTCGATTTTGGCGATCTCATGTGATGTGCGAAAGCCATCAAAGAAGTGCAGTACCGGAATTCGACTTTTAAGCGAAACAGCTTGAGAGATCAGTGCCATGTCCTGCACTTCTTGAACAGAGTTAGATGCCAATATTGCAAAGCCGGTTGCACGAGCAGCCATTACATCACTGTGATCACAAAAAATAGATAATGCCTGAGCGGCAAGCGAGCGTGCGGCAATATGAAATACGGTTGGCGTCAGTTCGCCAGCAATTTTGTACATGTTCGGCAGCATCAACAATAGTCCTTGCGATGCGGTAAAGGTGGTACATAAAGAACCGGCTTGCAGGGCACCATGAATAGTTCCAGCAGCGCCTGCTTCGCTTTGCATCTCTACGATTTTAGGAATACTACCCCATAGATTGGTGTGTCCTTCTGCGGATAGTGCATCTGCAACCTCGCCCATGACGGAGGCGGGTGTAATAGGGTAGATGGCAATGACTTCATTGGTGGCATGTGCAATCCGTGCTGCCGCCTCATTTCCATCTAGCGTCAACTGCTTCGGATTCATCCTAAACTCCTGTGGAAAAAACCTTTTGTAACTTTAAAGCTAGTTGTAAAAAGCTTATTTTTCCAGTGGGTTTAGATGACGCAGATCATACTCAAACAGACAATGAGTCGAACTTGCTGTATGGTCTTAAATCACCTTTATTTAATAGACACCATCAATCTAACGATTTTTGGTCCTTAATCTGCCAACTTAATTGTTGATAGAGAGAGTTCTTGCTGCTTATTCATAAGGTAGCAAGTTGTCTTACCTAGGAGAAAATTATCACTATTCGAGTAGCTATTATTGGTGCTGGCCCTAGCGGTTTAGCACAACTTCGTGCCTTTCAAGCACTTCAAGAACAAGGCGCCGACATTCCAGAGCTAGTTTGTTATGAAAAACAAGCCGATTGGGGCGGGCTATGGAATTACACTTGGCGAACGGGTTTAGATAAAAATGGCGAACCAGTTCATGGAAGTATGTATCGATATCTCTGGTCTAATGGCCCTAAAGAATGCTTAGAGTTTGCTGACTACACCTTTGATGAGCATTTTGATCAACCTATAGCATCCTATCCACCTCGGGCAGTGCTTTGGGATTATATAAAGGGTCGAGTGGAGAAGGCAGACGTTCGTCAATATATCCGTTTCAATACTCCTGTTCGACAGATCAGTTTTTCCGAACAAAGTCGTCAATTTACGGTGACAGCGCATGACCATGATAGCGAAGTGACCAGCAGTGAAGAATATGATCACGTTATCGTGGCATCAGGTCATTTCTCTACACCTAGTGTTCCATTCTTTGAGGGCTTCGAAGGGTTTAATGGTCGTATTCTTCATGCCCATGATTTTCGCGATGCGCTGGAGTTTAAAGATAAGGATATTCTGCTGATTGGTAGTAGTTATTCTGCTGAAGATATTGGTTCGCAATGCTATAAATACGGCGCAAAAAGTATCACTAGTAGTTATCGTAGTCGCCCCATGGGTTTTGATTTTCCAGATAATTGGGACGAGAAACCGCTTCTGATTAAGGTTGATAATGACACAGCCTACTTTGCCGATGGCAGCTCGAAACGAATCGATGCCATTATTCTTTGTACTGGCTATCTTCATCATTTTCCCTTTATGGATGAAGAGCTTCGCTTAAAAACCAATAATCGTCTTTGGCCTTTGGGTCTTTATGAGGGTGTTGTATTTGTAGAACAGCCAAATCTGTTTTATCTAGGTATGCAGGACCAGTGGTACACCTTCAATATGTTCGATGCACAGGCTTGGTATGTTCGAGATGTGATATTAGGAAGAATTGTCGTTCCAGAGAAAGCGTTAATGGAAACCTCTATTCAGGAATGGAGTCAGCGCGAAGGAGCGCTAAAGAGTGACGAGCAAATGATCCGTTTTCAGGGCGAATACATTCAGTCACTTATAGAACAAACCGACTATCCAACGTTTGATATAGAGCGTGTAAATCAGATCTTTCTTAAGTGGGAACAACACAAACATGACGATATTCTTACCTTCAGAGATCATTCATATCGGTCTGTCATGACAGGTACTCAAGCACCGTCACATCATACGCCTTGGCTGGAAGCGATGGATGACTCTCTGGAAGCATACCTAAATCCACCCAATAGTGAGCTTGCTCAGTAAAGTCGAGCGCTCAAGCTAATGCCATAATTAGTTGGTAACTAGTCGTTACCAGCTATCGCTAGTCTGCAGGAACCGTACGCTGCGAAGCCCAATGACGAAGTTCAGCGATCTTTTCTGCCATGACTACAGATAGTGGGCGAGTTTGCTGTAATTCATTCAACAGCATCTCTGTCGTGACTGGCTTGCCTATGGCATAGGATTCATAAAGTGCTGAGACAACCGCTTGTTCCAATTCCGCACCTGAAAAGCCCTCAGACGCTGGAACCAATAAAGTCAAATCGAAGCTTGCTGGATCAAGTTTTCGCCTAGCAAGATGAACTTCTAATATCGTTAAGCGAGCAGCTGGTTTGGGAAGATCAACGAAAAAGATTTCATCAAATCGTCCTTTACGAACCAGTTCCGGTGGTAAGGCGGTAATATCATTGGCAGTAGCAACCATAAATACCGGCTCTTTGCGCTCTGCCATCCACGTCAGTAATGTGCCTAGCACTCGTTTAGACGTTCCAGAACCTTCACCTGAGTCTGCACCTAAACCTTTTTCTATCTCATCTATCCATAACACACAGGGAGCCATGACTGCGGCTGTATTGAGTGCGTCGCGCAGATTACGCTCAGTTTCACCATGATATTTATTGTACAGAGTACCAAAATCTAAGCGCAGCAGAGGCACGCCAAAACTGCCTGCCACCGACTTAGCCGCCAAACTTTTACCACACCCTTGAACCCCTAACAGCATGATCCCTTTTGGCGGCTCAAGTCCCGGTGGTGGCGTAATGCCGAACGAGGCTGATCGTCTTTCTAACCAAGCTTTAAGATGCTGCATGCCGCCTAAATCTGAAAAACGCGCCGTGTCATATTCAAAGCTTAAAGCACCATCCCCCTCAAGCAGCCGATACTTTGCTTGCATGACACTTGGGATATCTTCTTGGGTGATAGCACCATCATGATAAATGGCATTACGTACCAAGCGACGAGCATCTAGAATTGGCAAACCTGCTACGTTTTTTACCAGCATATCCACAGCCGTTGCATCCGCTCTAACACGCTTTCCGGGATTAGAGGCGCTCCACTCTCTAGCTACTTCATTAATCATCCGTTTTAAGGCAGCTGGGCTAGGTAAAGCAAGCTCGAAGCGAGCACTATAGCGCTCTAACTCGCCCGGCAGTGTAAGCTCATGGCTGAGTAAAATAATCGTCCCACCCCATTGTTCACATTCCAGTGCGATATCTTTCAACATACGCACATTCATGGGATCGTTTAGATAGGGGTGAAAATCAAGCAAGACATACAACCCTGCTGTTTTCGAACTGCGAATATGACCTAACACGGCTGCAGGGTCGCTATTGTGCTTCTGAGCCGCCATCTCTTTGTCGAGACGTCTTAAGCCCTCAGTCACCGACCAGCGAAATAAAGGCGTCATCATTCGACCAGAAATGCGTAGCAATAGCTCTAGAACTCGCGTTTCCTCGTGAGTTTCTACTACGGTGATGGGCGTGCGTGAACGAAGAATGAGTTCAAGATCTTTGCAATCGTCCAAAACAAATACCTATGATGAGTTGGGAATACAAACGCTTTATACTAGCCTTAAGCCTAACACCCTAAGGTTGTTTTTTGCATAGGTTTTTAGACTCATTTGATCACAAAGGCCGATCTTAGGTGGTAACTGTTTCTGACCCTACGAGTTGCCACGTGTTAAGGTAGCGTTTTAACGAAGAAGGAGTCTAAGTCGGAATGTCCAAAATTTTAATTGCCTATTCCACTACAGACGGCCATACCCTTGAGATCTCTCATCGACTAGGGAGTGTGATAGAGCAGCAAGGCCATAGTGTTTCGTTTATCTCTATCGATGAAGAAGTGGACATCGACTTAAATCAATTCGACAAAATAGTGATTGGTGCAAGCATTCGCTATGGAAAGCACAGTAAGAAAGTTTATCGATTTATAGAGAAAAACTTGTCGGTTTTAGACAACAAACCGAATGCCTTCTTTTCCGTCAATGTTGTTGCTCGTAAACCAGAGAAAAACACACCCGAAACCAATCCTTACTTGAAAAAGTTTCTGCAGCAAATCCAGTGGCAACCCAAGGAGTTAACTGTATTTGCTGGAAAGATAGATTATCCAAAATATCGCTTTTGGGACCGTCATATCATCAGGCTAATCATGTGGATGACGAAAGGACCAACGGATCCGAACGCTGTGATTGAGTTCACAGATTGGGAACAGGTTGAGGCATTTGGACAGTGTATTGGCAAGATGGAATTAAAATTAAGCTAATTTATTCCTTAAAACATAGCTCGATGCAACAAACCAAAATCTTCAAAGGTGTAGTCAGCTAAATGAGCATAGTCAGGTAGGCTCTGATAATTGATCAGGCAAGTCGGCATCTTGGCATTACGACCCGCTTGCAGGTCATATTTGTAGTCTCCAACCATCAAGATAGACTCTGTTGGTAATTTAAAGTGATCAGCAATATCCAGCAGGGCAGAAGGGTCTGGTTTAGGCTTAGATGTTTCTCTCGTAACAATGTGTTGAATGGGGATGGCATTGCGTTTCACTTTAACATGAGTCGGATGATGTGAGTTCCGAGTCACAATCGCCATGGGTATTTGCTTTACAAAACATTCATCTATAAATGAACGCGCACTGGGTATCCACTCACTACTATGAGCATCCTGCAATTCATGACGATGAATCACATCCATGGCATCTTGTTGTTGGTGTTCAGGTAACGAGTGTAAAAAAGCCAACACATCTTCATGATCAGGACAGCCGATCTCCTGCTTAATCGCCACAAAGTCGAGTGATGAAGTGACGAGAGTGCCATCTAGATCGAAAATAATGCCTTTGATGTGCTTCACTGATCTGCCTTAAGATAACTGAGTTAAATTATTTAT
>REDB01000192.1 GCA_007693685.1 Oceanospirillales bacterium
TGGTCACCGATACCTTAGTAACGCCTTTTCCACCCGATATACTCTTAGTGATTATCTCTAAAACACATCTAGCAGAGCGCTGGCCGTTTTACGTGGGGATTCTTGGATGTATTTCCGTCATTGCGGGTATGACAGGTTATTCTATTGGACGTTGGCTCGGACATTTTCAATGGTCGAAAAAACTATTTGGGCAATTTGAACAAGAACATCACGACTTTATTCAGAAGTACGGTTTTTGGGCCGTTGCGATAGGATCAGTAACACCGCTTCCCTACTCGGTGACCTGTTGGACTGCAGGGGTATTAAAAATTCGCTGGCAAACGGTTTTGTTAGCGTCTGTATTGTTCCGCATACCGCGTATATATGCTTATTATTGGTTACTGACTTCAGCAAAGGGCTTATTCATTTAATAAGTAAGAAGAAGTGAGTATTACGACCCACTTCCTCCCTTAAATCACTTCAGATTTAACACATCCTGCATATCAAACAAGCCCTTCGGCTTATCTGCTAGCCAAACCGCTGCACGCACTGCACCTTTAGCAAAAGTCATTCGACTAGAGGCTTTGTGCGTGATCTCGATACGCTCACCTTCGGTAGCGAAGAGCACCGTATGATCACCGACAACATCACCTGCACGAATGGTTTCAAAGCCAATTTCTTTGGCAGTACGAGGACCTGTTTGCCCTTCACGGCCATAAACAGCGCACTGGCTTAGATCTCGACCTAGCGCATCAGCAACAACCTCGCCCATTCGCAACGCAGTCCCCGAAGGCGCATCTACTTTATGACGGTGATGCGCTTCAATGACTTCGATATCGTAACCACCGTCATCACCTAGGGCTTTCGCGGCTATTTCTAGCAACTTGAAGCAAAGGTTCACACCGACACTCATATTGGGAGCAAAGACCACTGCAGTCTTAGTAGACGCTTCCTGCAAACGCAGTTTTTGTTCTGCATTCAATCCCGTAGTGCCAACAACGATTTTTTTACCGTTTGCTTCACAAAACGCAAGGTTTTGCATGGTTACTTCTGGAGCAGTGAAATCGATTAACAGATCAAAATCATCTGCAACTAATTCAAGCGATCCACTCAATTGCACGCCTAGCTTACCTTGGCCAGCGAGTTCACCGGCATCGGCACCGATTAGGCTACTAGTAGGCTCAACAATCGCAGCGGATAAAACAGCACCTTCTGCTTGATTGATCGCTTCAATCAGTGTTTTTCCCATGCGGCCTGCCGCACCTGTTACTGCAATTCTCAGCATCTGACACCTGCTTAATGACCTGATCTCTATCAGGTCATATCTTCAAAAAATTTCTTTACTGAGTCAAAGAAACCATGACGCTTTGGGCTATGCTTATGCTTACCCTCTTCGGTGGCCTCTTGAAACTCACGCAGTAACTCTTTTTGACGGCTGTTTAGGCTTACTGGAGTTTCAACGGTCACTTTGACCATCAAATCACCAACATTCCCACCTCTAACAGGGGCAATACCCTTGCCACGAAGACGGAAAAGCTTACCTGTTTGAGTTTCAGCAGGCACTTTCAGCTTAACGCGGCCATCTAAGGTAGGCACATCTAGTTCACCACCTAATGCCGCATCAACAAAGCTAATCGGCACTTCGCAATAGAGGTGCTTGCCATCACGTTGAAAGATCGGATGCTCACGCACATTCACTTGAACGTATAAGTCACCTGAAGGGCCGCCATTGCTGCCAGCTTCACCTTCGCCAGATAGACGAATACGATCTCCAGTATCCACACCTGCAGGTATTTTAACTTGCAGAGTTTTAACTTTTTCAACACGACCCTGTCCATGACACGCATTACAAGGATCGGCAATCACCTTACCTGAACCATGACAGGTGGGGCAGGTTTGCTGCACAGAGAAGAAACCCTGTTGCATTCGCACTTGACCCATACCACCACAAGTACCACAGGTTTTTGCGCTAGTACCAGGTTTTGCGCCACTGCCATTACAGACTTCACAACCGACTAGGGTTGGAACGCGTAAGCTTTTTTCACAGCCACGCACCGCCTCTTCAAGTGTTAGGTCTAGGTTGTAGCGAAGATCGGCGCCGCGCTGAACGCTGCTGCGACGTTTGCCACCTGCTCCGCCACCGAAGATATCGCCAAACACATCACCAAAGATGTCAGAGAAGTTACCTTCGAAGCCGCCATGGAAACCACCACCGCCCATGCCCTGACCATCAACGCCAGCATGACCAAACTGGTCGTAAGCGGCCTTTTTCTGAGAATCAGACAGTACTTCGTAGGCTTCGCTTAGCTCTTTAAATTTATCTTCAGCCTGTTTGTCATCCGGATTACGGTCGGGATGATACTTCATCGCTAGGCGACGATAGGCTTTCTTAATATCGCGGTCTGAGGCATCGCGTGGGACACCCAGTAGTTCGTAATAGTCTTTTTTTGACATAGTCCGAATCTGATCCGGTTAACGATGACTCCTGCGGGAGCCGGACACGACAACGCGGGCAAGTGCCCGCGTCGCCTTCATTTCAAAGGGTTAAGCCAAGTCGCAAGGATTACTTCTTGTCATCCTTTACTTCTTCAAACTCAGCATCAACCACATCATCAGCGGGCTTTTCGTTCGCTTGTTCACCCTGTGCACCTTCAGCTGCAGCCGCATCGGCATACATCTTCTGAGCGACAGCAGAAACCGCTTCAGTCAAAGCTTCTGTTTTGCTTTCAATCGCATCTTTGTCATCGCCTTTCAACGCTTCTTCAAGATCACTGATTGCCGCTTCGATCTTAGCTTTTTCATCTTCAGTCACTTTATCCGCTGCATCTTTCAATGTTTTCTTAGCGGTGTGGACCATGGCATCGCCTTGGTTACGTGCCTGAGACAAGGCTTCAAACTTACGATCTTCCTCAGCATGAGCTTCAGCGTCACGAACCATTTGTTCAACTTCTTCATCACTCAAACCTGAAGAGGCCTTGATGACGATAGACTGCTGTTTGCCGGTGGCTTTATCTTTTGCCGATACGTTCAAAATACCGTTAGCATCAATATCGAAGGTCACTTCGACTTGTGGCACACCACGTGGAGCAGGTGGAATATCAGCCAAATCAAAACGTCCTAAAGACTTGTTCTGATTCGCTTGCTTACGCTCACCCTGAACAACGTGAATGGTCACGGCAGTTTGATTATCGTCAGCAGTTGAGAACACCTGAGATTTCTTAGTAGGAATCGTGGTGTTCTTCTCAATTAATGGTGTTGCAACGCCACCCATGGTTTCGATACCCAAGGTTAGCGGAGTTACGTCAAGCAACAGAACATCTTTCACATCGCCAGACAGAACCGCACCCTGAATCGCAGCACCAATTGCAACCGCTTCGTCTGGGTTAACGTCTTTACGTGGCTCTTTACCGAAGAATTCAGTAACACGCTTTTGCACCAATGGCATACGTGTTTGACCACCGACCAGAATCACTTCGTCAACTTCAGAAGCTGATAAACCAGCATCTTTCAACGCAATCTTACATGGCTCAAGCGAGCGCTCAACCAATTCTTCAACTAAAGATTCTAACTTAGCGCGAGTCAGCTTCACATTTAAATGCTTAGGACCTGACGCATCAGCAGTGATGTAAGGCAGGTTCACGTCTGTTTGCTGTGAAGATGACAACTCAACTTTAGCTTTCTCAGCTGCTTCTTTTAGACGCTGCAGAGCTAAAGGATCGTTATGTAGATCAATACCTGATTCTTTCTTAAACTGATCAGCCAAGTAATTGATGATCGCTAAGTCGAAATCCTCACCACCTAAGAAAGTGTCACCATTAGTGGCCAATACTTCAAATTGATGCTCGCCATCAACATCAGCAATCTCGATGATCGACACGTCGAACGTACCGCCACCTAGGTCAAAAACCGCAATGGTTTTATCGCCTTTAGACTGATCCATACCGTAAGCAAGTGCAGCAGCGGTTGGCTCGTTGATAATACGCTTAACTTCTAGACCGGCAATCTTACCCGCATCTTTAGTTGCTTGACGCTGTGAGTCATTGAAGTAAGCAGGTACCGTGATAACGGCAGCAGTTACAGGCTCACCTAAATAGTCTTCCGCTGTTTTCTTCATCTTTTTCAAGATTTCAGCAGAAACCTGTGGTGGAGCCATTTTGTTGTCACGTACTTGAACCCAAGCATCGCCGTTATCTGCTTTAACGATTTTGTAAGGCACCATTTTGATGTCTTTTTGTACAACATCATCTTCAAAGCGACGACCAATTAGACGCTTGATAGCATATAAGGTGTTATCAGGGTTAGTAACCGCCTGACGTTTTGCAGACTGACCGACCAAGGTTTCACCATCATTAGTAAACGCAATGATGGATGGCGTAGTACGATCGCCTTCTGCATTTTCAATAACACGTGGTTTGTCACCATCTAGTATGGCAACACATGAATTGGTTGTACCCAAGTCAATACCGATAATTCTTCCCATTTTACTCTCCGTAATCGTTAACCGCTCATTCATTGAATGCTTGGCGGTTGAATTCTGTGTTTTACTGTTGATCCCTATATGGGGCTCAGTCAGATTATTTCAAGCACATTTAGATGGATTAAATTACCCTTTTGCGACCATAACCATCGCTGGACGAACTAAACGGCCATTCAGGGTGTAGCCCTTTTGCATCACCGCAACAACTGAATTAGGTGCGGCATCAGGAGCATCGACCATTGACATCGCTTGATGCAACTCGGGATCAAAAGGCTGACCCGTCGGATCGACTACGTCCAAGTTAAATTTAGCGACACTGCTAATAAACAAGTTCAAGGTCATTTCCGCACCTTCACGTAACGGGCGAATAACCTCATCATCTGCAGAGCAAGCTTGTACAGTTCGCTCTAGACTATCGATCACTGGCAACAATTCTTGCGCGAATTTATCCAACGCAAACTTGTGTGCTTTCTCGACATCCTGTTCGGCACGACGACGAACATTTTGAATTTCAGCCTGTGCTCTTAACTGAGTTTCCACCAGCGCCTGCTTCAAACGCTCGATTTCGTCTTTAGCCAAGGCAAGTTGTGCTTGTTCATCATCGTTTAAAGACACATCCTCTTGGTTTTCTTGAGGAGCATCCTGTTGATCACCCGCTACATCAGTGGGCGCGTCATTCTGCTCACTTTCTGGGGTGACGTCTTCAGCCGCACGCATCGGCTCCGGGGTTTCCGGTGCTGTTTCCGAGTGTTTCTGCTGATCGTTAGCCATCCACTTTCTCCTGTCATTATCTGCAATAGCTTGAGAATGCCTGATTTATGGGGGCAATGTTTCACGATTCAAGCATCTTTATGCATTTTCTACTGCATTTTTTTACTTAAGCTAAATGATCACTCTTGCAGCCAACACAAAAATACCTTATACATACTACTGTATAAATAACCATGTGTGACGACCATGCTGACACATCTATTGATTAAGAATTTTGCGCTTGTAGACCAGCTAGAACTTGAACTGAAAAACGGCATGACCGTAATCAGTGGTGAAACAGGCGCGGGCAAATCCATTATGCTTGATGCGCTTGGCTTAACCCTAGGCGATAGAGCTGACAGTGATACAGTTCGGGAAGGTGAAGAGCGTGCTGAAATTACCGCCACTTTCGATCTAAGCGACATACCAGAAGCACTCGACTGGCTGTCAGAGCACGACTTAGATCATGAGCATGAATGTCAAATTCGACGCATAGTAACGCGTGAAGGGCGAAGTCGTAGCTATATAAATGGTCAACCAGCGCCTTTGAATCAACTCAAAGAACTAGGGCAGTTCTTAGTCGACATTCACGGTCAACACGAGCACCAACGGCTTCTGCATCGCGAATATCACCGTATTCTTTTAGATGACTTTGCACAACAGCGCCCAATCGCTGAAAAGGTGCGCCAGCATTTTTCGCGCTGGCAGAAACTTAATCAGACATTAAAAAAACTGACAGAAGACAGTGCAGAAAAAACAGCTCGCACTCAGCTTTTAAGCTATCAGTTGGAAGAACTGAATCAACTTGCCCTTCAAGAGGATGAACTTAAGGCCTTAGAAGAAGAGCAAAAGCTACTGGAAAATGCAGGTCAATTACTGCAATCCGGCCACCACATTATGCAGATCATCTCTGAACATGATGAGCAAAACTGCGCAAGCTTGTTAAATCAAAGCCAACAACTTCTTCAACAGATTAGTAGACATGCTCCAGCCTTATCACAAGTAACCGAGATGCTAGCTAACGCCCAAATTTTGGTCGATGAAGCTTCGCATGAACTTCGTTCTTATTTAGATAACGTTGAACTTAGCCCAGAACGATTAAACGAAGTTGAAGAGCGTTTAACCCTGATCTATGACGTTGCGCGCAAACATCGCGTTCAGCCCGATCAGTTGATGGAGCTTCGTGACACCCTTCAACAAGAGATGGACAGCCTTCATCAATCTGATGAAGCCTTAGATCAACTCCACAAGGATGTATCAGACGCAAAAGAGGAATATCTAGCATTAGCTAAAAAACTGAGTCAGTCTCGCCAGAGCCATGCAACTAAACTTGCAAAAGCTGTAGATATTCAACTGCATAGCTTAGGCATGACCGAGGCTCGTTTTTCTGCACAACTGACACCGCTTGATGATGGAAAATGGACTGCAAACGGACTGGAAGAAGTTGAATTCTTGATCGCAGCCAATCGTGGCCAAACTGCACGCCCCTTAGCAAAAGTAGCCTCTGGGGGTGAGTTATCACGTATTAGTCTTGCCATTCAGGTCATCACTGCACAAACATCCAGCACACCTACCTTAGTCTTCGATGAAGTGGATGTGGGTATCGGTGGAGCCATTGCAGAAGTCGTGGGTCGTCTTTTAAGAGAGCTAGGTGAAAGAACACAAATTCTCTGCGTGACTCATCAACCACAAGTGGCTTCACAAGGTCATCAACACTTGTTTGTCAGCAAACGCAGTCAGAAAGATAAGACGCAAACTCAGATAGATCATTTAGATCAAAATGCACGCTTACAGGAAGTTGCAAGAATGTTGGGCGGCATACAACTAACTGACGCCACCTTGATGCACGCTAAGGAGATGCTAAAACACTGAAAGGTACTTCGCCGATGAAAAAACATCGGCGAAGTGGGTCTGATTAACTCGCTTTATCGTCTTTAAATCTACCATAAAGATACAGCGTACGATCTGAGATCTCGAAACCATTAGTTTCGGCAATCTCGTCTAGCAACTCATTCAAACGAGGATCGGTGAACTCACAAACGCGACCGGTCTTGATGCAGACCATGTGATCATGATCATCATCACGTGCAAGCTCAAAAACAGAATGGCCACCTTCAAAATGGTGACGAGAAACTAGGCCAGCAGATTCAAACTGCGTTAGCACTCGGTAAACTGTTGCTAAGCCAACATCATCACCCATTTCCATGAGCATTTTGTAAATATCTTCAGCACTAAAATGTTCTCCCTCTCCAGCGCGCTCAAGCAACTGATAAATCTTTACCCTCGGCAAGGTGACTTTTAGTCCTGCTTTGCGAAGCTCTTGATTCTCTATAGCCATAATCTGTCTCTAATTACTATGCGGTTTGGGATCTGCAGTGGTAGACTTCATTATCAATGTTTACGCTTCAAAGTGGAAGTTATTTACCCATGCGAAAAATTCTAATTGTTTTGGCAACCTCTTTGTTTCTATCAGGTTGCTTCCCTGGAGTTTACAGAATAGACATTCCTCAGGGAAATGTCGTTACTCAAGAGATGGTAGACCAACTCAGACCTGGCATGACATATAACCAGGTCAGATTCATTATGGGAACTCCGCTTATCACGGATACTTTCTCTGGTGAACGCTGGGACTACCTCTACAGCATTCAGCGAGGCGGAGGTCCTCGTGAACAAGAGAGAATTTCACTCTTCTTTGAAAATGGTCAGCTTAGTCGCATGAGCGGTGACTTCAGACCAGGCGGTGCTTCAGAGTAGGCTCAAGCCTGCTCTTTTGCTGCTTTCTCTGCGGCTTTGCGCGCACGAATTTCCTTCGGATCCGCTAATAGTGGGCGATAGATCTCAACTCTATCGCCTTCTCTTATTGCTGTCGACTTAGGATCTTTTACCGCTTTGCCAAAAATACCGACGGGATCTGTTTCCACATTAATTTGTGGAAAATAGTCGTGGATCTTCGACTGAATAATCGCCTCGTAAATGGTTGTCTCTGGGTGGACGTTTAGCGCAATGATTTTTTGTTCGTCAGGTAAAGCATAAGCTACTTCGACACGAATCATCAGATCATCCTCAACCATAAAGTTTATCGGCTCGCTCTACAAATACGTCTACCATGGTCGACGCAACACCAGCAAACACTTTGCTCATCGCCATATTGGCCAGCTTTCCTGCAAAGTTATACTTCATCGTAAACTCAACTTTGCACGCTTCATCACTTAAAGGTGTAATGTGCCACGCCGCTGTAAAATCAGAGAAAGGACCTTCGACAAGCACCATGTCCATATAAGTAGGTCGTCTTTTTCGGTTACGCGTCGTGAATTTATACTGTAAACCTGCCTTTGCAACATGAAGCGTGGCTTGAATTTCTTCCTCTGACTCATGCAGCACGACCGTTTTTGCACACCAAGGCACAAAACTAGGATAATTGCCGACATCATTAATCAGATCAAACATCTGCTCAGCTGTGTGCAACACAAGGGCACTTTTATGTATTTCTGTCATACAGATTCAATCGTTGCGTTCAAAAACTGACATTATACAGATTTGTCACAAAAATAAGTCCAATCACAAAAGGAACAAGATACCTTAAACACAAACGCCACAGATAATAGAAGGGAACACTCATAGACAGCTCATCTTGTGTGATACGTCGCGTTAAGATCCAACCGGTAAAAATCATGGTTGCAAAACCGATCATAGGAAGCAGTATATAAGTAGTCAGAGCACCCAACTGCTCAAAAAGATTCATCTGCAAGATCGTAAAACCTGAAAAATAGCTAAACGAGAACAACACCACCAAACTTAGCACCCAAGCACCCAATACCGCTATCGTTGCAGAGGTAAAACGCTTGAGACCTAACTGCTGTTCTATCCATGCAGTAACAGGCTCCATCAAAGAGATAGCCGATGTGACTGCGGCCACACCCACAAAAAGAAAAAATAACACACATAACACCTGACCAGCATGAAGCTGACCAAAAGCGACAGGCATCGTAATAAACAATAAACTTGGACCTGACACTGGCTCCATCTGCACGGATAGCAACACTGGGAAAATAACCATGCCAACCAATAAAGCGAGCACTGTATCCATCACGCCAACACAAGCTACCGTTTGACCGATAGATTCTTTCCGACTCAGATAGGAACCGTAGGTCATGATTACACCCATCCCTAAAGAAAAGGTAAAGAAAGCGTGACCTAAGGCTGAAAGCACCATAGTTGAATTGATACGCTCTGGACGGAAACTAAAAAGATGCTGATACGCCTGAGCAAAGTGT
>REDB01000194.1 GCA_007693685.1 Oceanospirillales bacterium
GAACAACACCTTCTTCTACCGCAGCGCGAGTTGCATGCAGAGCATCATCAACACGAGCTTTCTTTTCTTTCATTTCTACTTCAGTACCGCCGCCCACTTTAATGACAGCAACACCGCCAGCAAGTTTCGCAACGCGCTCTTGCAGTTTTTCACGGTCGTAATCAGAAGAAGTTTCTTCGATCTGAACACGGATCTGCTGAACACGAGCTTCGATTTCTGCTTGAGAACCTGCACCATCAACAATCGTGGTGTTTTCTTTGGTGATGTTAACGCGCTTAGCTTGTCCTAGGTGTTCTAGACCTGCTTGCTCTAGGCTTAGACCGACTTCTTCAGAAATCACTTGGCCGCCAGTTAACACAGCGATATCTTGCAACATCGCCTTACGACGATCACCAAAACCAGGTGCTTTAACTGCAGCAACCTTAACAATACCGCGCATGTTGTTAACAACCAACGTTGCTAGGGCTTCGCCTTCAACATCTTCAGAAACGATCAACAACGGACGTGAAGATTTAGCAGCTTGCTCTAGTACTGGTAACAACTCACGGATGTTAGAGATTTTCTTGTCTACCAGAAGAATGTATGGATCTTCTAGTTCAGCAGACATGTTTTCTTGGTTGTTGATGAAGTAAGGAGACAGGTAACCACGATCAAACTGCATACCTTCAACAACATCGAGTTCGTTCTCGAAACCAGAACCTTCTTCGACAGTGATAACACCTTCTTTACCAACTTTTTCCATCGCTTCAGCAATGATACGACCGATTTCAGCATCAGAGTTAGCTGAGATGGTACCTACTTGAGCGATAGCTTTGTAGTCGATACATGGAACAGACATGTTAGCCAGTTCAGCAACAACTGCTGCTGCAGCTTTGTCGATACCACGCTTCAGATCCATTGGGTTCATACCCGCTGCAACTGACTTCAAACCTTCATTGACGATTGCTTGAGCCAAAACAGTTGCCGTAGTCGTACCGTCACCAGCAACATCGTTGGCTTTAGAAGCAACTTCTTTAACCATTTGCGCGCCCATGTTCTCGAACTTATCTTTCAGTTCGATCTCTTTAGCGACAGATACACCATCTTTAGTAATGGTAGGAGCACCAAATGATTTTTCTAGTACTACGTTACGGCCCTTTGGACCCAAAGTAGTTTTTACAGCGTCAGCCAGAATGTTCACACCAGCGAGCATGCGCTGACGAGCATCATTACCAAAACGTACGTCTTTAGCAGCCATTCTTATTAATCCTGTTCAAAAAATCTGTTACAAAAAGAAATCATTGCTTACGAAAGTGAGATGACTCAGCCTTCCAGTACTGCGAAAATTTCGCTTTCTTGCATGATCATCAGCTCTTCACCGTCAATTTTGACGACATTGGCACCGGCATACTGACCGAACAACACTTTGTCACCCACTTTGACAGACGGAGCCTGAACTTCACCGTTGTTTAGGGTGCGACCTGGACCGACAGCAACAACTTCGCCACGATTAGGCTTTTCAGCAGCAGAACCCGGCAGAACGATACCGCCTGCAGTGGTTTTTTCCTCTTCGCTGCGGCGTACAACAACACGATCGTGAAGTGGACGAATATTCATCTGATATTTTCTCCTGGTATCTAGGAACAGATTTAATTAGTTAAATTCACCAATACATTATCTTGTATTGATGCCTGTCCCGTATGTGGGGTGCGATAAGGAGGATTTCAACACCCCAAATAGAAAAAAATTAATCTTTTCGTGTGTACTCACCATCAATGACGTCGCCACTGGTTGGACGCGAGTGATGATCAGGACGATTTGGCGGAAAGTCTTGTTCAAAAGGAGGACGTTGATGGACAGTTTGATGACTAGCAATCACTGTCATTCTTTGACTAACAAATCGAATCAAGGCACGACGTGTGTAAGGAATCAAGCAACAAAAACCGACGATATCTGTCACAAAACCCGGGGTAACGAGCAAAGCTCCACCCACCGCAAGGACAATCCCCTCTCCCATTTCTTGACCGGGTATTTCGCCTTGATCCATTTTCTGACGAGCACGCATTAAGGTGCTTAAACTTTGGATGCGCAGCATATTTACACCAATAAATGCGGATAAGAGCACTAAACCCACGGTGTACCAGACGCCAATCCATTGTCCAACGTTGATCAACAAGGTAATTTCGATGATAGGTACAATAATAAAAAGCAAAAATATAATAGGCATGTTCTTCCTCTCTAGTCAGACGATCATGTGATCATATTCGATCTGCAGGCGCAAGATATTGGCAAACCTAGTTATCAATAAAGCCAACGAATGTCATTAGGGTTTTCACTTATTCCATCAGGGTAAAGTCTTGCTATTTTTTTATAACGGAATAATTGTTGCGCTGCGACATATTGCGGCGCACAATAGTTCACGCTTAACAATTAATAAGGTATTTACTTATGGATCTGAAGGATAAAGTAGTTGTCGTCACAGGCGGCGGTCGTGGCCTAGGTCGCGCAATGGCTCTTGAATTGGCATCTAAAGGTGCAAAACTAGCACTGGCTGATTTGAATCAACAAGATCTCGATGACACCATTGCTTTGTGTCAAGAGCAAGGGACTGAAGCTCGCGGCTATATCTGCAACGTTGCAGTTGAAGCTGATGTAGAGAAGTTGTTCAACGATGTGGTTGCTGATTTCGGCAGTCTACATGGTTTAGTTAATAACGCTGGTATCACTCGTGACGGTTTGTTCATCAAAGTTAAAGAAGGCCAAGTTGTTGGCAAGATGAGCATGGACCAGTGGAACCTAGTCATGGATGTAAATTTGACTGGTACTTTCCTATGTGGTCGTGAAGCTGCTATCAAGATGATTGAACTGGGTGTTCCTGGTTGCATCGTTAATATCTCTTCAGTTTCTCGCTCTGGCAACATGGGTCAAACCAACTACACCGCTACCAAAGCTGGCGTTCAGGCGATGGCTGTAACTTGGGCTAAAGAATTGGCTCGTTACGGTATCCGTGCAGCATCCATTGCACCGGGTTATATCGGTACTGAGATGGTAATGAGCATGAAACCTGAAGCTCTTGAGAAAATCGCTGCTGGCATCCCTGCTAAGCGTTTAGGTAAGCCTGAAGAAATCGCTTCAACGGTTACCTTTATTCTTGAAAATGACTATGTCAATGGTCGTTGCTTCGAAGTAGATGGCGGTTTGCGCATCTAATTCTTCTCAGTCGATCAAGACAGGCTCTAGCATGGAGTCTGTCTTGATTTGCTCTATTCGATACTGCTATGTCTAAATTCAGTCTCGAAAATTATTGTATTGAAGCGGCATATCAATATCTGATTCTCGCAATAACGCCATCGCTTCCTGCAAGTCATCACGCTTCTTACCTGTTACTCGAACTTTCTCACCCATAATTTGGCTTTGCACTTTCATTTTGCTTTCTTTAATGAGCTTAGTGATTTTCTTGCACAGCACTTGATCCAACCCCTGACGCAGGATGACCTGCTGTTTAGCCTTAACACCACTCAGATCAGGATCCTTGGCTTCCATACAGCGAATATCTATTTTTCGAGCCGTTAGTTTTGCGCGCAAAATCTCCATCATCTGTTGAAGCTGAAAATCCACTTCAGCAATCATCGTTACGGTTTCATCTTGCAGTTCAAACTCAGCCTTCACCCCTTTAAAATCATATCGGGTTTGTAACTCTCGATTAGCCTGATCGACCGCATTGGTAACCTCATGGGAATCTAGCTCGGAAACAATATCAAATGAAGGCATACTATTACTCCAGTAAAATTGTACGCAGTTGAACAATAACCACGACTTATTCATATTTATAGGTGTTAAATGATTTGGCATTTACTTGGTGCGGGCGCAATCGGACAACTATTTGCCACACGCTTAATCGATGCAGGTGTCTCAGTACGCATCTTATCTCGTCAACCTAGTGACTATTATCAACTGCATCTACTAGAGGGTAAAGATAAACGCACTTATATGTTACACGCTGATGCGATTGATGCAGAAGAGCCTATCAAACATCTACTGATTTGCACTAAAGCTCCAGACACACTGGATGCTATACAAGCTCACCAACATCGTATCTGCTCCAACGCACACATTTTGCTGCTGCAAAATGGTATGGGACAACACGAAGCCGTTCAAGCGCTATTTCCAAATGCGAATATTTGGGCAGGTATTACCACAGCAGGTGCATGGCGAAGTGATCCTTTTACATTGCATTGTGTTTCGCAAGGAACCACCGAAATAGGTTTGTTAAATACGCGTAGCCTTGGCTTACCTGATGACTGGGAAAAGCTATTACCACAACCTATCGCTGCAGCTAACATACGACTTAGCCTTTGGCGTAAATTAGCGATTAACTGTGCCATTAACCCTTTAACAGCGGTTCATCAATGCTTGAATGGCGAACTGGTTAACAATCCCGTCTTTCTTGAACAAATGCAAGCTATCTGTGATGAAGTGGAAAAGGTGATTAATGCCTTAGACCAACCCCTTTTTGAGACTAGTTTGATAGAACACGCATTACTGGTAGCTAATCAAACGGCTAAAAACCGATCTTCTATGCTCACCGATGTATTGAATTCGCGTCCGACGGAAATCGATTTCATCACGGGTTACCTTTGCAACCAAGCAGATCAACTCGGGATTAGCCTTCCCTTCAACCAAGCACTGTTACAACAAGTGAAAAGTCTTACTTCATGAAAATGTCATGCTACACTCAAGGCTAAGTAACTAGATGATACAGAACAGGCGAATACTATGACTGAAGCGCTGCCAGAGATTTCTTATCCTTACGATAAAAACCTAAAAAAGAAGGTCTATGAAAAAGAGCTAAGAGCACTGCAGATCGAACTATTAAAGGTTCAAAGTTGGATGCGGGAAACGGGGCAACGCATCGTTATTGTTTTCGAAGGTCGAGATGCGGCAGGTAAAGGTGGCAGTATTAAGCGCTTTATGGAGCACTTAAACCCTCGACATGCGCGGGTTATAGCTCTGGAAAAACCATCAGATGTCGAACGGGGTCAGTGGTATTTTCAACGCTATGTGAAACAAATGCCTACCGACGGTGAAATGACTCTGTTTGATCGCTCTTGGTATAACAGAGCTGGTGTTGAGCGCGTCATGGGATTTTGCTCACCATCGGAATATTTAGAGTTTATGCGACAAACGCCCGAGCTCGAAAAAATGTTTGTACGCAGTGGTATACGCCTATTTAAGCTCTGGTTTGAAGTCAGCCGCGATGAACAGTTCAAACGCTTTCAGTCACGCAAATATGACCCTGTAAAGCAATGGAAACTATCCCCTATCGACATGGCTTCACTGGATAAATGGGATGCATATACGGATGCAAAAAATGCCATGTTTCGGCATACCGATACGCCAGAAGCCCCTTGGACAATTATTTTGTCAGATGACAAAAAACGCTCTCGCCTGAACGCGATGCGTTACATTCTTAGCCAGTTACCCTATCCCGATAAAAACCCTGATATTGAGTTACAGCCTGATCCTAAGATCTGTATTCCAGCCAGAAAGCTGCTTGGAAATAGTCAGTAATCTTAAAGCAGTTAAGCATTTCGTCCGTAGCTTAGGCTTTTAAAATTCGGCTCTTTCACTTCGGCATGCTGATTCAGTAACTGCGTTAAAACGAAAAAGAAATTGCAGCAGATGTTCAAAAAACGAGGTAATAAGTCAGGAACCTGAATTCCTTCTTGATCAACTCTAACTAAGGCTCGAATTGCTTTTTTACTGACTGATCGAGCCTGGTGCAAAAAACTAACCCCCGCCGTACCTCTGGGCAAGACAAATCCTTGAATAGGTTCATTAATCAAACATTTATAATGGTTTAACCGCGACTTTAACCAATCCAAATCCTGCTCCGTTACAGCCAAACGTCCTCGGATTGATCCATTTGCATGAAAAGCCAGTGGTTGTAACTTCTCTAGATCTTCTATCACCTGAATCATATCATCGGGCAGTGCAGATAATCCTATGCCAATCAAGGTTGCCAGCTCATCAGTCAATACTTCGTAGTCGCAAAGATATGACGTTTCATGAATAAAGGGATAGCAGATTTCATCTAAATGCTTGGAAGGCTTAATTGGCATATCGAAGATCCTTATTCTAGGACATTAACCTAACACGGATACTACAGGTGGATCAGCAAGAAGATCTACACGTGAGTTAACCTGATAAACATCGAAGATATTTTGTTGCGTTAATACCTCTTCTGGACGACCCAACGCCCAAACATGCCCCTGATGCAATAAACATAAACGATCGCAGTAACGTGCCGCCATTGACAAGTCATGCAAGGATACCATCACACTTCTAACTGCTTTTCCCTCAGGGCGCACTTTTACATAATCACGCAACAGGGATAAAACATGACATTGGTAGTAAAGATCTAAACTTGCTAAAGGTTCATCAGCCAACACTATCTGAGGCTCTCCCGCCAACACTCGTGCTAACCAAACTCGTAACTGCTCCCCTCCCGATAGTTGATCAACAGCATGATTTAACCACTGATCGACGCCAGTCATTTGCGCTGCTGCGAGTATTTTTGTGTGATCTTCATCCTGCCAAGGTAATCTGCCAAGGCTAATAACATCACGAACCCTTAAAGACCATGCACTTTGACAACCTTGTGGGAGCAATCCTAATAATCGTGCTCTTTCGGTATCAGAGTATTTTTTTAACGACTGCTGTTTAAGATGGATTTCACCCTGATAAGCTTCAATACCAGCTAGACAATGCAGCAACGAGGTTTTTCCCGCGCCATTGGGCCCAATCAAACCCAATACTTCACCTTCCTGAAGATCCAAACTAACGGAACTTAAACGCTTATCTAAAGAAAGCTCCTTAATTGAAATTAAAGCCATCTACGGCGCTCCCTCCAGATCAACCAAATAAACAGGGGAGTACCCAGCAATGAGGTCAAAACACCTAGTTTTAATTCAGGCCCCGGAGGCAAACTGCGAATTAAGGTATCTGCCAGGCATACCAAAATGGCGCCAGCTAAGGCTGAAGGAAGCAAAACCTTATCAGGTCGATTAGCGACAAACGGTCGAACCAAATGAGGAACGATCAATCCCACAAAACCGATTGCACCAGCAATAGAAACTGCTGTTCCGACTAAAATAGCCGCTCCAAGCACAATCACTCGACTTCCCCAAGTGGTCGATAAGCCCAAGCTAGTGGCAACTTTTTCGCCCAAGCTTAACCCTAACATCAAGCGACGCTGACTCAGCACCAATCCGCCGCCTAAGATCAATGCTGGCAACAAAATCCAAAGATGTTCAAAGCCGCGATTAGCGACTGAACCTAATAACCAAAAAACCAGTTCCTGCATTGCATAAGGATTAGGTGCAAAATTCAACACCATAGCTAACAAAGCCCCTGTCAGCGTAGAGATGGCTAAGCCCGCCATGATCACCATGCTTTGGCGAGCGCTGCCCGCCAAAAACAGCATCAGCATCATCGCCAAACCAGCTCCCATTAATCCTGCCATTGCAGGAGCTGCACCCCCTGCCTGAGGAAATACGCCAAAGTAAAATACTGCCGCAGCCCCCAAAGCAGCACCCTGACTAGCGCCTGTTAAACCGGGGTCTGCCAAAGGGTTGCGCAACAACCCTTGTAATGCCGCACCACTCAAACCCAATGCAGCACCCACTAAAAGTGCAATTAATGTGCGAGGTAGACGTATTTCACCTATGACTATCGCATCCAAGGTTTCCTGCTGAAGAATCCATTCGCCTAAACCTTTCAATGCAGAAACGTCAGAAGAACCCATCGACAGGGATAGCAGTGAAGAGACAAGCAATAAGAACATCAGGATAGGATATATCAATCAAACGCCTCTCTAAGTCCTGTTAACTGATCTATCAGCTCATAGGTCCAAGGGCCTGGACATTGCCAACGCCAGTAATCAGTCGTTAACCAAGCATCTTCAGGTAGTTGTTTTGCAAGTACTGGATGCTGTGCAAATTGATTCGCTAAAGCAGCAGAATCAGGCGCAGCCCACAGAATAGCATCTGGTGGGTCACTAGCTAACTGCTCTAAATCCAAAGTGATATAACCCGATCTAGTGAGGTAATTCTGCCAACCTGATTGGGTGATGAGTTGATCCTCAAAGGTACCTTCACCAGTACCAACAGCGTTAGCACCGAGGAGTAACAGTCTCGGCTTTTGAACATTAAAGGTTTTCTGATTTAACCCCTCACCCTGTAAATGGCTGATCTTTGCATTCGTATGGGTTGAAGAGATACCAAGCAATTCTATAAAGCGAAGCAGGTAATGCTCAACTTCAATTAAAGAGCGAGGTAAGGCAAACACCTCTACATTAATCCCTAAACGCTGCAACTGAGAGCGCAGCATCAACGCATTAAACTCGCCCACAATGACCAAATCTGGATCTAAACTAAAAAGCTGCTCAAGCGATCCATCATGAACAGGCCACTTAGCTGTATTGATAGGTAAAGGATAACGTTGATGCAAAGGTGACAAGGCTAAAACATTTGAAGGATCTGCATAGTAAGCTAGTAACCAATCCATACAGAGATCCAATGATGCGATACGTTGATAGGCTTTATGATCTCTCTCATCGGCCATTGAGGCCGTAGAAAGTATCATAAAGATCAATCCTATCATTGCTTTTCTCTGTAACAGCAGATTCGTTTGATTCATCTCAGCCTAGAAATCAGATCAAAGCAAAGCAGGATAACGGAAAGCTAAGATGACTTCATCTGTTTAGATCACGTATACTACGTGCGCTTCAATTTTCCTACACTCAGGTGCTCTGTCTTTGGAATAATGTTTCAATTCAGAGTTAAACGGGAAACAGGTGCTGACATCCGTCAAAAGCCTGTGCTGCCCCCGCAACGGTAAGATGTTGTCATCGCTCATGCCACTGTGCTTTTTTGCATGGGAAGGCGCGATGATCTGCGCACTGCGCCGCATCAAGCCCGGATACCGGCCTAAGTGGGAACACTGTTGGTGTTGCGGAGGGCTTCACCCAGTCAAACAATCAGAACTGTCAATACGACAGCGCTGTGCTTTTGGCTTTCCCTCCCTCATCACGCCCTAATTTAGCGTATGAGGATTTAGATTTGAAAACTCCATTATTCAATAGAACACTAGTGTTAAGCGCAGTCGCTGCCATCAGCTTGCCACTTCATGCTCAAACAACACTTGACCCCTTAGTGGTCACTGTGACGACACCCTTAAGAATGTCACAACCCGCTGACCAAACCTTAGCAGCAACCACCGTCATTACCCGCGCAGACATAGAACGCCAACAACCCGAATCAGTTGCACAACTACTTCGAGGCACACCAGGAGTTGAGTTTGCGAGTACGGGTGGTGCAGGATCCATGACTAGCCTGTTTCTGCGAGGCTCAAACTCCAACCACACACTGGTATTGATCGACGGTGTTAAAG
>REDB01000168.1 GCA_007693685.1 Oceanospirillales bacterium
CAACTTCATCAAGCGCTATTAGGTTGTGGTTTTGCACAAGGCGGTAACCGTGAAGAAGCCTTCGCGGAACACCAAAAGCAACTTTATCGTTTTAGTGTTGCGGGAGCACAATTTTTCAATGGCGGCTCCGCACTACTTAATCTAGCCTACACAGCAGCAGGTCGATTAGACGGCTTCTTCCAAGCAGACTTAAGCGAAGCGGATATGGATGCTGGCATTCTATTGTTACAAGAAGCAGGTGGCTTAGTCGGCGACTTCAAAGGCGGAAACGCTCATCGCCAATCTGGCAGCCTAGTCGCCGCCAATCCGAAGATGTTTAAACTGCTGGTTAAGAATCTACAAAGCGCTGATTAATCCATTCAACTGATCAACCGCACTCACTTGGATGATCAGTTTTCTTCAGCTTATTGATCAAAACATCTCTAAAAACAGCCCAGATACAAAAACGGCCTAATCGGATATCCGATCAGGCCGTTTTTCATTAGCACTTTAGAATCAGTTGAACGGATCGCGAAGCACTATAGTTTCGTTTCGATCAGGTCCCGTTGAAATAATATCAACTGGAGCACCAACCAATTCCTCTAAACGCTTAATGTAGGCTTGAGCATTGGCCGGCAACGCCTCGACTGTTTTAACGCCCACAGTAGACTCAGTCCAACCTGGCATCATTTCGTAAACAGGAGTAATCGCTTCATAGTCCTCACTGCCACTTAGGGAGTAAACAGGCTGACCTTGAGCATCTTGATAACCAGTACAGATACCGATCTGCTCCAAGCCATCCAAGACATCTAACTTGGTTAAGCATATACCGGAAACCGAGTTGATCTCGATAGCATGCTTGAGTGCAACAGCATCAAACCAACCACAGCGACGAGCACGTCCTGTCGTTGAGCCAAATTCATGACCCTTTTCCGCCAAACGCTTACCTACTTCGCAAGAAAGCTCAGTTGGGAAGGGACCACCGCCCACACGAGTGGTGTAAGCTTTGGTAATACCCAAGATGTAATCAAGATACAAGGGACCAAAACCACTACCAGTCGACGTACCGCCCGCAGTAGTGTTTGAAGAAGTTACATAGGGGTAAGTACCATGATCGATATCCAAGAGCGAACCTTGCGCACCTTCAAACATGATACTGGCACCTTGGCGACGTAAATCATGAAGTATCGCGGTCACGTCAGCAATCATCGGCAGCAGTTTTTCCGCCATGGACATACATTCAGCTAGAACTTCTTCGAAAACAACCGGCTCAACACCATAGTAGTTTTCAAGCATAAAATTGTGATAACGAAGCACTTCTTTAAGCTTAGTTGCAAATGTCTCAGGGTCACGAATATCACCCAAGCGTAGACCACGACGAGCAACCTTATCTTCATAGGCTGGTCCTATGCCACGACCCGTGGTACCTATTTTAGATTCGCCACGTGCTAATTCTCTTGCTTGATCAAGTGCCACATGCGAGGGCAAAATCAAAGGACACGCTGGGCTTAAACGTAAACGCTTGCTAACTGGAATTCCAGTTGCTTCAAGACCGGCGATCTCTTTAAGCAATGCTTCAGGTGATAGAACAACACCATTACCTATCAAGCAGAGAACGTTTTCTCTGAGGATACCTGAAGGAATTAGATGTAAAACTGTCTTCTTACCATCGATAACCAGTGTATGACCAGCATTATGACCACCTTGAAAGCGCACCACTGCTGCAATCTTTTCAGTCAGAAGATCGACGATTTTACCTTTTCCTTCATCACCCCATTGGGTGCCTAGAACAACGACGTTTTTACCCATTGCTGTCTCATGTGCTCATTTAAAGTTAAAAATTACAGCGACTTAACAAGCCACTCGTCACCCTGCTTTTCAAGTACTCTATCGCAATTGCTTGGCGTCAAAGCGCCATCCAATGCATGAATCACACGCACACCTTGAGATCTTAGCTCACGAATTGCGAGCTGTAATGATGCATCATGGTTAGCTGCAGGGGCTAAAACTGCTTTTTCTGACTGTGCTGACACACCGGACAGATCAATCAGGGTACTCAAATCGGTACTGAATCCAGTAGCGGGTCTTGCTCGGCCAAAATCTTGACCTATTTCATCATAACGCCCGCCTTTCGCCAGCGCTTGTCCAAAACTTGGGGTATATGCAGCAAAGACAACACCCGTATGGTAATGATAACCGCGCAGCTCAGCTAAATCGACATAACAACGTACATTAGGGTACTGCTGCTGCACACGATTCGCCAACTGCTTCAAGTATTCAACTGCTTGATGGGCTTCCGGCTGAGTGAGTGTATCAACTGCTTGATCCAAGACATCTAATGTTCCATGTAGTCTAGGTAATACCAAAAGCTGTTGACGTAACGACTCATCTAACTCTAAAGAAGCAACAAAACTATCAATTTCGGGCATAGCTTTGCGCTGAAGCAATTCAATAAATTGTTCTTTTTGCTCTTGTGTTAACTGTGCTTCACGCACTAATGCTCTAAAGGGACCCACATGACCTAAATCCAAGGTCAATGATTGATTGACTCCTGCGAAATGCAATGTTTCTAACATCAGCGCAATCACTTCAAAGTCACTATCAATACCAGCATGACCATAAAGTTCAGCCCCAGCTTGCAGTGGGTTACGACTCGCCAGCATATGTGAAGGCTGAGTGTGAACAATAGAACCGCAATAACAGAGACGACTCACCCCTTCTGTTCGCAGACGATGAGCATCGATTCGTGCCACTTGAGGAGTAATATCTGCACGAATACCCAAGGCATGACCACTCAGGCTATCAGTGACTTTAAATGTATTTAGATCAAGATCCCTACCTGTTCCGGTCAGCAATGACTCTAAGTGCTCAACCAAAGGAGGCATAACTAACTCATAGCCCCAGATATTAAAAAGATCCAACAAGCGTCTACGCATCAATTCTGCTTGTCGCGCTTGCGGCGGCAACAACTCTTTGATGCCTTCAGGCAGCAACCATCTATCTGCCAATGCCATGCATGATTCCTCGTGTGATTCGAATTTTTTCTGCGAGCACTTCCTGTACATCGCCACTCCTGCGCATCCATGCGCCCGTGGCATACTGTACTTCCTGTACATAAAAAAACCGGGAGTTACCCGGTTGATTAATTCTAACATAAAAACGGGTGCCATTGGCACCCGCTTTTTATTCTGCTTTAAGTCTAGTTTGCTGGACGAATCATCGGGTTTTGGAAGAAGCGGAAGAACTCGCTATTCGGTTCCATCACCAGAATATCACCGCCACCGCTAAAGGATTCGCGGTAAGCATTCAAACTACGTACAAAAGAGTAGAACTCTTGATCTTGGCTAAACGCATTAGCATAAATGTTCGCAGCTTCCGCGTCGCCCTCACCTCGGATAATCTCTGCTGCACTGAATGCATTCGCAGTAATTACCGTGCGCTGACGATCCGCATCTGCACGAATACCTTCTGCCAACTCAAGACCACGAGCACGAAGCTCACGAGCCAAACGAAGACGCTCTGAACGCATACGATCGTAAACCGATGCAGATACTTCAGTAGGCAGATCGATACGCTTGATACGGATATCAAGAATTTCTATACCTAGTTCACGTTCTGCTACAGTGCTTAGAGCACGATTCACTTCATCCATTAGATCTTCACGTTCACCTGATACCACCTGGTTAAGCGTACGCTCACCAAATTGGTTACGCAGGTTAGTTTCGATACGACTGGATAGAAGACTGTTCGCACGATTTTCATCACCAGATGTCGCGGTGTAGTATCGCTCTACATCCTTAATACGCCACTTGATGAAGGAATCAACGATCAAACGCTTAGCTTCCAAAGTCAAGAAAGACTGAGGACGCGAGTCTAAGGTCACCAAACGAGCTTCAAACTTTTTCACCGTGTTGACGAAAGGAATTTTGAAGTGCAAGCCAGGTGGTATATCAGGCTGTACGATCTCACCAAAGCGCAATTTAACAGCACGCTCTGTTTCTTTTACGATATAAACCGACTCAGAAACCAACCATACCGCTACAAGAGCAACAACCAGAACAAATACTGAATTGGATTTCATTTATCGACCCTCCCTCAGATTACCGGCTTGTCGATTACGTGCCTGCTCAGTGATCTGGTCATTTAACTGACGCAAATTCATCTCTGCACTACCTGTAGAACTACGTGTTGTTGTACCTGAACCGCGCTGATCCATCAATTTATCCAATGGTAAGAACATGACATTGTTGCCACCATTCTCAAGATCCATTAGCACTTTTGGATTATTACTCATGACCGCTTGCATCGTATCGATATACAGACGCTCACGCAGTACATCAGGTGCTGCACGGTATTCGGTTAGCAAAGCCAAGAAACGTTGAGTTTCACCGTTTGCTCTAGCAACCACTTCTTCGCGATACGCACTGGCTTCTTCAAACATCCGCTGCGCGATACCACGAGCTTCTGGAACGACAGAGTTGGCATAAGCCTGAGCTTCGTTAATAGAACGCTGCTCATCCTCACGAGCCTTGATCACATCATCAAAAGCATCTTGAACCTGTGAAGGTGCTTGAGCGTTACGCACGTTAACACCTGCGATACGGATACCTGTTTCATAGGTGTCCATATGACGCTGTAAACGCTCTTGAACCGACACCGCCATAATTTGACGACCTTCAGTCAAAATAGAGTTCAAATCAGAACTACCTACAACTTGACGCAGAGCTGATTCAGCAGCTTGCGCTAAGCTCTCTTCCGGACTGCGTACTTTAAGAGTAAAAAACTCTGGGTTTTCAGCGATGTATTGAACACTAATATCAACATCAACAATGTTTTCGTCTTCTGTCAGCATTAGCGCACGGTGGTCATGGATACGAACTTGGGTAACGTTAACCAAATTGACGATGTCAACTAATGGCGGGTTCCATTGCAAACCTGGATTCACCACAGTATGGAACTTACCTAGTCGAAGCACTACACCACGCTCTTGTTGGTCAACGGTATAAAAGCCCATACCTGCCCAAACAACTAACGCTAGAATTGCCACGATGCCTAGCAGCTTAAAGCTGCCACCCGAGCCACTTGTACCAGACGCTCCACCGCCCGAACCGCCTTTATTACCCCCGAAGAGGCCATTTAAGCGGTCTTGTAGCTTTTGCAGCGCCTCATCAAGATCCGGAGGACCTTGGTTATTGTTGCCGCCACCGCCACCACCGCTGTTGCGATTTCCACCGCCGGGATTTTTATCACCGCCGCCACTCCAGGGGTCATGGTTTTTGCCATTTCCGCCAGGCTCATTCCAGGCCATAGTGTTCTCCGTTATAAAACAAAATTTAAAGGGTAAAATTTTATGGACCGCAGCACTCAGATGCAACCGCTAATCGTTATCGACAACAACCGGCAAATATCGTTCCGCTGGTATATGTAATCGACTTAACATTTGTCGAAAGTCTTTTTGCTGTAAACGGACTCGTAGATTGATACGCCCATCATCATCAATCCGTTCATCTAATACGGCTTCTTTTGCATACAGCAAAGAGCGAAACTGCCCTTCTGCTGGCGTAAGCTGAAGAGTACCTTCAAACATAGACCCAGATAAACGTTCGTTAACTGCTTCTAGCAGCAAATCGATACCGCTATTTTGCTGAGCAGATAACCATACTCTGACAGGCACACCATCTTCATCGAGATCTATACGAGGAGCAAAATCCTCTAAAAGGTCTATTTTATTGTATACCAGTAGCACCGGTCGATCATCTGCGCCAATTTCATGCAGTACATTATTGACTTGTTCGATATGAACTTGCCGATCTTCATCATGACAGTCTATGACATGCAAAAGCAAATCAGCTTCAGCTGTCTCTTGCAGAGTTGCCCTAAAGGCTTCGACTAACTTGTGAGGTAAATGTCGAATAAAACCAACGGTATCTGCCAGAATCATTGGTCCAGCATCCGGCAACTGCACTTTTCGCAAGGTTGGGTCTAACGTAGCAAAGAGTTGATCAGCAGCGTAAACATTAGCTGAGGTGATGCTATTGAACAGTGTTGATTTTCCGGCATTGGTATAGCCTACCAATGATACCGTTGGAATTTCTGCTCTTACTCTTGCTCTCCGACCCTGATCTCGCTGCTTACGAACTTTATCAAGACGCTTCAAAATCGCCTTAATTCGAGCACGCAATAAACGTCTATCAGTTTCAAGCTGAGTTTCACCCGGTCCTCTTAGACCAATACCACCTTTCTGACGCTCAAGGTGAGTCCAACCTCGGATCAAACGAGTCGACATATGTTCAAGCTGAGCTAACTCAACCTGAAGCTTACCTTCATGAGTTCGTGCTCGTTGAGCAAAAATATCCAGTATCAGACCGGTTCGATCCAACACACGACACTTTATTTCACGCTCGATATTTCGTTCTTGGGCAGGACTAAGCGAGTGGTTAAAAATAACTAACTCTGCTTCATGCAGGGTGACCAACTCTGCCAACTCTTGAACTTTTCCTTTACCAAGGAAAAAACGAGGACTGGGATCAGAACGGGTACCTTGCAAAAAGCAAATGGGATCTGCACCTGCAGATAGTGCAAGCTCTTCCAACTCTCTTGGGTCTTCTGCCTCTGCCTCTGATGCTAAATCAATGTGCACCAGAATGGCGCGCTCTCCAGACTGCGGACGCTCAAAAAACAATCAAATTACTCACTCTTCAGGCTTATCTTCAGGCTGCGGCAGTTTGACAGGTCTTGAGGGAACAACAGTTGAGATAGCATGTTTATATACCATCTGACTGACAGTGTTCTTCAGCAATATAACGAATTGATCAAATGATTCAATTTGACCCTGCAACTTAATACCGTTGACGAGGAAAATTGAAACAGGAACCCGTTCCTTGCGTAACACATTTAAGTAAGGGTCTTGTAATGATTGCCCTTTTGACATTATTAGCTCCTTGGCTGAAAACATTCAGTCATAAATTTACGTTTAGTTATAATTCTTGGTGATTACAACTGACTTGGTCACCCCATGAGTTAGCTGCAATGCACAAAAGCATAGCATTATATAACGCGACCCTCTATCAACTTCAAGCAATCTTGAAGGTTATTCTGCTTATGTTGCGATAACTGATGTAAATTATTCCAACTTCTTAACCATGTATATTGTCGCTTGGCCAACTGCCGCGTGGCAACCACAGATTTTTCGCTCATTTGCTGATAGTTTAATTGGCCTTTAAAATATTGCCACATTTGCCGGTAACCGACACAGCGAATAGAAGGCAAGCCCTCATGAAGATCACCTCTTTGATACAAAGAAGCAACCTCTTGCTCAAATCCTGCCGCTAACATGATCTGAAAACGTAACGCTATTCGTTGATGCAACCAAGCACGATCCGCTGGCATTAAACCTATACATAAAGGCTCAAAAGGCAATTCAACCTTTTGCTGGGCTTGCCAGTGTGATGTCAGGGATTTACCAGTTAACAAAAACACTTCTAAAGCGCGCTGAACTCGCTGAGTATCGGTTGGATGTAATCGCTTTGCTGATTCTGGATCTAACACTTGCAACTGAGCATGAAGTCGTTCGATGCCCTCGTTTTTGATACGCTGATCTAACTCCGCACGCAACTCTGGATCTGAAGCAGGCAGCTCTGCCATACCCTTTAGCAGCGCATTGAAATACATCATCGTTCCACCGACTAACAGGGGTAGCCTGCCATTCTCTTGAGCCTGTTGTATTAACCTAAGCACATCTTCTCGAAACTCTGCTGCCGAATAGCTTTCTGATGGATCTTTAATATCAACTAGTTGATGAGGGTAGCGCTGAAGAGTTTCGCTATCGGGCTTAGCAGTACCTAAATCCATCCCTTTATAGATTAACGCTGAATCAACACTGATCAACTCGACCGGCAAATGATCGGCTATTTGCATTGCCAAATCAGTTTTACCTGATGCAGTAGGCCCCATCAGGCAAACAACTAGAGGTTTTGAATTACTGGCCACGGAGAAATAACTTATCCAACTCAGAAAGGGTTAGGCTGATCCAAGTCGGACGCCCATGATTACATTGACCGCTCCGCTCTGTCTGCTCCATGTCACGCAATAATACATTCATCTCTGTCAAAGTTAATTGTCGATTAGCTCTAACTGCTCCATGACAGGCCATCGTTCCTAACAGTTCATTGATTTGGTTTTCAATGCGCTGACTACCTCCCAGTTCCTGCAAGTCAGCCAACACATCTCTGACTAATTGAGACACATCGGATTTGGCAAGATAAACGGGCACTTCTCGAATAACTAGCGTTTCATCTCCTAAACGCTGCACTAAAAAGCCTAAGCGCTCAAATAGTTCTGTATTAGCTTCAGCAGTTTCAGCTTCTCGACGACTAACTGCCATACTGACAGGAACCAGCAAAGGCTGACTGCGCAAGCGATCTTGAGTAAGCGCCAGCTTCATTCGTTCATAAACAATACGCTCATGCGCTGCGTGCATATCAACTAAAATAAGCCCATTGGCGGATTGAGAAAGAATATAAATCCCATGCAGCTGAGCCAGCGCAAAGCCTAACGGAGGAGTACCATCGGTATTTGGCTCTGCAACACCTTCAACAAACTTTTCTGCAGATTGCCCAACAAAGCTAGCACTTTCTGGATTGAATCGAGAACTAGACGATCCTTGCGGATATAACTGACCATAGTGTTGAATTTGCCTGTCAACAGCACCCGCTGAAGGAGCTTGTGGTGGCAAATGAAAGCGACTCTGATCAAAGGTCTGAGCAGGCACAGTTGCCATTGACAAAGGTTGCGCAACCTGAGAACTGGATTCAATCACACTAGCGGGTGTCATTTGGGCAATGACACGATGCAAAGAGCGATATATAAAGTCATGTACTAAGCGACTTTCACGGAAACGCACTTCGTGTTTAGTAGGATGTACATTGACATCGACCAGAGCAGGATCTAACTCAAGATACAACACAAAGGCTGGGTGTCGTCCGTTATAGAGCACATCTTGATAGGCTTGACGCACCGCATGACTGACCACTTTGTCTTTAATAATACGTCCATTAACAAAGAAATACTGCTGATCAGCCTGACTGCGTGAGTGAGTGGGTTGTGTTATCCAACCATAGAGTCGTAAACCGGAAGCTTCGGCACTCATATCCACAACCAAAGCGTGTTCAATAAACGGCTGTCCTAACAGTAAAGACAAACGCCTTTCCTGCTCTATCTCAGATTGAGCAGGTTTCAATTGATAAAGCGTTTTAGCGTTATGAGCAAGCGTAAAGCTAACATCAAAGCGACTCAGTGCAAGACGACGCACAACTTCTTCAAGGTGGTTAAACTCTGTTTTTTCAGT
>REDB01000063.1 GCA_007693685.1 Oceanospirillales bacterium
CAAATATTACTGCTGTAAAGCAGATGGCTTTGGATTTCACTCGGAAGTTAAACGCTATTGGTGGCGCGTTAGTCTTGTTAGAAACTGACTCTAACGGACGAGTTTTAAGTGTAAATGACTTGCTAAAAGAAAAATTAAGTCACCTGATTCCTGAGCAAGATTTTGCCAATATGATGTTTAGTAACCTGACTGAGGTTCAGCGAAAAACTCTTGAAGATACGGGTATAGTTGTTCTGCAATTGCATGTGAATAACGCAGATAAAACACTTTCTCTTGATGCTCGTCTTTGCTCTTTGAAAAACTTCAGAGGCGAAGTGACGCAGTATGTGATGTTTGGTATCGACATCACCAATCGTAAAGAAGCAGTTAAAGAAACTCATGAAGCTATGCAAGATGTTCTAAGCGTGAGTGAGAAAATCAGTCAAATTGTTAGCGCCATAAACAATATTTCAGAGCAGACAAACCTACTGGCACTAAATGCCGCAATTGAAGCTGCTCGAGCGGGTGAGGTTGGACGTGGCTTTGCTGTAGTGGCTGATGAAGTAAGAAGTTTGGCTGCCAACTCAAAGAAATCCAGCAGTGAGATAGATGCGTTAATAAAGGATACGGTGACAAAAATTAATGAGTTAGCGGTTCATTTGGATAAGATAGAGCAGTGATATGGTGACTAAATCTGAACTTAAAGCATTGGCTTTATCACTACCTAAGGCTGAATTGCATCTGCATATCGAAGGCAGTTTAGAGCCTGAGTTGATGTTTGAATTGGCTAAGCGTAATGGTATTCAACTCTCTTATAGATCGGTTGAAGAGATTCGACAGGCTTATCAATTTAATAATCTGCAAGAGTTTCTGGATCTTTATTACCAAGGAATGTCGGTGTTACAGACCGAACAAGACTTTTATGATCTGACATGGGCGTATTTACAGCGGATTCATCAGGATGGTGTTGTTCATACCGAGATCTTTTTTGACCCTCAAGGGCACCTTGAACGAGGTATTCCATTTGATACGCAAATTCGAGGAATACATAACGCCTTATTGGCGGGTCAGTCAAAATTAGGCATCAGTTTTAAGTTGATCATGTCATTCCTGCGTCACTTGTCGGAACAAAGCGCCTTCGAAACCCTAGCACTAGCCGAGCCGTGGTTAAGTGTCATTGATGGTGTTGGTCTAGATTCATCGGAAGTGGGTCATCCACCTGAGAAGTTTACTCAAGTCTTTGCCAAGTGTCGTGAACTGGGTTTGCGTGTTACCGCGCATGCAGGCGAGGAAGGCCCTCCTGAATATGTTTGGCAAGCTTTAGATCTATTGAATGTTCAGCGAATAGATCATGGCAATCGTGCGCTAGAAGATAGTGCGTTGGTGGCTAGACTGGTCAAAGAGCAAATTCCTTTAACCATGTGTCCCTTATCGAACTTAAAACTGTGCGTCATTAAAGATGTAGCAGATCACCCGGTTCTTCGATCCCTAGAGATGGGTTTGTTGGTGACCGTAAACTCTGATGATCCTGCCTATTTTGGTGGTTATGTAATGGATAACTTTAATGCCATTATTGATGCTTTGCCCTTAACGGAAGATCATATTCGACAACTAGTGAAGAATAGTTTTGTGGGGAGTTGGTTGTCTGAAACTGATCACAGCACTCCCTAGCATAAGCATAGGTGAACGCTAGAATTTCAACTTCATGTCTGTATAATATCAATCAGCTGTACTTGGTTTGTACGGCTTTTTATTTTCCAGCATTCAATATGCTTATGTGGCCTGTCGTAGGGGTCACCACTAAGATAAGGACTTACTCATGCCTGTAATTACACTCCCGGACGGCAGTTCACGCCAGTTCGATGCACCTGTTTCCGTATTTGATGTCGCCGCCGATATCGGCGCTGGTCTTGCTAAAGCCGCTTTAGCTGGCAAAGTTAATGGCCAATTAGTCGACACCAGTTACACCATCGACGAAGACGTACAACTTGCTATCGTTACGGCAAGAGACGAAGAGGGCGTTGATATTATCCGTCACTCTTGTGCGCACCTAATGGCGATGGCTGTACAAGATTTGTTTCCGGGCGCGCAGGTCACGATCGGTCCTGTAATCGACAACGGATTCTACTACGACTTTGCCTACGAGCGTCCCTTCACGCCAGAAGATCTCGAAAAGATCGAAGCGCGAATGAATGAATTATCTAAGCAGAATTTACCCGTTCATCGCTCACTCATGAGTCGTGATGAAGCGGTAGCGCTGTTTGAAGAGATGGGTGAGTCTTACAAGGTCGAAATCATTAGCGATATCCCTTCAGATCAACCTTTGTCTTTCTACAAACAGGGTGAGTTCATTGATCTTTGCCGTGGTCCTCACGTACCTTCGACTGGTCACATCAAAGTTTTCAAGCTGATGAAAGTGGCTGGCGCTTATTGGCGTGGTAACTCTGAAAATGAAATGCTACAGCGTATCTATGGTACTGCCTGGGGTGATAAGAAAGATCTGAAAGAATATCTATTCCGTTTAGAAGAAGCCGAAAAGCGTGATCACCGCAAACTGGGTAAATCCTTGCATCTTTTCCACATGCAAGAAGAAGCACCGGGAATGGTGTTCTGGCATCCGAATGGCTGGAAAATTTATCAACAGATTGAGCAGTACATGCGTGCTAAGCAGATTAAGCATGGCTACCAAGAGATCAAGACTCCGATGGTCGTTGAGCGCAGTCTATGGGAGAAATCCGGTCATTGGGATAAGTTTCATGAGGAGATGTTTACTACTCACTCAGAAAGCCGTGACTTTGCCATCAAGCCGATGAATTGCCCATGTCACGTTCAAGTGTTTAATCAAGGTTTACGCTCATACCGTGATTTGCCGCTGCGTTTGGCTGAGTTTGGTTCATGTCATCGTAATGAGCCATCAGGTGCGCTACACGGTATTATGCGTGTGCGTGGCTTTGTCCAAGATGATGCGCATATATTCTGTGCGGAAGGCAGTATTCAATCTGAAGTTGCCAGTTTTATCGACTTCTTGCATGAAGTGTACAACGATTTCGGCTTCACCAATGTTATCTACAAACTGTCTACTCGCCCTGAAAAACGTGTGGGTTCTGATGAAAGCTGGGATAAGGCCGAAAAGGCGCTTGCTGATGCACTTGATGCAGCTGGACTAGATTGGGACGAGTTGCCAGGTGAAGGTGCCTTCTATGGTCCTAAAATTGAATTCTCGTTAAAAGATTGTCTCGGACGTGTCTGGCAGTGTGGTACCATTCAGGTAGATTTCTCGATGCCGGGTCGCCTAGGTGCTCAGTTTGTGAACGAAGCAGGTGATCGTGAAGTTCCGGTGATGTTACATCGTGCAATTCTCGGGTCTTTTGAACGCTTTATAGGTATACTAATAGAACATTACGCAGGCGCATTGCCACTTTGGTTAAGTCCAAAACAAGCGGTTGTTTTGAATATTACCGATAAACAAGCTGATTTTTGTCAAAAAGTGAACGAAAAACTGCAAGAAGCGGGAATTCGTTCCGATATAGACTTGAGAAACGAGAAGATCGGCTTTAAAATCCGCGAGCACACTTTACAGAAAGTGCCCTACTTGTTAGTGGTAGGTGACAAAGAAGTGGAATCCGGCAGTGTGGCTGTGCGTACACGTACAGGTGAAGATCTAGGTAGTGTTGCCGTTGATGATCTGATTGCACAGCTTAATGCTGAGATCAGCCGCAAGGCGGCTCAAGAATAAAGAACTCGTCAGGAGATAGAATTATCAGGCGTGATAACAAAAGAGGTGGCCGAGCAGCGTTGCCACCCATTAATGAGAATATCCGTGCAACTGAACTGCGCTTAATTGGTGCAGATGGTTCACAGGTTGGTGTCGTAACAATTGATCAGGCGCTTGAGATGGCTCAAGCGGCTGAACTTGACCTAGTTCAGATCTCTGATTCTGATCCTATCGTCTGTAAAATTATGGACTATGGAAAGCATCAGTACGAACTGAAGAAGAAAGCAAATGAGGCTAAAAAGAAACAGACTCAGATGCAGGTCAAGGAAGTGAAATTCCGTCCCGGTACGGAAGAAGGGGATTATCAGGTAAAACTGCGCAACCTGATACGTTTCCTTGAAAGCGGAGACAAGGCTAAGGTAACACTTAGATTCCGTGGTCGTGAGATGGCTCACCAAGAGCTGGGCATGCAACTGTTAGAGCGGATCGAAGCTGATCTGACTGAATACGGTAGCGTTGAACAGCGTGCTAAAATGGAAGGTCGTCAAATGGTCATGGTGATTGCTCCGAAAAAGAAATAGTCACTCGTGCAGCAAACCCGCAAACCGAACAGTCTTCTGAGCGGTGTGTGGGTTTTGTTGTTTCCCGTAGTGGCCAATTAATAAACGAATGCGTGGAGAAGAGTAATGCCAAAGATTAAAACTGTCCGCGGTGCGGCAAAGCGTTTCAAAAAAACTGCCAATGGCATCAAGCACAAGCAGTCCTTTAAAAGCCACATTTTGACCAAGAAGAGCACTAAGCGTAAGCGTCAGCTTCGCCCTATGGCCCAGGTTCACGAGAGTGATATCAAACTGGTTAAGCGTATGCTCCCGACACTGTAAGTGTCTCTTGTGTTAAGACTGAAATTTTATAGGAAGGAAATGTTATGCCTCGCGTAAAACGTGGTGTTGTGGCGCGTCGTCGTCATAAGAAAATTCTGAAACTGGCCAAGGGTTACTACGGTGCTCGTAGCCGTGTATTCCGTGTTGCTAAACAAGCGGTTATCAAAGCTGGTCAATATGCTTACCGTGACCGTCGTCAACGTAAGCGTCAATTCCGCGCTCTGTGGATCGCTCGTATCAACGCAGCTGCACGCATCAATGGCTTGTCTTACAGCCGTTTCATCGCTGGTCTGAAAAAAGCCAACGTCGAAATCGACCGTAAAGTATTGGCTGATCTAGCAGTTAACCAACAGCATGCTTTTACTGCTGTGGTTGAAAAAGCTAAGGCTGCACTGGCGTAAGCCAACACCCACCTATTGGTAGGTTAAAGACTGATAGATAAGGGGAGGGGTGCATACCTTCCCCTTTTTTTTGCGGAGTTTACATGATGGAAAATCTTGCACAATTGTTGGAGCAGGGTAAACAAGCGGTAGCGCAAGCAGATAATGTGCGCCTACTTGATGAGGTGCGTGTTCAGTATCTGGGTAAGAAAGGTGAGCTTACCCAGCTATTGAAAGGTCTTGGAAAACTCTCGGCAGAAGAGCGTCCAGCTGCGGGCGCTAAAATTAATGAAGCTAAAGAAGCCTTACAGGCAGATCTTGATGCTAAAAAAGCGCTGTTAGAAGAAGCCGCACTCAGTGCGAAACTGGCTTCAGAAAAGATTGATGTCACCTTACCTGGTCGTAAAACAGATCTAGGTGGAATGCACCCTGTGACTCGCACGCTAGAGCGAATTGAAGCCTTTTTCGGCAGTATTGGCTACAGTGTTGCTGAAGGTCCGGAAGTTGAAGATGATTATCACAACTTTGAAGCCCTCAATATTCCAGCTCATCACCCAGCGCGTGCTATGCATGATACTTTCTACTTCGATGCACACACGCTACTTCGCACGCATACCTCACCTGTGCAAGTGCGAACCATGGAAGAGAAGCAGCCTCCGATCCGCATCATCTGTCCAGGTCGTGTATACCGTTGCGACTATGATCAGACACATTCCCCCATGTTCCATCAGGTAGAAGGTCTGTTAATAGATAAGGATGTCAGTTTCGCTGATCTTAAAGGCACATTAGAAGAATTCTTGCGCGAATTCTTCGAAGAGGATGTCAAAGTTCGTTTCCGTCCTTCTTACTTCCCATTTACCGAGCCTTCCATCGAAGTGGATATAGATCGTGGAGATGGTAAGTGGCTTGAGGTTCTCGGATGCGGAATGGTTCATCCTAAAGTATTTGAATACTCTGGCATCGACCCTGAAGTCTATACTGGCTTTGCATTTGGTATGGGGGTTGAGCGTTTGGCAATGTTGCGTTACGGCGTCAATGACCTGCGTTTGTTCTTTGAAAATGACCTGCGTTTCCTCGGTCAATTTCGTTAATTCATCAACAAGCAGGTTTTATAGGAAAGCAGAATGAAATTCAGTGAACAGTGGTTACGTGAATGGGTTAAACCCGCTCTATCAACACAAGCACTTGCTGATCAGCTTAGCCTTGCTGGTCTAGAAGTTGATGAAGTTAGTGGTGTAGCGGGTCATTTTGAAGGCGTTGTCGTTGCCGAAATTATCAGCGCAGCTCAGCATCCTGATGCAGATAAATTACAGGTTTGCCAAGTCAGTGATGGCAATGAAACCTTTCAAGTCGTATGCGGTGCAGCCAACGCTAGAGCAGGTTTGAAGACTTCCTTCGCTCGTGTCGGTGCGATACTGCCTGGCGACTTTAAAATCAAGAAAGCGAAACTGCGTGGCGTTGAGTCCATGGGTATGCTTTGCGCAGAAGATGAACTTGGATTGTCAGATGATCATGGCGGCATTATGGAGCTGTCACCTGATGCACCCGTAGGAGTCGATCTGCGTGAATTTTTAAATCTAAATGATAGCTTGATCGATGTCGACCTAACGCCAAACCGAGGTGATTGTTTAAGTATTGCCGGTTTAGCGCGCGAAGTCGGTGTTCTGAACCAGGTGCCTGTAGCTAACATTCAGATCGATGAAGTGGCGGCAGTTTGTGATGATACCTTTAGTGTTACCCTGTCTGCTCCTCATGCATGCCCGCGCTACGTGGGACGTGTGATCCGTAACATTAACCCAGGTGCAACCACTCCTTTGTGGATGCAGGAAAAACTTCGTCGTTCTGGGATTCGCTCTATCGATCCAGTTGTTGATGTCACCAACTATGTCCTGCTCGAACTTGGACAGCCAATGCATGCCTTCGATCTGAATAAACTGAGTGAAGGCATTGTGGTTCGCATGGCAAATGCAGGTGAAACACTGGTATTGCTGGATGAAACTGAAGTCACTCTCAATGATGACACTTTACTGATTACCGACGCCAAAGGGCCTTTAGCTATGGCCGGTATCATGGGTGGTGATGCCAGCGGAGTTACTGACGAAACTCGTGATATCTTTTTAGAGAGCGCCTTCTTTAGTCCTTTATCTATCGTCGGTCGTGCACGAAACTACGGTCTACATACTGATTCATCACATCGCTTCGAGCGCGGCGTCGATTGGCAGCTTCAACGTAAAGCGATTGAACGTGCAACTGCACTCTTACTCGATATTGTTGGTGGTGAACCCGGTCCTGTGACAGAAGCGGTTAGTGAAGCAGATCTTCCGACAGTTCCTGTTGTTACCCTAAGAGATTCTCGCGTCAATTCGATGTTAGCTATGGAGATGCCTCAAGCAACGGTTGAAGATATTCTGACACGTTTGGGAATGACTCTAAATCGTCGAAATGATCAAGCCTGGGATGTTACCGTGCCTTCATGGCGTTTTGATATCACCCTTGAAGTAGACTTGATCGAAGAGATTGCGCGAGTTTATGGTTATGATAATTTGCCAGTGCGCACGCCAATAGCGCAATTACCATTGCCACCGATTGCAGAAAGACAAGTCACATTAAATCGTATTCGTCGTCATTTGATGAGTCGTGACTATCAAGAAGCGATTACCTACAGTTTTATTGAAGCAGGATTATCCGCTCAGTTCGATCCAAATACTAAGCCGTTAGCGCTTGCCAATCCCATTTCAGCAGAGATGGCTGTCATGCGCACAACACTCTGGCCTGGTTTAATTAAAGCAGTTTCCTACAATCAAAATCGTCAACAAAGCCGTATCCGTTTATTCGAGACTGGCCAGCGTTTTCTGCCACAAGTAAACGGTGGCTTACTTCAGCAAAATACCATTGCTGGTGTGATAGCCGGCAATCGTGACTCTGAAGGTTGGACCGCTGGAAAGGATAAAATCGATTTCTTTGATATCAAAGGTGATGTAGAAAGCTTGCTCGCTTTAGGTGGCTGTGCAGAGGCCTTTAGCTTTGAAGCGGCTGAGCATCCAGCTCTTCACCCTGGTCAAGCTGCTCAAGTGGTTAGAGATGGTGAAGTCATCGGCTTCATTGGCGCGCTTCATCCGTTGCTGATGAAAAAGCTCGATTTAAACGGTCCTGTGTATCTATTTGAATTACAGCAAGATGCTGTTACCTTAGGACGCTTACCGCGTTATTCGGCCTTATCTAAATACCCAGAAATGCGTCGCGACCTTTCTTTATTGGTTGCGGAGCAGGTCAATTTTGATGAAATTCGTCGTACAGTTATAGCAGCAGCGGGCGATGCACTAAAAAAAGTCACACTTTTTGACCTATATCAGGGTCAAGGTATTGAAGCAGGAAGAAAAAGTCTTGCTTTGGGCTTGACCTGGCAGCATCCTTCGCGCACTCTTACTGATGAAGAAATAAACAATAGCGTTAACGCTGTTGTGGCCGCACTAACAAATGATTGTGGTGCATCATTGAGAGAATAAAAACAGGGTGATTGTCATGAGCTCTTTGACCAAAGCCGAAATGGCGGAACGTTTATTCGACGAACTAGGCTTGAACAAACGCGAAGCCAAAGAGATGGTAGAATCTTTTTTTAACGAAATACGTGAATGTCTGGCATCCAACGAACAGGTTAAACTCTCAGGTTTTGGGAATTTTGACTTGCGCGACAAACGTCAGCGCCCTGGTCGGAACCCGAAAACGGGCGAAGAAGTGCCAATTTCAGCACGTAGGGTGGTCACGTTTAGGCCTGGCCAAAAACTGAAGGAGCGTGTGGACACCTATGCCGGAAGCCGGAGAGAAGAGTCCTGAGCTGGAACCCATTCCAGGTAAGCGTTATTTTACGATAGGAGAGGCCGCAAAGCTTTGCGATCTCAAGCCTCACGTACTGCGTTACTGGGAGCAAGAGTTCAAACAGATACAGCCGGTAAAGCGTAACAACCGCCGTTATTACCAGCGACAAGATTTATTGCTCATACGGCAGATTAGAAATCTGCTGTACGAGCAAGGCTTTACTATTACAGGTGCTCGTCAATGGTTAAGTAGTGATGAAGCCAGTGATGATACCACTCGTTATCAGCAGCTGATTCGACAGACTATCAATGAATTAGATGACGTACTTAAGTTATTAAAATCAGTTAAATAAAAGCTTCACAGATTCAATCCCTTGGTGTAATATTTGCACCCTCTTCGGATCTCATCATCAGATCCAGATACAAGGTATAAGTACAGTCGGGGCGTAGCGCAGCCTGGTAGCGCACTTGCATGGGGTGCAAGGGGTCGCAGGTTCAAATCCTGCCGTCCCGACCAAT